>CAZZVO010000060.1:0-16439 GCA_964657505.1 uncultured Mucilaginibacter sp.
TGCCTGGAACTTTTTTGATTCCATCCTCGGCCAAAAAGAATATTTTTCGGATTATGTGTTCGAAGATGTTGCCGCCGATTTATTAAAGAAAAACCCGCAACTGAAGCAGCAATTAGAAACCGAAAAAGCTAAAAATCCGGAACTGGCCAAAAGCGGGGCGGCACAGCTCAACTTCGTTTACAAAAATTCACCTTACTTTGAGCCAACTTTTTTGCGTTACCCGGTTGGCCGGATCATTGCTCCGATCAAACTAAATTTAAACTAACATGCTCGAATATTTTTTAGTAACGCCGGTAGCCTCCGTAATTTTCGTGATTACGGTTTTAACCAGTTTACTGGCTTTTTCTAATCCGGAAATTTATGACAACCTGATTTTAAGTCCGCACCAGGTTTACCGCAAACAAAGAGTTTATACCTTATTAACCAGCGGTTTGATCCATAAAGATTGGATGCACTTGTTCTTCAACATGCTTTCGTACTACTTTTTTGCTTTCAATTTAGAACGAATTATCGGCCATTGGCAGTTTGCCGTTTTGTATCTGGTGAGTTTGGTTTTGAGCGATATCCCAACCGTTTTAAAGCACAAAGACGATTTTTGGTACAGAACTTTAGGTGCTTCCGGTGCAGTTTCTGCTGTGGTTTTTAGCTTTATTTTGTTTGATCCGATGACGAAGATGATGATCCTGCCATTGCCAATTCCAATCCCGGCAATACTATTCGGTGTTTTGTATTTAGTGTATTGTGTTTACGCCGGTCGCCAGCAAGCTGATACAATTAACCACGACGCACACTTTTACGGTGCGTTGAACGGTATTTTTATCACCATTATTTTATATCCGGAAGTGGTTCCGTATTTTTTTGGGAAGTTGGGGTTGCGGTAAGGAAATATTATTCTATTAAAAGCTGTTGGACTTCTATCAACAACTCAGGAAAATCACGGACTACAATACTCCAAACAATATCTTCTGAAACAGAATCATAGCCATGTATGATACGATTACGTGTAGCAATAATTTTTCTTACGTTGGTTATTTTTATATCGGCATTTAATTTAAAAATCCTGTTAGCTGCTTCGCCGATAATTTCAATGTTCCGCTCTATTGCCTTTCTGGTTTTAACGTCTTTTTGAAACTCAAAAAAATTCTTTTTGTCAGGCAGAAATTCATTGATCTCTTCGATACACAATTTTATATCAGTAAGCCAGGTTTTAATTTGATCTTCCATACAAAAGCACTTTATGCTGATCAATTTGCTTTTTTAAAAAAGGGTTTCTAACAGCTTTTTCTTCTAAAAGATCAACAGGTCTTTTTAGTATATCTTCTAAATGAAATTTTAGATTAAAATAGTGTTCACTGTAAACTAAAGGATCGTTTGCATCAATATCAACCAAAAGATCAATATCACTATCCGGATTATAACGATCCGTAGTAACAGAACCAAAAGCAAACAGTGTTTTTACCTGATGTAACTTGCACAATTGATTTATTTCTACAGAAAAATTTGCTAAACCATTCATCGTTCTCAAATTTAAAAATAAAATTGAGTAACCTATCCCGGCAACTCAATGTCCTCCGCCTTAATAAATATACTGTTTTTATCCACTAAAAAACTCATTGGCCGCTCCGGGTTTTTGATTATTTCTAGCAGTAAAAATCCCCAGGGTTTCCAGAAACTTTCTAAAACCTGACCATAAACTTTGGGTTTCCACTCGTCGAAAAGCGGTTTCGAACTCATGCCTTTTAACGCCATTGCTTCGATATAAATTTCTCCGTTTACCGGCAAAATATGGTATTCCGGCAAACGGTTAAACAAATAAGCCGAATAGAAAATCCTTCCGCTAAATTCTTCAAATTGGATTGGATGCAAAGTTTGTCCAATAATTTTATTTAGAATTTCCTCATGATAAACCGTATTCGCGCCGTTATCCTGCAAGCAAAAAGTAAAACCAAAATCTCTTAAACGCAAGGCAAAAGTGAGCGAATTGATCTCATCACGATAGTTAAACAAATCAGTTGCCGGTTCAATCTTAAACAGGAAAAAACTAAACGGTTTAAAATCCTCAAAAACTATCGGTAAAAGAAGCATCTGCAACATCAGGTGCAATTGGCTGAATTTGTGCATCAGCGATTGCGAAATATTCAAACCTTGTCCCTGCGCATATTGCTGTCGTATGGCCGATTGCAGTTCATTAAAAATAATACCGTACATCATTTTGCCCGACCACAAAAACAGTTTCCACTCATCTAAAACTTTAACGGCTTCAAAACCTTGTTCAAAAGCGGCTTTAATTTCTTCTTCTAACGGTTCTATGTAAAGCTCATTTACTTCTGCGGAGCAAGGCAACTTTAAGTCTTTGTACGTCGGGAAGTTCTCGTCCAGCATTTTAAACGGCTGGTCGTACAAGTTGTATTTTGATAAAAGCCAGGCCGGGAAAACCTGTATTTTTTCTTCTTCGGATTGCAGCGGTTTGCCAGTTAAAAAGCAGGTGCGGTTGCCAAAATTAAATTGGTCGAAAGGCTTGTAAATTTCCGTTTGCATATCGCCAAAGATAGAAATGATTTTAGCTGAGATTTTTTAGCTTTAGGCGATTTAACATGAAACTGACTTACCAAACTTACCAGCTCGAACTGAAGCATCCGTTCACCATCGCCAAGTTTTCGCGCACTGCTACGCCTTTAATTTTGTTAAAGTTGGAATACGAAGGTTTTACTGGTTACGGCGAAGCTTCGATGGTGCCGTACATGGGCGAAAACTTAGAAACGGCAAAGCTTTTTTTGGGGAAAGTTGATCTGAGCTTCTTTTACCACCCTTTTTCTATGGAAGAAGTTATGGCTTATTTAGACAGCCTTTCTCCCGGAAACCCCAATATTAAAGCGGCTATTGATATTGCTTTTCATGATTTGATTGGGAAGATCGAACAAAAACCTTGTTACCAAATGTTCGATGCTGATCCTGCTTTGATGCCGGTTACCAGTTTTACGTTAGGCATTGATTCTCCCGAAATGATGATCAAAAAAGCGCAGGAAGCAGCCGGTTTTAAAGTGATTAAAATTAAGTTGGGAAAAGATAATGATGAAGAAATTATCCGCGCCATTCGTTCTGTTACCGATGTTCCGCTTTATGTAGATGCCAACCAGGGCTGGACGGACCGGCAAAAATCACTCGATAAAATTTACTGGCTGCACGAACAAGGTGTAGAACTAATCGAGCAGCCGATGGATAAAAGCGACATCGACGGAAACGCCTGGTTAACAGAAAATAGTCCGGTTGCGATAATTGGCGATGAAGCTGTGCAGCGTTTTGCCGATGTAGAAAAAGCGAAAGGCGTTTACCACGGCATCAACGTAAAACTGATGAAATCGGCCGGGATGTATGAAGGCCACCGAATGATTTTAAAAGCCAAAGAATTAGGTTTAAAAGTATTGATTGGCTGCATGAGCGAAACAAGTTGCGCTACGTTGGCCGCTGCCGCTTTGGCCCAGCTTTGCGATTGGGCAGATCTGGACGGACCGTTCCTCACCAAAAACAATCCATACCAAAACCCGGATTTTGTTGATGGAAAGTATGTGCTAAAAGAAGCATTCGGGTTGGGGTTGCGGTCGGCTGACGGTTCTTTATTGTAAGTTTTAACTTTTCCTTTAGCTGGGTTCTGTCATCTCGACCGTAGGGAGAGATCTTCTTTGAAGCAGTTAAAGCTATTCTTACTTGATTAAGATCTCTCCCTATGGTCGAGATGACAAAAAGCAAAAAAAGCAGCACCAATTGGCACTGCTGATTTTTAGGTGGTAAAAGAAGTATTATGGCTTTTTACCTTTTTTCATCGTGATTTCGACAACACCGTTTTTGCCTTTTTCTCCATATTTGGTCGTTGAGATTGCACCGTTGTAAACGCTGACACTTTCGATATCACTAGGTTTGATTTTGCTAAAATCATCTTTGCTTATCGTTGTACCATCAAGGAGATAAGCCGGATCATTTAAACCCATCATTTTAGCTTGAAGAGGGATTGTTTCGGAAGGCTTTCTTTGTCTTGCAGAATCAGGGCCGCCAAAACCACTTACCGTAAAGTTTGTTGTTTTTTTCATCAATTCAACTCCACGCCTATATAATTCTGGATTACTTGCACTGTCTAAGCGTGTTGTTTTAGTGGAAGACAAGCTTTTTGTATCACCCGCCAAAGTAAAATTTATCGGCATGGTGTAAACAACCCTTACTGGTTTACTGCTTTGCAAACCCGGGTTCCAATTTGGGCATTTTTCTAAAACACGAATGGCTTCTGCCCCACAGCCACCGCCAATATCGCGCAGTACTTTGATGTTAGTTAACTGGCCGTCTTTTTCTACGATAAAAGTAACGATCACTCGGCCGGTTATCTTATTGTCTTTAGCTTCTTTTGGGTAACGTAGGGATTTTGCGAGATAAGCTCCGAAAGCTTCTTGACCTCCGGGAAAAGACGGTAACTTTTCAACTGCCGCAAAACTAATCGTCTTTTCAGTATCAGGTTTAATAGTAGGTGCAACTTGATCTGTTATAACATTGATACTTGTTTTAGCATTAGAAATTTTTACGTCTGCCAATGGTTCTCCGTTTGCGTACGCCGCTTTTCCTCTTAAAGATGAAGTAATTACAATTGTATTGCTAAAAGAAGCTGGTGGCTTTGGAAGTACAATGGTTTTGTTGCCAATTTCCTTGGCTACTTCTTTTACCGTTGCATCACTGCTAATCTTGTCCGAAATAATTTTGATCGTTTTCTGCTCGCTTACGGTAGCCGAAGTCAGGATCAGCATAGTTACAAAAAGCGGTGCCGAAAGTCCGTATTTAAGCAAAGCTGAACGGCGTGATGGGTTTTTGTGCAACATCATGATGCGTTGTTTTAAGAGCGATTGGTTGAAAAAACTGTTGGTTAAAGTATTGGGTTGCACGCCCATCGATTGGCTTAAAAGCAGCAAGGCATAGTCAGATTTATCTACACCAAAACTAATGGCATCACGGTCGGCAATAAATTCGTGGATGTATTTGATGGCTTTCCGGTAAAAGTAGATTACCGGGTTAAACCAGTTCAAAATGGCCAGCACTTCAAACAAAAGCACATCGGCAGAATGTAATTGTGCTACGTGCACCATTTCGTGCTGCTCGATAATTTCTTTTTGCGGCAAGTTTTCATCAACCTTAACCTTTCCAAAAAATGAATACGCGCGGCCTGTTTCTTCTGTTTGCATGTACCGTTTCAACTTCACAAAACGATAAATTAAACGTGCTAAAAGAAGCATGGAGACCAGCCAGTAAACTGAGGTGAAGAACTGGGAAATGGTGAAACCGCTTTCTGCTTGCGGATAAATTTGATAAACAAAACCAGGATTGATATAGTAAATGGTTTGCTGTACTTTTTGCGTGATAAACAGATTTTTAACCCATTCGGCCTGCATCATCGGGATCAAAAACGATAAAACCGCCGCCGAAACCAAGTAAATGCGGTTGAGCATAAAATAAGTTTCTGTGCGCAGCAACAATAAATAAAACCCGTAAAACAGCGCTAAATACAGGTTTGCCAGTAAAAGATAGTGCCACCAGTTCATATCGTTTTTATTTGTTTTTAAGTTTTTCAATCAGTTTTAAAATCTCGTCTGCTTCTTTTAGGTCGATCTTTTCCTTCTCCACAAAAAAGGAAAACATGCGCTCTACAGAGTTGTCGAAATAGCCGGTAAGCAGTTTATCCGCCGAAAAATTCTGGTATTCTTCCTTGCTTACCAACGGATAATATTGGTGGCTTTTACCAAAAGAATTGTGGCCGATAAAGCCCTTAGTTTCCAAAATGCGGATAAAAGTAGAAACGGTGTTGTAAGCTGGTTTTGGCATCGGCAGCTCGTCGATTACTTCTTTTACAAAGGCTTTTTCTAATTGCCAGAGTATTTGCATAATCTGTTCTTCGGCGCGTGTTAGTTCTTTAATCTGTTTCATAAAGCTAATGTATAACTATTATATTAGTTTTGCAACTAAAAAGTTAAAAATAAACTTTTTTTTAAAGAAGCTGTTGCAGATTGACTTAAATTATAAACGGATTAGCATGAATATTACTTTCCACGGTGCGGCAAGGAACGTAACCGGAAGCAAACACTTATTAGAACTAAACGACGGAACACAGATTTTACTGGATTGCGGCATGTTCCAGGGAATGGGCGAGGAGACCGAAGAATTGAACGAATATTTTGGTTTCGACCCGAAAAAAGTAGATTATTTGATTTTATCGCACGCACACATCGATCATTGTGGATTAATTCCGCGTTTGGTTGCCGAAGGTTTTGGAGGACCGATCTTTTGTACTTCAGCTACAATGGACTTGGCGAAAATTTTATTAATGGATTCGGCCAAGATACAAGAGCAGGATTCGGCATACAGCAACAAAAATCGAAAGCGAAAAAACCTGAAAGAATTAAGCGCGCTTTATACAGAGGAAAACGTGATCGACGCGCTACATCTATTTAAAATTGTAGAATATGGCGAGGAGTTTGAAATCACGCCACGCGTAAAACTAAAATTTACGGATGCAGGCCATATTATCGGCAGCGCGGCGGTGCATTTGTTTATTTTGGAAGATGGTAAATTTACCAACCTTACTTTCAGCGGCGATGTTGGCCGTTATAATGATTTATTGTTAAATAGTCCGCAACCTTTTGAACAAGCGGATTATATTATTTTAGAATCTACTTATGGCGATTCCCTACACAAAGATTTAGAACCGATAGAAGAACAGCTTAAAGAAATCATCAAAGAAACCTGCTTGGTAAAAGGCGGCAAACTTATTATTCCGGCGTTTAGCGTTGGCCGCACGCAGGAATTGTTGTACGCTTTAAACAGTTTAGAGTTAAAAGGGGTTTTGCCCGACGTTCCTTATTATGTTGATAGTCCGCTTTCCAGCAAAGCCACGCAGGTTTTGATGGAACACCCGGAAGTGTACAATAAAGGTGTACAAAAAGTGCTGGAAGTAGATGCCAATCCCTTTGCTTTTAAAGGTTTAAAATTCATTGAATTGGTGGCCGAATCTAAAGCACTAAACGAAGATTCCCGTCCTTGTGTTATCATTTCTGCATCTGGAATGGCCGAAGCTGGCCGCGTAAAGCATCACATTAAAAACAACATCAGTAACCATAAAAATACTATTTTGATGGTTGGTTACTGCGAGCCGAAATCTTTAGGCGGACGTTTAACGAACGGAGATAAATTTGTTTCGATTTTTGGAGAAGAGTACCAGGTAATGGCCGATGTAAAAGTAATTAAATCAATGAGTGCACATGGTGATTACGAGGACTTACTGCATTTTCTCTCCTGCCAAGACCCGAAGGAAGTGAAGAAAATATTTTTAGTTCATGGCGAATACAAAGTGCAGCAAAACTTTGCCGAACGAATTAAAACGTATGGTTTTAAGAAAGTTGAAATCCCGGAGCAGCATGAAAAAGTGGAGTTGTGAGGGAAGGTTTTAAGGTGAAGGGTTGAAAGGAGAAATGTAGCCGCGCTGTCATTCTGAACTTGTTTCAGAATCCCATCATACGGGTTAAGATAAATACCTTTCTGATGGGATACCGAAGAAATTTCGGCATGACAAAATAAAAGCGAGCATTAAAAATATAGTGGTAAAAGAAGTATCCTAAATTCAATATTTCTTTTACCACCTAAAAAAACCTCAATCTAATTTAACGCAGCCGTTGCTTTTGGCAACTCCTTACGAGGCATCATCTGTTCGCGTTGCGAAGTATTGTAAACAAAAGAAGCAACAATGGTAGCCGCCTGTTTCAAATCATCTTCTACCAAACGGTCGTACGTATCCTGGTTGCTGTGGTGTGTGCGTGCAAAATAATCCATCGGATCCTGGATGAACTGAAATCCCGGGATACCAACTGCATCAAAAGAAACATGATCTGTGCTGCCTGTGTTGCGGATAGTTAAAGTGCTTGCGCCCAAATCTTTAAAAGGTTCCAGCCAGGCTTTAAATATTGGTGCAACGGCTTCGTTTCCCTGCATAAATACACCACGAATTTTTCCGGTTCCGTTATCTAAATTATAATAAGCAGAAAGTTTTTCCTGTTCCGGTTTCAATTGCATTGTTTTCGGATCGCCAAAATGGTTCAGCACGTAATTGCGTGAACCAAATAAACCTTGCTCTTCCGAACTCCATAAAGCAATCCGGATGGTACGTTTTGGTTTAAAATTAATGGCTTTTAAAATACGCATCGCTTCCATCATTACGGCACTTCCGGCGGCGTTATCTGTTGCGCCGGTCGCACTGTGCCAGGAATCAAAGTGGCCGCCAATCATCACCACTTGTTCTTTCAGTTTTTTATCCGTTCCGGAAATTTCAGCAACAACGTTGTAACCTTGCAAATCATCGGTAATGAATTTCGTTTTGATATCGGCTTCCATTTCAACTTTAATTCCGGCTTTTAACAAACGCACAATCCGCAGATAATCTTCACCGCTGGTTTCCAATTCTGGCGCAACCGCTTTCGCCGTATCAGCATAAGAAGCGCCGTTTGTGGTGAAAACTGTGCCGTCTGTTCCACGCGCCTGGCTCAAAATCAAACCAACATTTTCATCTTTTAAAAAAGCACTAAGTTTGGTACGGAAAGCGCGCATTTTCATAGCCGCAGCGAATTGCGGACTACCAGCACCCGGCCTTCTGTTTCCTCCGGCGGCTTGCGGCGTTGCTTTCGCCATTTCATCTAACTGTGCATCTGTATAACGCAAAAAATCCGGCGTGGCACCAGCAGCTAAGGTCATGCTAACAGGTTCGTAAATAATAATTTTACCTTTTAGTTTGCCTTTATATTGATCGAGGTTCAGGCTTGTATCAGCCTTAATCAACATAACTTCACTTTTAATCGGTCCGTTTGTGCCTGGTGTCCAAGCTTTTGGAATGGCAATGATGGCATGATAATATGGAACGGTGATGGCCGCATAATTCTTTTCCACGTCCCAGCCTTTGCCAAATTTACCCCAAGGCTCCAGCTTTGCGTTGGTTAAACCGTAACTTTTTAATTCTTTTAAAGCCCAGTTTTGTGCATTTTTTAAATTAGTTGAGTTTGATAAACGCGGCCCGCTTACATCCGTCAAGTAAAATGCGGTTTGCATCACTTTCGAATGGTTCATGCCTTCGTCTTTTATTTTCTGGGTGATGGCCGCATCCGGCATATCCTGCGCAAAAGCAGCAACGGTTAAGCTAAAAACCAGCGAAACGGAAAGAAGTAGTTTTTTCTTCATATCAAATTATTTTTAATGTATAAAACAAAGCTATGTTAACTAAAATCGGTCTAATTTTAACTACGTTTAGCAAATTTGTTACAGCAAGCTAATAAATTTAAGTTTTAATTTGAAACAAACATTGAAAAAGTACCGATAAAAGAAGCAATACTTCTTTTATCGGTATAAAATCTACCAGAAGCATGAAAAAATTTATACTCAGCACTTTTATATTGGCCAGTTTCCAGGTTTGTGTTGCGCAAACCACAATTATCAAACAAGATCCGCAAATCAGTAAAATGGTGGATGAGGTTTCGGCCAAGAATATTGAAGCAACAGTCCGCAAATTAGTCAGCTTTAAATCGAGGAACACTTTAAGCGACACCACGAGCAAAACAACTGGCATCGGCGCAGCCAGAAACTGGATTAAGGCCGAAATGGAAAAATATGCCGCTGTATCCAACGGAAGAATGAAAGTAGAATTCGACACGTTTACGCAACCAGCAGGCGGACGAATTGATAAGCCAACCGTTCTGAAAAATGTATTGGCCATTTTAAAAGGTACTGATCCGAACGATACAAGAATATATATGGTTTCTGGTCATTACGATTCGCGAGTAAACGATGTGATGAATGCTAATGCTTTTGAACCTGGCGCAGTTGATGATGCTTCCGGAACGGCACTTTCCATGGAACTGGCACGCGTAATGGCCACTAGAAACTTTCCTTCTACCATTATTTTTATGACGGTTGCCGGAGAAGAGCAAGGTTTAAACGGATCCACCAACGTGGCTAAACGCGCCAAAGCCGAAAATTGGAATATTGATGCCATGCTGAACAACGATATAGTGGGCAATACGTACGGCATGGAAACCGGTTTGAAAGATAACTGCAGCATCCGCGTTTTTAGCGAAGGCGTTCCTTCCACAGCAATTGCTTCGAGAACTGATACTTTAGCTGCGCGACGTGCTGGCATCGCAATCAATTCTTTGGTTGGAAATGGTGGCGAAAATGATAGTCCGTCGCGGCAATTGGCGCGTTACACCAAAGAAATTGGCGAGCGATATGTTAGCCAATTAGATGTAAAACTGATTTATCGCCGCGACCGTTTTTTACGCGGCGGCGACCAAACGCCTTTTCTACAACAAGGTTTTACGGCAGTTCGTTTTACGGAAATGAACGAGGATTTTAACCGCCAGCACCAGGACGTGCGCAAGGAAAAAGGTGTAGATTATGGCGATGTGCCCGATGCAGCCGATTACGATTACACGCAAAAAATTGCCAGGATGAATTTATCTGTACTCGCTAATCTTGCCTTGGCTCCGGCCGAACCGCAAAATGTGGGCGTCATAACGAGTGGCTTAACCAATAAAACACAATTAAAATGGGAAACACCTAAAACAGGTAAAAAACCGGTCGGTTATTATGTTTTGATGCGCGAAACGATCAGTCCGTATTGGGAAAAGAAGTTTTTTGTAACAGATACACAAGCCGTTTTGGATTACTCGAAGGACAATTACTTTTTCGCGGTGCAATCTGTGGATGATTTGGGGCACGAAAGTTTGCCGATTGTACCGAAACCGGTGCGGTAGGATGAAAATTTGGATGCTGTTTTTATCTACCTAAAATCTTAAAAGCAATATTGTAGTTATGGAATTAATTTAGAAATCTGCTCCAGCTCTTTGTTTGATATCGAAACTTTTTCAGATTTATCGTAGATCGTTGTTAAATAGACTGTCGTTTTAGAGACTTTTGCAAACGTAATTATCCGTGCACCACCGGATTTTCCTTTGCCCTTTGAAGATATAGACAAATGTATCTTATACAAATTGTTATTAAGAGCAGTACCTTGGATTGGATTATTGGCAAGTTTATCTATTAATGATGCAAGTTCGATTTTAAGAGAAGGATATTTCTTGATCAGCCTTTTAGCTTGTTTGTCAAAGAGCGAAATCGAATCCACTTCATAATTCTTCTAACAAATGTTTAGCCGGTCGTGATTTGAGCTTACCTTGTTCGATCAGCTTTAATTCTATTAGAGCTTGCTTAAACTCTTCTAAAATTTGTTCTTTATTAAGTTCTTCATATTCCAGCATTTCTAAATCTTTATACTGATTTTTCAATATTTCCCATTCATTAATAGGAATGAAAATGCCGGCAGGTTTGCCATCGTTATCTTGTATGATCTGTAAGCTCATAATGTTTTTGAAAGTTTATTATCAAAATACAAAATAAAATCTGCAAAAGCTTTTGTACTGATGCTTCTTTTATCGCCTAAAATTACCAAACCTGTTGTTTAACCACTTCGCAAACAGTTTGGAAAAGGTTCATCTTCCCGGAGAATAAAGAAACGGTTTCTGCGCTGGCCAATTGAAAGTTGCGTAAATGTTCCAGTTCGTAGTTGATGCCTAGCATTAAAGCCAAAATTACCGGTGCTAAAAGAAGTATGAAAGGATTGGCGTTTAGGATGAAGTTTTTCATGGTCGTCGTTTTGATTAACCAAAGGAAAAACTAATCCCGAAACTGCTAAATGGCTATTAGGCAAATCCGCAGGAAAACCCGGTGAATGGCGTTTTTTAACCGACGAAAATTTTACCGAAGGATTAAATATGGATAAATTAAGCTTGCACCAATGCTTCCCGGATCACGGTTTCAGCTCGTTTTACTAAAACTTCCAGGTCTTTTTCGGTTGGTTCGATTGGCTGCAACACTTCAAACTTCAACCCTAAAAAAATCCCTAACGGAAAAGTACCGTATTTTACCATCTTCCAGGAGTTACGAATCACGATGGGAACCAGCAAAGCTTCCGGGCATTTTTTAAGTAAAGTAGCAATCCCGCCGATCTGAAAATCTTTGACGAGGCCGTTTTTTGACCGCGTGCCTTCTGGAAAAATTACCGCCGACCAGCAATTGTTTTTCATACGAGTGCCTAATTCTGCCATTTCTGCAATCGCTTGCCGCCTGTCGCTACGATCAATATTCGCGCCGCCGCCATATTTTAGGTTGAAGGAAATGGAAGGGATTCCTTTCGTCAGTTCAATTTTGGAGATGAATTTGGCGTGGTATTTCCGCAGAAACCAGATTAACGGCGGGATATCGTACAAACTCTGGTGGTTGGCGATAAAAATAATCGGGCGGTTTTCTGGCAAGTCGAAATGATTGCTAAAACTAACCGTGTTGCCCAGCAAATAATAAGATGAAACCAGGAAAAAGTTCATCACATCAACCACGTTTTTATGCGATTTATAACCAAAAAACCGAAAAGCGATCCATTGCAACGGATGAAAAATCAGCAGGAAAAAAGTAAATGCAAGATAATGCAGCGGCGTTAAAATGTAGCTCAATAATTTTCTCATGGTAAAAGAAGCATCAGTCTAACTTATTCTCCAATAATAAAATATGCACTTTCAAAACGGCTACAATTGTGATGGCATCTTTGATTTCGCCGTGGCAAACCATTTGGTAAACTTCTTTAAAAGGTAATTTACGGATGATTAATTGCTCGGTTTCTTCCGGTTCCGCTTCAAATTGTTCCAGGTATTGGGCGAGATAGATGATCGCTTCTTCATCACAAACGGAATTTGACAGATACATCCGCTGGATTTCCGTCCATTTTGCAGCTTTTAAACCGGTTTCTTCCAGCAATTCGCGTTTAGCAGAATCCAAAGGTTCGCCAGATAATGGTCCGCCGCCTTCCGGGATTTCCCAGCTATATTCATTCAACGGAAAACGAAATTGCCCAACCAAATACGTGTTCTGGTTTTCATCCAACGGTAAAACACCGATTGCTTTATTTTTGAAATGGATTTTGCCGTAAATCCCGGGATTTCCTGAAGGGTTTAATCCCTGAAACTCGGTTACGTTGATCCAGGGATTATCGTAAATATTTTCTTCGGAATTGATTTTCCAGGGATTTTCTTCGGATTGCATGTGGCTAAAAATAGTAAAATAAATAGTTTTAGAATTTACGCCGATGCCGATTTCCTATATTCCGGCACGTTTACTAGTACAATTCCGATTAAAATGATTGCCAATCCGGCCAATTGCCCTTTTACCAATTGTTCGCTTGCAAATATCCAACCCAAAAACACAGCTACAACCGGGTTTACATAAGTGTGCGTGCTGATGATGGCGAGCGGCCTTTTCGTCATCAGCCAAACAAATGATATATAGGCAATTAAAGATCCGAAGATGATCAAAAACAATAATGCCAGCCATGATTCTGCGGAAACTTTTGCCAACGAAAAATGCAAAAATTCACCGGTAAAAACAGCAACCATTCCGCTGACTGCCGCTGCCGAAAGTAACTGGATGCTACTGTTCATCATCACCGAACTTTTTCCCCGGCTGCTGTTGATGATCAGCGAACCTAAAACCCACCAAACTGTACTCAGCAAAACCACAAACGTTGCAATAAGGCCGATTTGGGAACGGTTTACCTGTAAATGATCTGCTTTTAAAAAGAGAAAAATTCCGGCAAAGCCCACAACCAAACCTGTAATAGTGTATTTATTGGAGAAATAAGTTTTCCAGTTTTTTCTGTCGAGCAACAAAAACCAAAAAGGTTCTGTGGCCACCAGGATTGCCGCCTGCCCGGAAGTGATGTATTGTTCGGCCCAGGCAATCATCCCTGTTCCGCCAACCAGCATTAATATCCCGCTAAGGGCTTGCTTTAAAAGTAGTTTTTGAGGTGGGAAATTTTCGCCTTTTGCTTTGGCGTAAATCAGCAAAATTAATCCTGCAATAAGGTAACGTAAACCGACTAAAATAAAAGGAGGGAAACCTTTAATGCCTAAAGCTACGGCCAAATAGGTAGAACCCCAGATGATATAAATGTTGAAAAAAGCAAACAGCAGCAGCAAACGTTGCAATAAAGGCTGATGTTTCATCGGCAAAAATTAATTTTCATGATGCTTTTGAACCGGCATCATGAAAATAGTATGCTAAAAGAAGCATCGGTTTATAAACCGAATGCTTCTTTTACCTGGTCTAAATAATCTAATTTTTCCCAGGTAAATAATTCTACTTCTACCTTGGTTTCTTCACCATTTGGGGTGAAAAAAGATTTGGTTACAGTTTGAGAAGCTTTGCCAAAATGCCCGTAAGCCGCAGTTTCAGAATAAATTGGGTTACGCAGTTTAAAACGGGTTTCAATAGCGTAAGGCGTCATATCAAAAATGGCAGAAACTTTTTCGGCAATCGCTCCATCGTGTAAATTAACTTTTCCTGTTCCGTAGGTATTTACATAAATTCCCATCGGTTGCGCTACGCCAATTGCGTACGAAACCTGCACCAAAACTTCATCACAAACACCGGCTGCAACCAAATTTTTAGCAATGTGGCGTGTGGCATAAGCTGCAGAACGGTCGACTTTGGAAGGGTCTTTTCCGGAGAAAGCACCACCGCCATGTGCGCCTTTTCCGCCATAAGTATCTACAATAATTTTCCGGCCGGTTAAGCCAGTATCGCCGTGCGGTCCACCAATCACAAATTTGCCGGTTGGGTTGATGTGATATTTGATTTCCTCGTTAAAGAAATGACTGTATTTAGGATACTTTGCTTTTACACGAGGAATCAAAATACTGATAATATCTTCACGGATTTTGTTTAGCATGGCTTTTTCTTCATCAAAATCGTCATGCTGGGTAGAAATTACGATGGCATCGATGCGGATGGGCTGGTTGTTATCATCATATTCCAATGTAACCTGCGATTTTGCGTCTGGCCGTAAATATTTAATTTCCGAGTTTTCTCTGCGGATTGCTGCCAATTCAATCAGCAGAGCATGAGCAATATCCAAAGTAAGCGGCATATAATTGTCGGTTTCGATGGTGGCGTAACCGAACATCATCCCTTGGTCGCCGGCACCTTGCAATTGTTTATCCTCGCGGTCGACACCTTGGTTAATATCTGGGGATTGCTCGTGGATGGCCGACAAAACCCCGCAGGAATTTCCGTCAAACATGTACTCACCTTTGGTATAACCAATTTTGTTAATCACATCGCGGGCAATTTTTTGCACGTCTAAATAAGCGGTGGATTTTACTTCTCCAGCCAAAAAAACCTGTCCGGTTGTTACCAGCGTTTCGCAGGCAACTTTAGAATTTGGGTCGAAGGCCAGGAAATTATCAATCAAGGCATCAGAAATCTGGTCGGCAACTTTATCAGGATGTCCTTCTGAAACAGACTCTGATGTAAATAAATAAGACATAGCTATTTTTTAAAAATGTAGATGTAAATAAATAGCTGATAAGAAGGATTGCAATCGCAAAAAAAGGGAAATATATTTTAGCAATTTTTTAATGTGGTTGCAATCAATTCAAATCAATCCACTTAACTGGCAGCAAAATTAAAATTTTTTTACAAATGAGAAAATTCAATATAATTTGTTTTTGTAAATTTACATATACTGTTTTTATCGGTTAAAAAACTAAGCCATAATTTTTACGGTTTAGAAAATTTAATAGACTAAGTTGCGTTAACTGATTCGTCAGTTAAAAAAGTTGTAGTAAGTTTTCGATACTAAATTTAACCTGGTAAAAACAGTACACCTATAATTGTTGTAGATACATTTATTAAATTGAGTAAGAAAAGCAAAAATGTTTTAGGGGTAGTTTATTCTACTGATCCTGATTTTGAATATCAGCAGGACAATGATTTAAAAGAAAATACTGTACCTGTTCAACAGCAACAGCTAAAAATTTTTCTCGACCGTAAATCCGGAGGTAAATTAGTTACGCGGATCGCAGATTTTAAAGGCAGCGAAGAAGATTTGGAAAAATTAGGCAAAAAGTTAAAAACTAAATGCGGTGTTGGCGGAGCGGTTAAAGAAGGTGAAATACTGATCCAGGGAAACTTTCGGGACAAAATTTTAGAAATTTTGTTGAATGATAAGTATAAAGCAAAAATAGCAGGAGGATAAGGGTGTATTTTTTACACTTATTTACTTGCATAAATTAAATATTATCGTTTTAATTGTAAAAAAGTTCTTCTGTAAAAAGACGTAGTATCTGTATTAGCAGCTATTAATATATTACATTTATTACAAGATATTGAAAGCAATGATTGGTCAACATTTTATTACACACACAATTTTTAAAATTTGAAAAACAATAAATTTTTTATTGCATTTGTAAATCACCATTAATAAATTCTATATTTAGCAAACTAAAATCTAACTAAAACTAAACAAACCCCAAAATGGCAAC
>CAZZVO010000061.1:0-16338 GCA_964657505.1 uncultured Mucilaginibacter sp.
AAGGACGTTATACTTTTACCACTTGGAATTATTTTGATAAAAATTCGCCCTTGGTTCCTTCCGGTTTGTTAGGTCCGGTTCGCATTATTCGGGAACAATAAGTCAATTCATTTATTATTTGTACAGAATTTATAACATTTTATGATTTTACACTTCAATAAAGTATTCATCGGTTTTCTATTTGTGTTTGTTTCCGTAAGGGTTCAGGCGCAGGTAACCGTTTCCGAATTAAAATGCGATTATCAAATTGATCCAATCGGCATACAATCTGAAAAGCCACAATTGAGTTGGCTGCTTCAATCCGCACAACGAAATGTAAAGCAGACAGCTTACCGCGTGATTGTTTCGGATAATGCTGCAATGCTTCAATCAAATACGGGCAATGTTTGGGATTCTAAAAAGATAACTTCCAACGAATCTATTCAGGTTATTTTTTCCGGAAAAAAGCTTGTTTCCACCAAAACTTACTATTGGAAAGTGATGGTTTGGGACAATCAGCAACAAGCATCAGCATGGAGCAAGCCAGCAAAATGGCAAATGGGTTTGTTGGAGGAAACCGACTGGAAAGGTGCAAAATGGATTGCTTACGAGAAACTACCCAATGCTGAACGCATTATCCCGGCAATTGATAACCCGGGCGATAAACGTTGGAAAGAAGGTACAGATATTTTACCGTTGATGCGTAAAAGCTTTACCATAAATAAGGCGATAAAAACAGCATCGGCATTTATAACCGGTTTGGGTCAGTTTGATATGAGTTTAAACGGAACCAAAGTTGGCGACCATTTTATGGATCCCGGTTGGACGAAGTATGATCAACATGCTTTGTACCTCACTTTCGATATCACCAACCAAATCAAGCAAGGCAAAAACGCAGTTGGCGTAATGCTGGGCAATGGCTTTTACTATGTTCCGGGCGAACGTTACCATAAATTGCGTGCTGTTTTTGGCTATCCAAAAATGATTTGCCGGATTTTAATCCAATATCAGGATGGTTCCGAAGAAAGCATCATCAGCAACGAAACCTGGAAAGCAGCACCTGGTCCGGTTACTTATTCCAGCATTTATGGCGGCGAAGACTACGATGCAAACCTGGAACAAACTGGTTGGAACAATGCTGTTTTTAACGACCAAAAATGGCGGAAAGCTGTAGTTGTTGATGGGCCGCCAAAATTAGATGCGCAGGCAGAATCGCCATTAAAAATAATGGAACAGTTTAAACCTGTAAAAATATCACAGCCAAAACCCGGCGTTTGGTTGTATGATATGGGCCAGAACGCTTCGGCAATTCCGTACATCGCGGTAAAAGGGAAAAAAGGTGCCGTCATCAAAATTACGCCAGCCGAATTATTGACCGATGATGGTTTAGCCAACCAAAAAGCAGTTGGCGAACCTGTTTTTTTCAACTATACTTTAAGCGGAAAAGGAACAGAAATGTGGCATCCGCAATTTATGTATTATGGTTTCCGGTATATTCAAGTTGAAGGCGGCGTTCCGGCGAACGAATCAAACCCAAACCAGCAGCCAGTTATTTCTGAAATCAAAAGTCTGCACACCCGAAATTCTACGGCTTCTATTGGCACTTTTTCTTCTTCCAACGATCTTTTTAATAAGACTTTTAAGCTGATCGATTGGGCAATCCGCAGCAATACAGTCAGCGTTTTTACGGATTGTCCGCACCGCGAAAAATTAGGCTGGCTGGAAGAAGCGCATTTGGTTGGCAGTTCTATCCGCTACAATTATGATATTGCTACGCTTTGCCGAAAAGTGATTAGGGACATGCAGCACTCGCAAACGGCGGATGGATTAATCCCGGATATTGCACCGGAATATACCGTTTTTGGCGGCCCTTTCCGTGATTCGCCTGAGTGGGGCAGCAACGGGATTTTGATGCCGTATTACGTTTACCAATGGTACGGCGACAAGCAGATTTTGGAAGAAAGCTACAGCATGATGACGCGTTATGCCAATTACCTCGACTCGAAATCTAAAAACCATATCTTGTATTTTGGTTTAGGCGATTGGTACGATATCGGCCCGAAAGATTTAGGTCCGTCGCAGTTAACGCCTGGCGGAATCACCAGCACCGCAATTTTTTATTACGATTTGAATATTTTATCCCGCGTAGCGAAACTATTAGGAAAAGATGCGGACGCAGAAAAATACACCGCTTTAGCCAAAACCGTGCGTGCTTCTTTTAACGATACTTTTTTCCATAAAGACACCAAGCAATATGGTTCCGGCAGTCAGGCGGCAAACGCCATGTCGGTTTACATGGGTTTGGTGGAACCGCAAAATAAACCCGCAGTAATCGAGAATTTGATCAAAGATATCCGCGCCCACAACAACGGCGTAACTGCTGGCGATATTGGTTTCCGTTACTTATTACGCGTTTTGGATGACGCCGGAAGATCAGACGTGATTTTTGATATGAACAGCCGCAGCGACGTGCCGGGTTACGGTTATCAGTTGGCGCGCGGTGCAACTTCGCTCACAGAATCCTGGCAGGGAAACCGTATTTCATCCAACAACCATTTTATGCTGGGGCATTTAATGGAATGGTTTTACAGCGGTTTGGGTGGCATAAAATCGGATAGCAATGATGTGGCGTTCAAGCATATCGTGATCCGGCCAGAACTGGTTGGCGATGTAACTTACACCAATACCAGCTACCAATCACCTTATGGAACCATTAGTAGTAACTGGAAAAAAACGGGAAGTTCGACTACTTTTAACGTTGAAATTCCTGCAAATACAACGGCAACAATTTACTTGCCCGCCACACAAAAAAGTACGATAAAAGAAGCAGGTAAAGCCATTACCGGTAACAGTGATTTGAAATTAATAAAGTTTGAAGACGGAAAAGCATTGATACAAACAGGTTCGGGCAAGTACAATTTTTCCGTGGAGTGATCAAGAATTATATGAAACCAAAATTAAAAATCGGCCTTTTTGGAATTGGTCTGGAAGCATATTGGGAGCAATTTGAAGGTTTAAAAAACAGGCTGATTGGTTATATTGATCTGGTGGAAGGCAAACTGAAAAGCTTTGATGCCGAGATTGTAAACTTAGGTTTGATTGATACTTCAGAAAAAGCTTTTGAAGCTGGCCACCAGTTTAGGCAGATGGATGTGGACTTGATCTTTTTGCATGTAACCACTTACGCTTTATCGGCCATCGTTTTACCGGTGGTAAAAAAAGCAAACGTGCCGGTTATCGTTTTAAACCTTGCGCCAGATTTAACTATTGATTACGCTTGGTTTAACAACCTTAACGACCGCACCAAAATGACCGGCGAATGGCTGGCGTATTGTTCGGCCTGCTCCATGCCCGAAATTGCAAACGTTTTTAAGCGCGCCATCCTTCCTTTTTATCAGGTAAACGGAACGTTGTTGGATGATGATTTGGCCTGGCAAGAAATTAGCGAATGGGTTTCGGCAGCAAACGTAGCGAACGTGATGTTCCACAACCGTTTGGGCGTGATGGGCAATTACTACGGTGGCATGTTGGATATCTACAGCAACCTCACTTTGCAATGTGCCACTTTTGGCGGCCATGTGGAGATTATTGAGATTGATGAACTTTCCCACATCCGCACCGAAGTAGATGCACAAGCCATCGAACAAAAAGTAAAAGTTTTTACAGAAGTGTTTGAAGTTGGGCCGGATTGCGCCACCGAAGAATTAGAACGTGCAGCCCGTACTTCCGTTGCTTTGGATGTTTTGGTGGAGAAATACCAGTTGGGTTCTATCGCCTATTACCATCGAGGTATCGGCAACCCTCCTAATGAAGATACGATAACTTCGATCATTTTGGGCAGTTCTTTATTAACGGCACATGGCGTTCCGGTTGCGGGAGAGTACGAAATCAAGAACGCACAGGCCATGAAAATTATGGACAGTTTTGGTGCCGGCGGATCGTTCACTGAGTATTACGCGATGGATTTTAAAGATGATGTGGTTTTAATGGGACACGATGGTCCCGGCCATTTAACTATCGCCGAAGGCAAAATAAAAGTCCGTCCGTTAAAAGTTTATCATGGTAAAAACGGCAAAGGTTTATCGGTAGAAATGTCTGTAAAAAACGGCCCGGTTACGCTTTTATCTGTTATCGAAACGGTAGATGGAAAAATTATGTTTCTGCTTGCCGAAGCCGAATCGGTTGCCGGGCCAATCCTCGAAATTGGTAATACCAACAGCCGTTACCGTTTTAGCATTGGTGCGCGCAAGTTTGTGGAAAGCTGGAATTCCTTCGGTCCAGCGCATCATTGCGCGATTGGCGTTGGGCACATCAGCTCAAAAATTAAAAAATTGGGACAATTACTTGGGGTAGAAACGATACAAGTTTGTTAAATTTATAACTGGAAGCGTGTTTTAAAGCTTTTGCCGATGCTTCTTTTATCCACCTAAAAATATTATGAAAAGAAGGACCTTATTAAAAACAGCATTGGGTGCTCTGCCAGCTTTGGCGGTAAACCGATCATTTGGGGTAGATTTATTAAGTGAGTTGCAATCCGGAGAAACTGTTGCGCCTGGCCCTTTTCGCCCGGCTTGGGATTCATTGGAAAATTATAAAACTCCGGATTGGTTCCGGGACGCAAAGTTTGGGATTTGGGCACATTGGGGTCCGCAATGCCAGCCGGAACATGGCGATTGGTATGCACGAAAGATGTATATGGAAGGTGATGGAGACTATAAATTTCATGTGGAAAAGTACGGACATCCTTCTAAATTTGGGTTTAAGGACGTGATTAACCAATGGAAAGCCGAAAACTGGGACCCGGAAAATTTGGTTGCCTTGTACAAAAAAGCAGGTGCCAAGTATTTTTTTGCAATGGCTAATCACCACGATAATTTCGATAATTATAACAGCAAATATCAAACTTGGAATGCTACCAAAATCGGTCCTAAAAAAGACATTATTGGTGGCTGGGCCAAGGCAGCCAAAAACAATGGTTTGCGTTTTGGTGTGAGCGTTCATGCGGCACACGCTTGGTCGTTTTACGAAAAATCGCAAAAAGCTGATCAATCTGGCCCGTTTGCCGGTATCCCTTACGATGGAAATATCACCAAAGACAAAGGTAAAAATACCTGGTGGGACGGATTTGATCCGCAGGAATTATACGCCCAAAACCATACGCCAAGCGAGAACGGCGATAACCAGGAAGCGTTTTTTAAACAATGGGATTGGTCGCACAACGCTTCCATCCCAGATAAAAATTATTGTGAAAAGTTTTTCAACCGAACAGTCGATTTGATCAACAAATACGAGCTAGATAGTATTTACTTTGACGACACTGTTTTGCCTTTATATCCTATTAGTGATGTCGGTTTACGTATTGCAGCGCACCTTTATAACAGCAATATTAAAAGAAACGGCGGCAAATTAGAAGCCGTGCTAAACGGCAAAATTTTAAACGAGCAGCAACGTAAATGTATGGTTTGGGATATTGAACGCGGACAAAGTAACGCCATCGAACCTTTGCCTTGGCAAACGGATACTTGCATTGGCGATTGGCATTACGACCGGCGGATCTACGAAAAGAAGAAATATAAATCTGCAAAAACCATCATCCATACTTTGGCAGATGTGGTTAGCAAAAATGGAAATTTGCTGCTTAATATTCCGGTTAGGGGCGATGGCACAATTGATAGCGAAGAAATGGCCGTTGTGGAAGGCATTACTGCCTGGATGCAGCAAAATGGCGAAAGTATTTTTGGTACCCGTCCATGGAAAGTTTTTGGCGAAGGTCCGGCAAGCGAAGAGATTGTCCCTTTATCGGCACAAGGTTTTAACGAAGGCAAAGGCAGGCCGTTTACTGGTCAGGATATTCGTTTCACCAGCAAAGGCAACGCATTGTACGCCATTGCTTTAGGTGCACCGGTAGCTGGAAAAGTACTGATCAAAGCATTGGCAAACAATAGTCCAAATTACACCGAAAAGATTGGCCAGGTAACCTTATTGCAAAGCGGCGAGCCATTAAACTTCGAACGGCTAAACATTGGTCTGCTGGTAACTTTGCCGCAAAGCCTTGATAATGTATTTGCGTATTCGCTTAAAATTATGGCCGGTTAAAATTGTTTTTATACTGTTTTTATCACCCTAAAACTTAGTGTTAGCTTTAGAGTTTCGCTGGAGATCAATGTTGAAGTCATGGTTTTGATTAATACTGTTTTTATAGATGTAAATTTGGTGAAGAGAGCAAAAAATCAATTGTTACTAAATAACAACAATTAATACTATATTAAATCCTAAATTGCGGACTTTTTGCAACGATTAAAATAAAACCATGGGTAGATCAACAGAAACATTTAGTAAAAAAGAAAAAGAGAAAAAAAGATTAAAAAAACAGCAGGACAAAAAAGAAAAGACGGAAGACCGGAAAGCCAATTCTGACAAAGGAAAAAGCTTGGACGAGATGATGGCTTACATTGATGAAAACGGAAATATAACTTCCACACCTCCTGATCCTTCGAAGAGAAAAAAAGTTATTTTAGAAAACATACAAATCGGTGTACCGAAACAAGAGGCTGCATTACCGGCAGACTTAATCAGGAACGGAACGATAACATTTTTTAATGAATCAAAAGGGTATGGGTTTATCAAAGATTTACAGAGCCAGGATAGTGTTTTTGTTCACATCAATGGGTTAATCGATCCGGTAACTGAAGGTGATAAAGTAACTTTTGAAACCGAACAAGGGCAAAAAGGTCCAAATGCTATCAAGGTTAAAAAAACCAGTTAGTAATTTTTACTGATCGGGAATAACCAAAAAGATTTCAAGAGTATATTGATGGATTTCAAAAGTTTTTACAGCCGAACTTATCGTTTTTTAATTTGGGCAATTGTTATCGCCACAATTTCTTCTTGTAAAAGCGTAAGCACGGCCACAACTTCTGTCCAGGTAATTAATGCCAGTCCGGATGCAGGTCCGGTTAATTTTTATTTATCCGGGACTTTAAAAACCTCAGCTCCTGTAGCTTATGGTAATTCTTTAGGTTATTTTTCAACAATCGCGGGTAACCAAACTGGCGAAGTTAAAGCTTCATCTTCAAGTTATACTTTGGTAACTGCACCTGTGGGTTTAGCCAGCAGTGTAAATTATTCGATTTTTATAAGTGGTTTAGCGTCGGCAAACACTGTTAACTTTGTTGCAGCGCAGGATAATCTAATTACACCAGCTCCGGGCAATGCCAAGATTCGTTTTGTGCATTTAGTTTCCGGTGCACCTCGGGTAAATCTTCTTGCTAATTCCATCGTGCTATTTTCCTTCAAAGAATACAAGTCTGTCAGCGATTATACAGAAATTACCGCTGGAACATACAGTATCAGCACTATTAATGCTGATATTGCTGGTATAGTTGTTACCAATGCTTTTAATCAAACCTTTGAAAACGGCAGGATTTATACAGTTTATTTAAAAGGTACCATTGGCGCCACTATCGATGCGCTAAAGCCAAACCTCGGTGTAATGCGCAATAATTAAAGGTAATTTTAAGTTGGTTTGTGATGTGTTAAAATTTATTAAAAGAACATTTGATATATAAAAATATCACACTATATTTGCAACCTTAAATTTAAGGTAGAATAAGTAGCTAAAAGTAAATGGCAAATCATAAATCATCAATCAAACGAATCAGGGCAAACGCTGCAAAACGCTTACGTAACCGGTATCAGGCTAAAACAACCAGAAACGCAATTAAAAGGTTAAGAAGCACAACGGTTAAAACAGACGCGGCTGAATTGTTGCCAAAAGTAATTTCGATGTTAGACCGTTTGGCCAAGAAAAATGTGATCCATAAAAATAAAGCTTCCAACAACAAATCAAAACTGACCAAGTTTGTAAATGGCTTAGCATAAGCACAAGTTTTTGTACGATAAAAGGAGTAGGTGAATAATCTGCTCCTTTTTTTATACCCATATTTTCTTTATAAGAAAAATATTTTCCATTTTTAACGATGGAAAATTACGAAGCTAAAATCAGTATTAAATCCTGGGCAGAAGAAGACCGGCCACGGGAAAAACTTTTGGCGCAAGGCAGAAGGGTTTTGAGCGATGCCGAACTGATAGCAATTTTAATTGGTTCTGGCAATACAGACGAATCTGCAGTTGATTTAAGCAAACGCATTTTACATCATTTTTCTGGTGATTTAAATTCTTTAGGAAAAGGTTCTGTAAACGACCTTTCCAAATTTAAAGGCATCGGCGAAGCTAAAGCCATTACCATTATTGCTGCATTGGAATTAGGCAGGCGGCGTAAAGAAGCAGAGCAAAAAGAAACAGAAAAGATTGGCAGCAGTAAAGATGTTTTCCACTTAATGCAACGCTATTTTGCAGATCTAAACCACGAAGAATTCTGGATTATACTGTTAAACCGTTCTAATAAAGTGCTTTCCCGGCATTTGATCAGTAAAGGCGGCCAGGCAGGAACGATTGCCGATCCAAAAATAATTTTTCAAACCGCACTTGAAAATCACGCGGCTTCCATCATTCTCACACATAATCATCCTTCAGGAAATTTAAAACCGAGTCAGGCTGATCTCGACCTAACAAAAAAGCTGCGTTCTGCAAGTGCTTTGCTTGATCTTTCCATTCCGGACCATCTAATTTTTACCGATACAAAATATTTCAGTTTTGCCGACGAAGGGTTAATGTGAACTATTTCATGGCTTATCGTTTATTGTTCATGGCTCTTTGCCATCAACTATTAGCTATGAGCCAATAGCCTTTCCCGCCTCTTTTTCTATCTTTGTGGCTTTTCGCAATATCCGGCATGAAGATTTCGTACAACTGGCTTAAACAATATATCAACATCACCCAAACACCCGAAGAAATTTCACAGATTTTAACCGGGATAGGTTTGGAAGTAGAGTCGCTGGAAAAAGTTCTGGCCTTACCAGGCGGGTTGGAAGGATTACTGATTGGTTACGTAAAAGAATGTGTACAACACCCAAACGCAGATCGTTTACGGGTAACAAAAGTTGATGTTGGTGCGCAGGAATTGCAAATTGTTTGTGGTGCAGCAAATGTGGCAGCCGGACAAAAAGTAGTGGTGGCAACTGTTGGGACAACCGTTTATCCAACTGCTGGCGAACCTTTCAAAATCAACAAATCAAAAATTCGGGGAGAAGTTTCGGAAGGAATGATTTGTGCCGAAGATGAAATCGGGCTTGGAACAGATCATGCCGGGATAATGGTTTTGGACGAAAATGCCGCAATCGGAACAGCAGCAAAAGAATACTTTAAATTGGAAGACGATTATTTGTTTGAAATTGGTTTAACGCCAAACCGCGCAGATGCTGCTTCGCATTTAGGCACAGCCCGCGATCTGGCGGCATATTTAAAAACCAAAATCATCCTGCCAGACATTGCTTCTTTTACCGTACAAAATCTTGCATTGCCAATTGAAGTTGAAGTGCAGGATGCAAAAGCTTGTCCGCGTTATTCTGGTTTAACAATTTCGGGCATCACCGTAAAAGAATCCCCGGATTGGTTAAAGCAAAAATTGAGCGTGATTGGTTTGCGGCCGATTAACAATGTGGTTGATGTAACCAATTATGTACTGCATTCTCTGGGTCAGCCGATGCATGCTTTTGATGCAGACACTATCTCAGGGGAAAAAATAGTCGTTAAAACTTGCGCTGAAGGGACGTTATTCAAAACGTTGGACGGTGTTGAACGTAAATTATCTGCAGAAGATTTGATGATTTGCAACGCCGAAGAGCCAATAACCATTGCAGGCGTTTTTGGTGGGATCAACTCTGGCGTTACGCTTCAAACCAAAAACATCTTTTTAGAAAGTGCTTATTTTGATGCTGTTTCTGTTCGTAAAACGGCCAAACGCCATGGTTTAAAAACCGATGCTTCATTTCGCTACGAACGTGGAACAGACCCGGAAATAACCGTTTTCGCTTTAAAATACGCAGCTTTATTAATCCGGGAATTAGCTGGTGGAATGGTTTCTTCGGAAGTTTCAGATTTTTATCCGGCGCCAATTGCTTCTTTTAGCATACCAATTTTATATCGGCATATTAACCGTTTGATCGGAAAGTTGATTCCTGCGGAGGAAATTAAATCGATCATCAAAGCATTAGATATTAAAGTTGTTGCTGAAACGGAAGAAGGGCTTTCGTTGGAAGTTCCTTCGTATCGAGTAGATGTAACGCGCGAAGTGGATGTAATCGAAGAAATTTTACGGATTTACGGTTACAACAACATAGAAATCCCAACGCAAATCCGCGCTTCTTTAAATACTTCCCCAAAACCGGATAAAGACGAAGTACAAAACACCATTGCCGATTTACTTGCAGCTAATGGTTTTAACGAGATTTTATCCAATTCGCTTACCAAATCTGCTTATTCGGAACAATTAGAAACTGCGGTTAAAATCTTAAATCCTTTAAGCAACGATTTGGACGTGATGCGGCAAACGTTATTATTTTCTGGGTTAGAAGTGATCAGTTATAACCAGAACCGGAAGTATCAGAACTTGAAATTGTATGAATTTGGGAAAGTTTATCATCATTATCAGGACAAGTTTGAAGAAAAGCATCAGTTATCTTTGTTTTTAAGCGGAGCTGATCGGCCCGAACAATGGAACCAAAAAGAACAGCCTGTTAGTTTTTACCTGCTAAAAGCAGCAGTTGATGCCTTGTTGCAACGTGCCGGAATTAAAGATTTTTCGGTGGAAGAAGCGGAAACCGATAAGTTGGATTACGGCTTAACTTACAAAGTTGGCAATAAAAGCTTAGTTGTTTTTGGTGCTGTCGCGAAAAAAGAATTGAAAAAAGCAGATGTTAACCAGCCTGTTTTTTATGCTGATTTTGATTTTGATTTGCTATTGAAACAGGTTGGGCGGAATAAAATTGTTTTTCGGGAAGTTGCAAAGTTTCCGACAGTAAAAAGGGATTTATCTTTGTTGGTTGATGGAAATGTAACTTTTAACCAACTGAAACAAACTGCTCTGAAAAGCGAACGCAAGCTGATTAAAGAAGTTAATGTGTTTGATGTTTACAAAGGCGATAAAATCTCCGAAGGAAAAAAATCTTACGCTTTAAGTTTTGTGTTGCAGGACGAAGAAAAAACATTGACCGATAAAGCAATTGATACGGCCATGCAAAAAATAGCTTTTAACCTGCAAAAAGAAGCAGGTGCCGAAGTGCGGAAATAGCAGCGCAAAATGTAGTTTAATGTTCTGTTGAAATTGGATGCAAATTATAATCAACTAATATTACCTTTAAACCCTAAACCTTTCACGTTTTAAAAATGTCTGTAGTTGCCGAACAATTGGTTAAAGTTGTTGAAAAGACCGAACGCTTAATTGAGTTGTGCGCAGCTATGCAAGAAGAAAACGAACTGTTAAAATTAGAAAACGAACTGTTAAATACTTCGCTTAATGCGGGCAAAGAAAGAAACAAAGAATTAGAAGAAAAGCTTCGTGTATTGAAGCTTGCCAAGACTTTTTCGGAAACGAATGAAAAAAGCCTTGATATCAAGCAAAAAATTAACGAATTTGTGCGGGAAATTGATAAGTGCATTGTGTTGTTAAAAAAATGACAACTTAATTGAAACAAGCTTAATGGGAGAGATTTCCATCAAAATAAATATTGCAGACCGAGTTTACCCTTTAAAGGTAAGTACGGAAGAAGAAGAGATTATCAGAAGGGCAGCGAAACTGATTAACGACCGTATAAAAGACTACCAGGAAAATTATGCGGTAAAAGATAAACAGGATTTGCTTTCGATGTGTGTTTTGCATTACGCAACAACTTCGCTGAAAGCAGAAAAAAAGGTAATGGTAGAAGATACGGAAGTTACCGAAAAAGTTTATCAGTTGGATCGTTTGTTGTCTGATTTCTTTTCAAAGTAAAAATATATATTGTAAAAAAAGCATACGGTTTAACCGTGGTTGAGTTTAAGTTTCAGGTTTTACAGTAACAATGCAATTGAACTGGTTTTAGGGGATCTTTGTTGATCTGTTTAAAATCAATAATTGGATTTTCTGTTGATGGAAATTTAAATTTGGTTACGGTTTTTTTATTGGAAGAAATACTTAAACACTATAAATGATGAATGTACTATATATTATAATTGGATTATTGCTGGGCATTGGGCTTGGCATCGTGATTGGCCGCTATCTGCTCCGTAAATTATTTGCAAGTCAGGAAGTTGCGGCACAAACAAAAGTGAAAAAAATATTAAAAGATGCAGAAAGCAACGCAGAACTTTTGAAAAAGAACAAATTGCTGGAAGCCAAAGAACGTTTTTTACAACTTAAAGCAGAACACGAACAAGAAGTTATCACAAAAAATAACGGCATTAATCAACGTGAAAATTCGTTGAAACAGAAAGAGCAATCGCTCAACCAGAAAATGGAAAATGCCAACCGCAAAGACCAGGAGCTGGAAAACGCTCGTAAAAATTTAGAGAAACAAACCGATGCTGCGGTAAAAAAACAGGAAGAAGTAGAGCAGATTAAATTGCAGCATGTGCAGCAGTTAGAGTCTATCGCAGGGCTTTCTGCCGAAGAAGCCAAAAACCAGTTGGTTGATAATTTGCGTGAAGAAGCACGGACGAAGGCCATGAGCCAGATCAAAGATATTGTGGACGAGGCAAAGATGACGGCATCTAAAGAAGCCAAGAAAATTGTGATCCAGACCATCCAACGTACTGCTACAGAAAGTGCGATTGAAAATACGGTTTCTATTTTCAACATAGAAAATGACGAAATTAAAGGCCGGATTATCGGCCGCGAAGGCCGTAACATCCGTGCGTTGGAAGCAGCAACAGGGATTGAAATTATTGTTGACGATACACCAGAAGCGATAATTCTTTCGGGATTTGACCCGGTGCGAAGGGAAATTGCACGCTTAGCCATGCACCGTTTGGTAACCGACGGACGTATCCACCCGGCACGGATTGAAGAAGTTGTTGCCAAAACGCGCAAGCAAATTGAAGAAGAAATTGTAGAAATTGGCGAACGTACGGTAATTGATTTGGGCATACATGGTTTGCATCCGGAATTAATTAGGATGATTGGCCGTATGCGTTACCGATCTTCTTATGGGCAAAATTTGTTGCAGCACTCACGCGAAGTGGCCAACTTTTGCGCAACAATGGCAGCAGAATTAGGTTTAAATGTAAAAATGGCCAAACGCGCCGGCTTACTGCATGATATTGGTAAAGTACCTGATGATAATCCGGAACTGCCACATGCGATTTTGGGCATGCAATTAGCCGAAAAGTATAAAGAGAACCCTGAAGTTTGTAATGCCATCGGTGCACACCATGACGAAGTGGAAATGACTTCCATGATTTCGCCGATTATCCAAGCTTGTGATGCCATTTCTGGCGCACGTCCTGGTGCCCGCCGCGAAGTAGTAGAAAGTTACATCAAACGTTTAAAAGACTTGGAACAACTGGCGCTTTCTTATCCCGGTGTAGAAAAAACTTTTGCCATCCAGGCTGGCCGCGAGTTGCGGGTTGTAGTTGAAAGTGAGAAGATTACAGATGCACAAGCTGAAGTTTTAGCTGCGGATATTTCCAACAGAATTCAAACGGAAATGACTTATCCCGGGCAGATAAAAGTGACCGTGATCCGCGAAACAAGATCAGTTGCGTTTGCAAAATAAAGGTGCATAAAAGAAGCATTCATATTGATACTTCTTTTATCGGTATAAAACTGATAACAAAAAAAGCGATGGAAAACTCCATCGCTTTTTTTGTTGGTATTTGTGGAATTTATAGGTTCTTGCCAAGCTTTTCTAACATTTCGTGCGGCACTTTTTCTAAGTCTAAAACCAGAAACCCATCTAAACAGTCCGAAAATTTAGGATCAATATTAAAGCAAATTATTTTTGCATTAAGGGCAATATATTGTCGAAGTAAAACCGGGATTTTCATGTTTCGGGTTTCTACTTCCGAAATCAGGTTATCTAAAACTTTGAAAGAATTTTCACCCTCTAAAAGAAGCTCGGTATCAATCTTAGAAAAATCAACCTTAAACTTTTTCCTCGGTTTAACATATTGCGCCATATCGTGGTCGAAATGATTTTTGCCGATGTAATCCACAATCAGTGACTTAGAAAACTTAGAAAAACTGTTGCTGATACTAACCGGCCCGATCAAATAGCGGTAACGAGGGTTATCAATTAAATACTTTAAAATGCCTTTCCAAAGCAAAAACAAAGGCAGCGGTTTTTGCTGATATTCTTTGCGGATAAAAGAACGGCCAAGTTCCAAGCTTTTTTTCAAAACAGGTGTAAAACCTCCTTTAATTTTAAAAAGCTCTGCAGTATAAAAGCCCTTTTTGCCAAGGCTGTAATAAATCTCATCGCCTTTGCCAATCCGATAAGCGCCGACAACCATTTTGGCTTCTATATCCCAGATAAATAAATGGTTGTAGTAAATATCGTATTTGTCTAGATCTGTACTCTGGTTTGTCCCTTCACCAACTTCCCGAAAAGTAATTTCCCTTAAACGGCCAATTTCTTTAACAATATTTGGAAGCAAAGAAGGAGGCGCAATGTAAACTTCGTAGTTTTTTTCAACCCAAATCAAATAGTTTTCTTTTAAAGCCTCAACCTCCGATTCGATTAAATCAATTGCTACAGGTAAGGCAAGAGGTTCGGGCGTTTTCTTTATTTTGAAGACATTTCTGGGATTAAAAATCTTTCTTTCTTCCTCCAAGCCCGTGCCTAAAGAATAAGTTTTGGCACGAAGGAAGTTAAGCAGTTTCGTAGTGTTGCCCGAAAACGGGATTTCATTTACATTAATCGGTTTTCCTATCCGAAGTTTAATTTTGTGGCCTTTTTTATTGAAAAGCTCTGCCGGTAACATAGCAGTCCTGATGGTTGGATGGATCAAACTAAGCAAATTAAACAGCAAACCATTGTTACCATGGAAATAGATCGGTACAACCGGTACTTTTGCTTTTGCTATAATTTTACCCACAACCGGATGCCATTGCCTGTCTGTTACTTGTTGATTCTCAATCTTATAAGTAGAAACTTCCCCGGCAGGGAAAATGCCGATCGGTGTGCCGTTACGCAATAATTCTAAGGTGTTTTTAAGGCCGCTGATGCTGGAAGAATGCTCAATATTTTCGAAAGGGTTAACTGCAATAAAATAATCGCTCAAGTTTGGGATTTTTTTGAGCAGAAAATTGGCCATCAATTTCGCATCCGGCCGCACCATGCAGAGAATTTTCAATAAAACCATTCCTTCCACGCCGCCGTACGGGTGATTGGCAATGGCTACAAAACCGCCGGTTGTAGGAATGTTTTTAAGTTCGTTAGCGTCAAATTCTATTTCAACGCCCATTCCTTCTAAAATTGCGTCAACAAATTCTGGTCCTTGCTTGGGTTGTGCTTGTGCAAACAATTTGTTTACATCGTTGATCTTCATAATTTCCATCAAAAAAGAAGCAAGGCCGGGCATCTTTAACTTGTCAATTTTAGTGGCTTTTGCAAATTCTTCTTTGGTTATTACTTTCATTATATAAAATAGATGTTTTTAAAATTGGGATTTAAAAAGTAAATATCATACTATTATCCTTAAATTTCTAAACTAAACTGCTGCGTATGTATTCTGCTATCAAAAACTACTTTGCAATTACTAAAAAAGAGTGGAACGGAATGCTTGTTTTGGCAGCATTAATTTTGATCATTTTAATCGCACCGGATGTTTATCAGCTTTTTGTTAAACCCGAACAGGTAGATTTTACCCGGATAAAAGAAGCACAACGGATTTTAGACCAGGCAAAGGATGAAAAACCAGCGTTTTATCGCAAAGGTTATAACTATCCAAATAAAACGGATGCTTCTTTTATCAGGGAAAAACTTAACCCGGTTTATTTTTCCTTCAACCCAAATAACCTTGCTGCTGAGGATTGGAAAAAGTTGGGTTTAAGCGAAAGGCAGATTAAAGTCATCAAAAATTATGAGGCAAAAGGAGGGAAGTTTTATAAAAAAGAAGATTTGCAAAAGATTTATTCTGTTACGCCGGAGGATTATGCCCGACTGGAACCTTACATCAACATTCCGGTAAGGAGTTTTAATAAAAATTTTCCTGCTGCAGTTTCGGGTTTCAAAGCTAAAACGCTGGTTGTGGTGGATATTAACCATGCCGATTCTGCGGAATTGACAGAAATCCGTGGCATTGGTCCTGCTTTTGCAAACCGGATTTTGAAGTATCGAAACCGTTTGGGCGGATTTTACCGGAAGACACAATTGATGGAAGTTTATGGTTTGGATTCGGCCAAGTACGATGAGATAGAAAAACAGGTTAGTGTTGATGCCGCGATAATCAATAAAATCAATATCAATACCTGTACTTTTG
>CAZZVO010000062.1:0-16319 GCA_964657505.1 uncultured Mucilaginibacter sp.
TCAGCATTTTGGGATTTGTATGGAAATAAAAAAGATACCGCAAAATGTGAGCATAAATGGGAAGCGTTATCATTGCTTGATCGGGAAAAGATTATGGCCGCGCTGCCGATTTATATTGCTAAAACAACGCTGGATAAAAACAATAAATTTTTACCTCAAAGAAAATACCCGGCCACTTGGCTAAACGGCAAGTGCTGGATTGACGAGGAAGAGTTTATTAAGGAAAAAAGCAAACCTAAACGGGAGTCAAGCAAATGGTAGCGAAATGTACAATATTTAAAAATCTTTTCGACAAGGAACCTTATTGCATAAGTGTTGACGCTGCATTAGAAAGAATTAAGTTTGGTAAAAGTAAAGAACTTGTAAATGAAATCAGGGAATATATTGACAAGGACAGGCAGGATGTCCTAAAGAAAAATTTACCGAGTGTTTGTTTTTCAGGTATTTTTAAAGAACGCAAGGATGAATGTATTATTACGCACAGTGGTTTTATAGTGCTTGACTTTGATAATGTTTACAGTGTTGATGAAAAGAAAAAAGAATTATCAGCTAATGAATACGCATACGCTTGCTGGATTTCACCCAGGAATAACGGAATAAAGCTACTTATCCGTGTAGCTGATGGTAAATGCCACAGGGAGCACTTTGAATCGCTTAGGGAGACTTTTAAGGAGGCTGATAAGAGCGGTATAAACGAGGCGCGGGTATGTTTTGAAAGTTACGACCCTGATTTATACATAAACAAAAATGCAAAGGTTTGGGCAAAGTTAAAAACAGTTGAAAAGATACAGTCAAAGATTGTTCTTGAAAACGAAAAACTTGTCTTTGTAAACCTTGTAAAATGGCTCACCAACAGGAACGATACATTCATCACAGGTGAGCGGAATATTTTTGTTTTCAAACTTGCGTCGGCCTGTTGCCGCTTTGGTTTATCTATAGAAGTATGTCAGCAATTTATTAAAGAGCATTATGAAATAGGAACAAACAAATTTTCAGTAAGGGAGTGCGAACAGGCTATTGGTAGTGCTTACAAGGCAAATAAGCAACTCGCTGGCACCGCTCAATTTGATAAGGATGTTTTGGTTGACAAGACAAGCAGGCGTGAGATTGAAATAACACAAGAAATGCTTGATGAAAATATCCGGCCAAAAGATGTAATTTTTGGTGAAGATGTAAAAGAGGAAGCATTTGATTTGTTTAACAACGGGTATAAAAGCCTGAAAGGGATAGGAGTTGACTTAATCGATAACCTTTTTAAACTAAAAGAGGGCGAAAACTCTTTATTTTCAGGCTATGGAAATTACGGTAAAAGCACTTTTATGGGATGGTTGTTATTGATGCGGGTTTTACTATACGGGGAAAAGTATGCTTTTTTTACCCCTGAAAACATAGCCCATGAGTTTTATTTCGATCTTGTTGAAATATTGTTAGGAGCGCGGTGTACGCCTGACAATAAATTCAGGCCGTCTAAAGATGAATATGAATTTGCATACGACTTTATTTCAAAATATATTTTTTATGTTTATCCAAAAACCTTGTCGCCTACCCCGGATTATATAAAAGAAAGGTTTTTAGAACTGATAATAAAAGAGGGCGTAAAAGGGGTTATTATCGATCCTTTCAACCAGCTTTCAAACGACTATAAAAGCGCTGGCGGTAGAAGTGATAAATATCTTGAAACTTTTTTAAGCGACAGTTCCCGCTTTGCACAGCAAAACAATATCTATTCGATAATAGTGGCTCATCCAACAAAGGCTCATAAAGATTCAGGAGGGAATTATCCATGCCCGGACGTTTTTGATATTGCTGATGGCGCCATGTGGAATAATAAAATGGACAATATTTTAATTTATCACAGGCCAAACCATCAAACAGAACCGGAAAGCGACGAGTGTGAATTGCATTCTAAAAAAATAAGAAGACAAAAATCTGTTGGTAAAATTGGATCGGCAACATTTAATTTAAACAGGGCGACAAGGCGGTATGAGTTTAATGGTGTTGATTATATGTCAACAATAATTTCCAATAGCGATTATTATAAAAAAACAACAGTTAAATTTAATCCAATAAAAGATGCAAAATCAGGAATTACACCAAGCGAACGTTTTGAAACCGTTTCAGAACTTAATCCATTCACAGGAGGCGATCCGACCGCTTTCTGATATTTGTTTATTCACATGGGCAAAGAACCGCAGCGACTGTGAAGTAAAGAAGATAAAGATTGGTTACGGTTATAGTGAACAGCTTTGGTGTAATGGGGTATTAATTTCAATAAAATGAGCGTATCAATAGTCACAAACGAGGATAACATGGAAATGATGGGAAGATACCCTGATAATTTTTTTGATTTGGCTATTGTTGACCCTCCTTACGGGTTAGGAAATAAACTAACGGCGGGGAAGTGGTCTGTAAAATGGCAGTCTAAAGGGGTTGAATGGGATATATCACCAGATAAGTTATTTTTTCAAGAGTTGTTTAGAGTTTCTAAAAATTGGATTATTTGGGGAGGTAATTATTTTATAGAACATTTACCTAATTGCCGACACTTCATAGCTTGGCATAAACCATATATGGACGGAATGCATACTATGGCGAATGTAGAATTAGCTTTAACTTCAATTGATACAAACGCAAGGAAAATTTCTTTTAATAAAGACATCGGACTAATTGAACGTATTCACATAACACAAAAACCAATAGCGTTATATACTTGGCTATTACAAAACTACGCCAAACAAGGCGACAAAATACTTGACACACATCTTGGTTCAGGCAGTAGCCGTATAGCGGCTTACGATATGGGTTTTGATTTTTACGCATGTGAATTGGATAAAGATTATTTTGACGCAGCAGAAAAAAGGTTTAAAACACATATCAGCCAACAGAAGTTATTTACAAACGATAAAAAAGAAATAATTGAACAAAAGGCACTATTTTAACAACACAACCATTAAAATCAAACATAACACACTTTTTAGCCTATTACAGACACTTTTATTCTTTTTGTGATAAAATATATATTGAAATATAAAAATTGATTATAGGGGATTAAAACACTTTAAAAATGGAAAGTAAAAACAAAAGTTTAGCTTGGAATGAAGGCTATAAAAAAGGTTTAGATAATTCTAACCTGACAAACCCTTATGACATCACTAATGACGATTCAAAATACGATGATTGGTCAAAAGGATACGCGGCCGGTTATCGTGCTTTTATTAATTGGGTTAACTTAATGTGTAATTAAAAAGATATGGTAGACACTACGCCGGTAATAATATTTGCAAGGATTAAAGATAACGATCATTGCATACAGGTAATATCAAAATCAAAGCGTTTTAATTGCTTTTGGACAAACGGGCATGAACAAGCGTTATTTCAAATAGAGAAAACCTTTTATGAATGTGAGCGAAATTTTTTAATTAAGCATCCATTCTTATCATGCTTTACCGAAATACAGTTGATTAAATTAAAAATGGTTTAAAATGGAAAATAAAAAATTTATAAATGAAGATCAATTTGGAACTTCGGGAGTTGTGTCTAAAACACATAAGTTTAAGTTCCGGGCAAAAGATGGTTATCAATTGGGGAGTAAAACTGCATGTCCTATGGGAAGATACTATAAATACTCTGATGGCAAGAATTGGAGCGAATTTACTCGAGAAGAATTGGAATACATGGCTACACAAAGTTGCGCCGACATCCCTCAATACAAAATAGCATGCAGTGACGAAGAAAGAACAAAAATGCCGCAACAGGCTTATGAACGCCAATCATTAGAGCATCATAAGGATTTACGACAAATAGCATTAGAACAAGCAGGTAAACTACAAAACAATTCTTTACAGGAGTTACTTGCCAATGCTGAAAAGATTATGCGTTGGCTGGTGGAGAAATAAAAGGTACGATATTTGTTATTTAAAAAAAATCGTACCTTCGAAATAAAAAAATGGCAAATAAAGAAACCCAATTATCAGACTTATCAGTGGGAGAGCTTGATGAGTTAATCAATCATGGAATCCAACAACAGGAAACCGTTTTGCGTCACGGCTCGAAATACCAACATTTTCTGAATGTTGTTGCTATGGCTAAACACGAAAAAGCTATTCGCGGTGAAGATGATAAGAAAAAAGGAACCGGAAAAACACCGCAAGAGCATGTTGATTTGGTAAAGGATACCGAAGTTGACGAAAACCCGCTTGCATCGGCGCGTCCGGCAGAACTGGATATACCCGATGATAAAGGCAAGCAATCCGATAAAGGCGTTTCTAAAGCGGTAACCGCGAATAATCCTGACGGCATGGAAGTTAATCAGGGATTACCCGGACTTGAAAAAGTAGAAACCTCGCCTGAAAACGTTCACCAAAACGCTACCGATCAAAAGTAAAACACAATTGATTAAAAATAACCCCGCATGAAAAACGTCATGTGATACCGCATACAAAAAAAGTATGCGGTTATTTTTTGCATTTATAAAAATGATTGCCGTAACTTTATACAATGGCTACAATAAAGGAGCAAATTAAATACATCTTGTCACATCCGTACATGGCGGTTGCCATAAAAGATAAAGATGCTATGGAACATTTGCTTTTTGAAACCATGTACCACGTTTACGCTACCGTTGCCACAAATAGCGCAAAGGCTTACAGAGCAAACAAAAGTTGTAATTCACCGCAAATAGTCGAAGCAATAAAAGATCAGGAACCGCCGTCAAACCTTGATATACGTCTACCGTTTGTCGAGGCAACTATCCCTGAACAAATAATAGAAGTACCCGTTATTCAAATGGCGGTGGTACATACAGCCCCGATAGTAAGTGTACCAAATAGAGTACGGATTAAGAATTATCCCAACCCGTACCAGATGAAAATAGAATTTCCTGTTATTTACAAACAGTCGCCCTTTGAAAGATTTTCCTTTCTTGAGGGTTAAGACGCCGCCTGTACCGTTGCCAAACTTTCGGTACAGATCGCCGCGCCTGTAAATTGAGCGGCATTACTGTAATACCTTTTTTTGATTTGTGTTAAGGCGTTAGGATAGGTAACGATTTGCTTTGCAGTAGCCGGAGCAAGTTCATCAAACTGCAAATTATTTAGTACGTAAAGTGTACCTGCGCCACCCGATCCGGCTGCTGCTGAACCGTTAGTAAGCTGAACAAGGTGTACGGCCTGTAATATACCGTTACCGGCTGTTACAAGGGCCGCAAGAGCCGCCGCGCTTGACGAAGTGGTAGTACCGACAGTTGAAATAATATACGTTCCTGTTAGCTGCTGGTTATTACGAAAATACCTTGATGATACCTGGATAATAGCGGTAGGAAACTGCACCAATTGTTTAGCTGACGGCGCTGTGGCTGAATCAATATCCATATTCTGAATAGCGATTTGTACCGGTGCTGTAGGGATTGTTAAATCCGGGTACTGTAAAACAGTTACCAGTTGAGAATAATTTGCCATGTGATTTTTGTTTTAAATGAATTTATACTTTATACTTGTTATGAAACATCGTAAAGGTAACTTATTTGGAAATATGATTTTAGTAACTTATTTTTGATGCAATGGCATTTGAAAAAGAGTTTTGCGAAAAAGGTAAATCAATAGGTAAATATCTGGCAGTCCGTTTTGACGTTCATGCCAAAGAGGTTTTTAAACTAAAAAACGGGTTGGAACTTATCAGGCCGTCAATATGGTCGGTACTCGATGAAAGCGGCAATCTAAAGTTAAACGACAATGGCACCACAAAGTACGAGGAAAACACCAATATGCTCGAAACAAAGCCTCAAATATGTACCGTAGTCGCTCCAAATGATAAACACCCATATAAACGCGGTGATACTTTAATCGTTCATTACATGGCTTATGAGACAGCTCAAATGGGCGATTTGGTTACTGGTGAAGCATTCATAAATGCAGAATTTGTATTTGCGATGATAAGGGACAACCAAATAATAATGACCGATAATAACTATTTTGGACAGGCGGTATATACACCTGAAAAAGTTACTGAAGGCGGAATTATTTTTGACATTGGCGGGAAAAAAGAAAACACGCAGGTTACAATTACCAATGTTCCTGAAAACAGTAAATACAATACTGATGATGTAATAGTGAGTGTTGACAGGTATAATTACGAATTTGAACTATTTGATAAAAAATATATACGGCTTAAAGAAGATGAGATAGCCGGAGTTGTGGTAGATATGGTTCTTAACTGACAATGATTGATGATTCACCAATAGTACCCAGTGAGCACAGAAAAAAGCTCAAGGCTAAGATCAGGAAGCTTGGCGTTTTAAAAAGTAACTTTAAGTGCAGGTTACGCGATAAAAAGGTATCTGTAAAGGAAACACTAAAGGAAACTAAAAAAAAAATAGCCGAGAACAACAAAAAAGTAAGGGAAGTCGAAAAACGTAAATGTACAGATGCGTTGCTTGATACCCGGTTACCAAAGAGGCTGTTAAGGGAACCGTCTTATACATGCGGTATGTTTTCATATTCTGTTATGTATGTTTTTGCCAGAAAAAATAAGTTGTCTCCGATGTGCCTTTCATTACTTATCATAATGAGCATGGTGGAGAAACTTTCACCGTTTGGCACATTAAAATTTGGATTTAAAGGTGATTGGCGGGTGTATGATAATATGAATAAGCTGGTTGATATGGGTTATTCATTAAAAATGAAAGAGGTTCCTTTAAGCAATTACACAGGAAAGAGGATGCCAAAGTCATTAAAAATGACGTTTTTTGCAATAACTATAAAAGGGCGAAACCTGATAAAGAGTTACGAAACATTTTTTAAAGCATCCCGGAAAGAATTAATGAAAAGCGAGGACTATAAACGTGCAAACACAAAAAAATGGTATAATTGAGAAAAACGGCGTAGACCAGTTGCTTGACGAAATGGATCGTATGGCCGGACTATTCGCCGCTGATTTAAGAACCCTTATTGCTGATAAGGATTCAGAAACCGCTATTCTTTCCAATGAAACAGCTGTAGATTTTTTTTTAAAACTTGTTAACCATGTCGATAAGTTAAAAAAGATAAGTTCTTCAAATAATAATGAAGGTTCAGCAGAAACGATTATGCAAAACAAAATAGGTAATATTCAAGATATTTCTTTAAGCAGGTTTAAATGAAGGTTAGCGAAATAAAATCAGCTATCCAATCATTTAAGCGCGAACGCCTTATTGGAGAGATTACTGTTTATATTCCCGAACCACCAAAAGACTACAAGGAAATAGCCAATTGGGATTTAGATGCTAAAAAGCAAAAGTTTCATTATACCACACAGCCTAACCGCGTAGACAACCCCTCATCTGAATTTCTGCTACAGGAAACCAATCGTTTTAAAAATGGCTATTGGTTATTTATAAACGGAAATTTATTTTGGTTTACACCTTTTTATTACTTTTTCCTTAACTACTGGACAGACAAAGGAAAGCAAATGCGCTTTGTTGACAGCCAGCTTGAAGTTGCCTTATGGATATGGCAAATAGAGCACATGGACAACATGGCTGGCGGCAATCTTATTTCTAACCGCAGGTTTGGCAAAACTGTATTTTCTACCGCGTGGATATATTGGAGGGCTGTAAGCAATCCTTTTCACCGCGCAGGTATACAATCTAAGACAAATGCAGACGGTAAATTAGTGTTTGGAAAACTTATAAAATCATGGCAAAAACTTCATAACTGGCTTAAACCTATTGACAGCGGTGAAACAAGGCCAGCTACTATTTTAGAGTTTTCAGAACCGCGTACCCGTTCAACAAACAAACAAAAGAAAGTTTATCAGGATGTATTAGGAAGCTCAATAGACTTTAGGTCATCGGAAGAAGATTCTTATGACGGCGATGAATTACATAGTTACCTTGAGGATGAGTTTGGAAAGGTAGACGAAAAAAGCGGTATAAACACAGACAGGCGTTGGGGCGTAGTGCAGTTTTGTTTGGTTATAGGCGCACAAATAGTAGGCAAGGCACTTAGAACCACTACCGTAGAAGAAATGGAGCGTAAAGGCGGTAAAAACGCTAAAAAAACATGGGATGACAGCGCAATCAAAACACTTAACCCATCTACCGGGCGTACCAACTCAATGCTTACCAATTTATTTATTCCGGCTGACTTTGGTTTCGCTGGTCATCATCCCATTACAAAAAAACCATTTGTTGACGAGTACGGGATTAGTGACAGGAAAATGGCTGCCGACTATATCTTATCAACATGGGAAAACTTAAAAGGAGATAAGCTATTAGCGGCACAGCGTAAAAACCCGTTAACCATAAAACACGCTTTTCAGATTTCAGACCATACAGGGACGTTTGATAAAGAGATATATGATTACCTTGATTTACAAAAAGAATACCTCGATGGCACAAGTTTAACCGGCGAAGTTGCACCAAAGAATTTACGAAGGCGGGTAACATTCTATAAGGACTTGGATGGATTGGCAAAGTGGCGGGATGATGCCAATGGGTATAGTAGTTTCGTTTGGGACTTTCCTAATCCTCAAATGTCCAATGCAAGAAAAATGGGGCCAGGAGGTCATTACATACCCGGAAATGCAACAAGTGGATGCGGAGGGTGTGACCCGTTTGCGGCGACAATCGTATCCGGCCCAGGCAGTATGGGTGTGTTATACATATTCAGGAAAGGTGATGTTGATGATCCTGATTTTAGCGGGATGCCAATTTGCAGGTATGCACAGCGAACAAAACGTGTAGAGGACTTTCATAAAAACGTAATGGTGATTCTACAGTATTACGGTTATAAGGTGAATTATGAGTGTGATGTTCCTGACTTCTTTGAAACCTTTATACGGGAAGGATTTATAAACTATGTAATGTGGACACCTAAAATAGCGCGTGACCCTACAAAGAGGAACCATACACCACGACCGGGAACGCTATCAAAAGACCCTTACGCCTTTCAAAAACAATTTCAGGTATTGGTAGAGTATTTATACGCAAGGTGGCACATGATACTGTTTGTAGAACTTATAGAGCAGCTTATTGAATTTGATGTAAACGACAGAACTAAGTCAGATGATGTTATTGCCTTTTGTATGGCTCTTTTAGGTGGTTGGGAAAGCGGCGAAGCGGTTCCGAAAGATACACGAACCCCGCAATTTATTAAGTTTAAAGAGCAGCAACAGGTTGGCTTCAGGAAACGGTATCGGTTACACCGTAGGGTTGTGGCTTAAATACAAATCCCAACGGTTATTTTGGAGCCGACATATTTTTCCGTTAGTCGTCACAAAAAGGTAGCTAATCTTTCTGATAACCGTTGGGTTGTAATGTTAAGTGGTTAATGCGTTAGTCATTCGGCCCGGAAGTTTTCTATATAACCGTTCCCATTCCGTCAGCGCCTTAACATTATCTCAAATTTACAAACAAATATCTTTACTTGCTCATTCTAAATAGTTATAACGCTTTTGGCATATTGCATAAGTATGCGCCGTTTTCAATTTTTTGAATATCGGTAAGTGTGAATTTTTCTTCCATGTTTGTTTTTTTAATAACTGTAATTATTTATTAGCATATCAGAATCTATAATGTTTATATAAAACCCGCATACAATAAAACTTTTATTATTAAATTTAATAGACGTTACTTCGGAAGTAATAGCAGCATTATGCGTAAACGCTTCATTTAGTGTATTTTCAAAATCTTCAACGCCAGTTGAACCGCTTATTAGATTTAAAGAAGTTAGTCCGCAAGATTTAGCTTTATTTATTAGCGCATATATGTCTTCAATTTCCATATTACAAAACTATATAATTGGGTTAATTTTTAATTAATCGTATTTTTTAGTTATTAAAAACTTAATTTCATAATAGGTTAAGTAAACAATTTCAGAGTGGATATAGCCGATAGTGTTTTTTAATTCATCCATTAATTGTTCATAATCCTCATGGTTTAATTGAATATTAATGAGTGCTGAATCTATTTCAGCACCATTATGGTTTATGCTTTTTATTTCAATAGCCAGTTGTTCAATATTTTCCTTTTGGTTCATATTTACCTTTTTTTACAATTGAATAACTTCTTATTTTAGACAATTTTTCAATTTTAAAATTAATTGCTCAATATCTTTATTGTCAAAAATAGCAAACATTACTTCTTCCTCTGTTTCATATAATCCATCCCGAGAAGTTTGATTTTGTGCCCATCTAAACGTATCACCAATATGGTATTCGTCGCCGCTTTGATTTCTATATGGTTCTTCAGCCCACATAAAAAAATCGTCTGATACCCAATCGTTATTACCCCATTCCCCTGTTTTGCTTGCTTTAATCTCTATACCACCCATGTTTTGGGTGTCACATTTACAATAAAGCACATTGTCTGGTAATTTTAAAAATTCAGTTCTGCTTATTATTTTCATTGCCTTACAAAAATATGATTTATTATCTTTGGCTGCTCATTCTAAATAGTTATAACGCTTTTTTATATCTTTACCGCAAAACAGCCTTAAAATGTTTGAAACTACGTCCGCTGTAAATCCGTTAGCCCCTGATACATCTAAAGATATCCCTGCCTATGGATTAAAATTAATGGAAGCGGCTGTAGCTAATTACCGCAGCGGTTACCGGGGAGAAAGTCAATTACAGCGAAAATCACGTTTTGATTATAACAGGTCATTTGGTCTCGGTAAATACGATATGACTGAATTTAAGGATATATTAGACCTTGACGGCGAAATAAGCGTAGTAAATCTCCCATATGACCAGATAAACGTAGCTAAACCTTTATTAAACCGTTTAAAAGATCGTTACAATCAGCGTGATGAAATAATTGAAGTATCGGCAGTTGACCCAACCGTAACAGGGAAAAAGAAAGCCGCCGAAGATGCAGAGATGTTTAAGTTGCGCCATAAAGAGCAGATACAGCAGGCTCAACAAGTTTCCGGCGTACAAACAGAAGAATTTTCAGATAATGACCCGCAGACAGAAGCTGATGTAAAGGCTATGTACGGGTTAAATTATAAGGAAAGCGAAGAAATAATCATGGAGAACCTGATTAACATCGTTTTCTATGAAAATGACTTCCCCGGCGTTATTAAAGACCGCCTGATGGATGATCTAATCTATTGTGGATATGCAGGAACTAAAACATACATCGATGGCACTGGACGCATAAAAATAAAGCCGATAAAGCCTGAAAATTTAATAACAAGTTACGTAGAGTTTAACGACTTTCGTGATTGGCAGTATCTTGGAGAGGCGTATTACCTTTCTATAATGGAAGTTAGATTACTTTATCCGGGAAAGATAGATGAGCAAAAACTATATAATTTATCTCAAACACTTTTAGGTAAATACGGGAATCCAACCGGATCGATATTATGGCAGCCTTACTATGTAAACTCAATAGGACGCCCTTATGACAGTTGGAGAGTGCCTGTTGCGGAAATATCCTTTAAAACCCTGTATAACATCAAATCAAGCCTTGTAAAAGACAAATACGGAAAAGAGATAGTTGCACCGCCTGATTACAAAATTAACGGTAAACCCGTCGAGGATGCGCCAAAGCTAACAAATAATCCATACTATGTTGAGTACACAGGTGTTATGATAATTGATACCGAATATGTGCTTCAATGGGAACTAAGTAAAAACATGGTTAAGCCTGAAGACAACCTTCAGGAAATAGTAAGCTCATTCCAGTTGTATATGTATGACAATACGGAAATGAGTAATAAGCCATTAATGGAAATGATTATTCCGTCCATTAAGAAAATGACTATTTACGAATTGCAGCAGTTAAAGATAGTGGCCGCTGCCGCGCCGGACGGTTATGACATTGACGTAGCTTTAATGAGTGATATAAGTTTAGACGGCACAGCCAATACCATGTCGCCAATGGACTTATATTCTATTTATAAGCAAACAGGTATACGTTACTTTAAATCTATTCCCGACGAAGGAATGGAAGGTGGAACGAGAAAAGTACCGATAACCGCTAACAATGTTCCTTTTTCAGCCAAACTTGAGGAACTCGATGGATTAAAAGCAAAAGAATTGCTTAATATCGTTAACCTTATTTCAAATGAGATAGATTCGGGTAATATCAGGAACCAGGCAGTAACGCAAAACACCGTACAGGAGGCTAAAAAAACAGGTGAAAGTACATCAAACTTTATATACAACTCTTTTTTAAATATTATGCAAAGAACCGCCAATGTAGTAAAACTAAGAGGCTGGGATATATTGCAATATGGTAAAAAATGGGGTGTTATGTATTATGACGGTTACCGTCAGGCAATCGGAACCAACCGGATAGAGTATATTAAGTTATCAGCAACGGATGACTGGGATAAATCAGCATTCGATGTACAGATAAGAACCATTATAGGCGATTCTGATTCACAATTCTTAGAAAAGAATATTGAAGTAGCATTGGAGCAGCAGACAATTACGCTTGCTGATGCTATTGAAGTGCGGGATATAGCAGTAACGAATACGAAGTGGGCAAGTGTTGTTTTGGCACAAAGGTTAGATAAACGTGCTAAGCAGAAACAAACTGATGCGATGGCACTTAGCCAGCAAAACACACAAAGTGCCGTTGCTGGCGCGCAGGCTAAGACACAGGGCGAACTACAAGTGATACAGGCTCAATCAGAAAAGGAAGCGGCAAAAGACTTACGCGACAGGGAATCGCAACTATTGTTGGAAGAACAGAAGTTTTTAGGCATTTTAAAGGCACAAATAGCGCAAAGCATTTTAGCCAAGCCCGATGCGAAAATGTCAGATATACCAACCTTTGTATTTGAGGGATTACCTATGCAAAAAGCAGTTGACCATGCCACTGTTTTAAATTACCTGCAAACCATGCAACAGGCAGCAGGAGTTCAGCAGCAACAAGAACAACAGCCAGCAACCAATCAGCAACAACCGGAACCACAGCAACCACAAAAAGCAGCATGAATAAGTTTGAGATAGCAACCATAGATGGAAAACAGGTAGTATTAGCCGGGATAGGTAAACTGTTTTATGAAGAAGGGTTTCCTATTCATATATCGGTTGATATTCTTAAAGAAAAAGGACTTAGTGTATCGGTTTTACATATAGCTGATGAACTTTATAAAAATGGATGGAGCGAAAAAGCTATCGTAAAAACGCTATCGCAGGATTTTGAAGGAAGTGAAAGTATAGTAAGTGAATTTATAAAAGTAGCCACAGCAGGCGAACCACGCAAAGATTTGCCGCCAAATGGCGAACAATGGATATATTCTGAAAATGGGTATGACTTACAAAGGGAAATGTTGTTTCAATGGCTTTTTAATTTTGAAAGCAGTGAAGCATTTTCCTCTAAAGAAAAACGAACCGAATTGATGTACTTAGTTTAAATAGACCATGCCAGTAACACCGCCTTTAACCCCGGAAATGAAAACCAAATGGAACAATTTTATTGATTTTGTGCAATCACAGCGGAATATAAATCCTGCTATGCTTGACCAGCGCAATAAAAGTGTTGGTATGGGATTATTGCAAAAGTATAATATGGCTAACCCGCAGCAGGCATTACCATTAGATATAGTGCCTGCCGTACAGTCTGATTTGCAGAGTTACCGTAATAACTTAATTACACAATGGAAAGCAGGAAAGGTAGCACCTATTGATGGCGTTAAGACAGAAGCGGATATTATGCCTACAATTTCTCCGGTTGACGGATGGCCGGGCAGTAAAACTTTATCCTCACGCTTCCCGGTTGCTAAAAGCGATACCAAAGACTACGGCACTGATACCAACGCGTTTGATAAAGATACCGGTATTGCTGCCAATAAATAGACATCATTATAACTTAAAGTGATAATGACACAAAAACATTCAAAAAAAGTTTTTAAATTGCCACAATAAAAAAGCAAAGTATTTATGCCAAATGAACCATTTTTCAGCCCACTACCAGCAGGTGCAGTTTATGAACCAGTAGTAGAGGAAGCACCCGTTGCGGAAGTGAACGCATCGGCAGAAGAAGTGATACCTGACCCGTCTAAAGGCGAAGAAACAATTCCTGACCCCTCCATAAAAGAGGAGGTAATACCCGACCCCTCACTACCGCAAACGATCGAGGTAATAAAAGAGGTAGAAAAAATAGTTGAGAAATATCCTGAAATGGATGAACACACCAACGCTATTTTCACCGCCCTTATGGAAGGCAAGGATGATGTATTGTTAAACTACCTTTCAGAGAAGCACCGTGACTACGCGGCTATGTCGGACTATGACGCTGTTAAAGCGGATATGATAAAGAAAAATCCTAAGTATACCGACGAGATAGCCGAACTTAAAATGGAACGGCTTTATGGCGACCTTAAAAAGATAAACCTGTCCAAACTTGACGAGGAAAGCGAAGAATACATCGAGGCGGTTGCCCATAACAAAAAGGTAACCGAAAACGAAAAGATGCTTAAAATTGATGCTTTTGATGCTAAAATAGCCTTAGAAGCGGCAAAGAAAGATTTAAAACTACCAAAGATTGCAGAAACAAAAGAGGTTACATCGCAGCCGACAGCCGAAGAAATAGCGCAGGGACGCGCGGTTTGGGAAGCAACGGTTACAAAAGAAGTTCCAAAAGTTAAAGAGTTTGCGTGGAAAGTAGGCGACGAGGAGGTTTCCTACAAACTAAATGAAGCCGAACTTAAAGACAATGTGGAGTTCATGAAAAACCTTAATAATAATACACTGGCTACAGAACTTGGGTGGATGGATAAAGACGGTAAGCAGAATGTATCAAAAATTGCCGGGGATGTGCGGTTTTTGAAAAGCATTAAGCAGATTGTATCATCCGTTTATACGCAGGGGAAAACAGCCGGTGCGAAATCAACAGCGGCGGAAATCAAGAACCTTGATTTAAGCAACAAGTCCACCGCTACAGTAGCCGCGCAACAGGCCGATATAGGCGCGCTGGCATTCGGACACCTTAACAATTAAAAAAAAAGAAATTAAAAAATGGCACAATCTACCATCCCCGCAAGTTTCTCCCTACCATCAGTAACGAGGTATGGATTAATAAACTCCCTTAACGTAATCAATGTTACGGCTTTTGGTGAGATCGTAAGAAAATTCGGCTTCGTACCTTATCTTGGGTTAAACGAACTGGCCGGAAATGAAGAAAAATCAGAAAACAAGCAAGTGCGCTGGTATGAAGAACATGGCCGGGCTATGTCGTTTGTAACAGCCAGCGGAACCGTAACAGGATCAGCAGGTGCAACCATTACTGTAACTGTAGGCGCAGGTAACTATTGGGCATCGGGAACCTTGTCAATGCCATCTAACGGGATGATATTCCGCAGTTCGCAAACAGGTGTTCTTTCCCGCGTAAGCAACGTAAACAGGGCAACACCAAACGCGCATACTTTTCAATTAACGCCGATCAACTCTGCAAATGCCGCTTCGGTAACAGCAGGAGACGAATTGTTAAACATGGGCTTTTTTCAGGTTGGGCCTGCATCTGATATTACAGAAACGCAGATACCTACCGTAGACCGTTACAGTAACTATAACACACAGTTACGTTGGGACACCACTTTGGATGACCTTGCAATGATGGAGCGTGTTGAGTTTTCTGTAAACGGAAGTCACGCATGGTTTACCTTTCAGCAACAAAAAGACGAATTGCGCCAGTACCTGCAACGTGAGTATGACCTGATGAACTCAACACAGGCAAACAACCTGCCATATCAGGAAGAAGGTATGGACGGTATACTTGCACAGGTAGCCGCCAACGGACAAACGTTAAACTACAGTCAGTTTGGTACACAGACAGTATTGGCACAGGTTGACCGTATGTTATCGGCTGTAGGTGCGCCAGGCGAATATGACGTATTAGCTGCTAAATTACCTTTTCAGGATATGCAGAACAGTATCGCCAATGAAATCAACAACGGTGCGATTATCTACGCAGAGGGCACCCCGCAGGCGGATGGTTATGACATTAAGCGTAACTTCAAATCCATTGAAATGTATGGCCGTAAGCTGAATATGACCAACTACCAGATTTTCGACGAGCAGTTTTTGTTTGGCGCAAGCGGTACAGGTGTACAAAGCAACCTTGCATTATGGGTTCCTCGTGGCAAAACCGACACATTGGGACAGGATCAGAAAACGCAGGTAGTAGTACCGCGTATGCAAATGACCTATCAGACCGTTGGCGGAACTAACAAATGGCATATGTGGCAATCAGGTGGTTTTGCAGAAAACCCTAACGGCACAATTGCCAACAAGTCATGGCACAATATCGCTTACTTTGGCATAAAGCTATATGGAGCGGTACAATACCTGACTACGTTCAAACAATAATCTTAACAAATGGACAGGAA
>CAZZVO010000063.1:0-16228 GCA_964657505.1 uncultured Mucilaginibacter sp.
AATTTTTAAATTCTATTAAGTTAATTTTTAAATTTATTGATGAATTAAAAGGCATTCCTTTTAGATAATTAGCACTTCGGAGTTTACTAATATAATCTTTAAAGTTTGATTCTCCATACTTAAATTCATTCAATGTACTTTCATCAAAGCTTATAGGAAAAATTTTTTTGGTAAAAAAATCTTCAAATTGATTCACTTTTTGAATGATTTCTTCAAAAAGTGGGTCTAATTGATAGACCATAATTCTTTCAATAATTTCGTAAGACTTTTTCTCTCGAGTCTCTATTTTAACTTTACTTTGAAGCTCTAACTTAAACAGCGCAATTTCCTTATCAATATCTTCCGGTTCATCAATATCGCCGCCTTCAATCGCTTTGATATATAAGTTTAAAGACGTGGTTAAATAATCGCCAACAAATTCTATAAACGGAAAGTAATTTCCGGTATCAGCCAAACTTAAATTGGAGTAATAAACTTGTCTGTCTTCCATTTTAATTACAACCGGCGGATAACCGTTTCGCATCAAAATCAGGTTCATTAAAATGCGCGATAAACGGCCGTTTCCATCATCAAAAGGATGAATTGCCACAAATTTATAGTGAAATAAAGCAGCTAAAATTAAAGGATAGATTTCTTTGTTTTGACTTGCTTCTTTGTACCATTCCATCAATTCCTGCATTTTGGCAGGCGTTTCTTCTGGCAAAGCGTAATAATGAATTTCCCCGGTAATCGTTTTTACGTGATTTGGAGACGTTTTGTATTCGCCTAAATTGATTCGTTTTTTGGTTGAAATTCCTTCTGCCGTTTTAGCCGGAGAATCATAAGGTTCTACCAAAATCTTTTCATGCAAAGCACGAATGTCCGATTCAGTAAAATCACGTTCATCTTTTACAATTGAAAGCAGGAAAAGGATAGCTTCATTATGGCCGCGGATGTCTAAGTGATCTTTTAAAGATTTGCCTTTTGCGGTCATTCCGGTCATTAAAAAAGCAACCGTTTCAGCGTAATTCAACCGGTTTCCTTCAATCGCGTTAGAATGATAGTTCCATTCTAAACGCAGCTTTTGCATCACTTTATCTTCGATTTCCTGAGAAAAAGGCCGTGATTGATCAATTTTATTTTAAGCGAATCGATTTGTTCTGTTAACTCAGCTTTGCTAAACTCGACCTCTAATCTTAAATCCATTTTACAGAAAATCTTTATCTAAATAAATGAAATTAAATGGATAATAACGAGGGTAAAATTTACCTTCCAACAAGAAACGAGGGTAAAAAAGTTAGTTTTTTACCCTCGTTTTTTAAAAATTATAACGCTAAAAGTTAAAGACTACTTCGCCCTTTCCACCCGCAAACCCACATCCGCAATTTCCTTCAAAGGGTTATCGCGCATGTTTTGCTCAATCGTAAACGAATAAGTCCCGGTTTTTGGAAATAGAAAATTAGTGTGCAAAGCCAGCCGATAACTGTACAAATTGCCGGAACCATTGCCCAGCCATTCGCCATCTGGATTGGCTAATTTAAACTCAAAACGCGTGGTTTTAGTTTGATGGTCGGGATTGGTTTGATGCACCAAAACAAAAATATTCGAGTACTTATAATCTGCAGAATGGCGGAAATTGAAATATATATTATACGGCTGTGTATTATCGGTAACCTTAACTTCTGTTTTAACTTTGTTAAGGTAATACCAGTTATGGTTATTAATTTCCGTGTTCTGATCAACCAAAGTCCCCGGCTCATTGCAGGCAGCAAGCATAGAAAAAACACCGATAAAAACAGTATTTAAAAGGAACTTCAACCTCATCATTCTGCCTGGTTATTGTTGGGTTGGTTCGGGTTATTCGGGTTTCTGTTTGGCCGGTGGCGGCCGCAGCGACGGTTTGGGTTTCCGCCTTCACGCACAGTTCCCTCAGCGGGAATTATCGGTGTATTTGGTTGGACCGTTTTAACTTGCACTACTGTTTTTACCACCTGAATTATTGGTTTTTGTGTAGCCGGATCTGCTAAAGTCGGTTTCGGTTTGTTTCGGTTGTTGTTATTCTTTTTATTGCGATTGGCAGCGCGTTCATCCAAACGTGTCAAACTATCCTGACCAACAACATTCTCATAATCAAAAGCTTTAACAACTGGTGCCATTTCTGCTGCTTTGCTTTCTCCCAAATCAGCAACTAATTGTCCGTCGCGGTTTAATTGCTGGATTTCCCGAACATGTTTAATTGGAACCGGAACCCAGTTTTCTTCCTTCGGATAACTAAACCACATCAGCTTTTTAAAAATATCCGTTTTTTGCAAACGCGCATCTCCTTTTTCGGTGCGCAGAATATGCACGTCATCAGGAATATCTTTCAAAGCATCCATATAACTGTCTAACTCATAGTTTAAACAGCATTTTAATTTGCCGCATTGTCCGGCTAATTTCAAAGTATTTAAGGAAAGGTTTTGATAACGCGCTGCCGAAGTAGAAACCGTTTTAAAATCTGTCAGCCAGGTAGAACAGCAAAGTTCTCTCCCGCAGGAACCAATTCCACCTAAACGACTGGCTTCCTGGCGCATTCCAATTTGCCGCATTTCAATACGGATGCGAAAAGATTCAGCCATTTTTTTAATCAGTTCCCTAAAATCAACCCGACCTTCTGCCGTATAATAAAAAGTAGCTTTGGTTTTATCGCCCTGGTAATCTACATCACTGATCTTCATGGAAAGATTTAAATCCAGAGCGAGTTTGCGTGCTTTGTGCATCGTTTCCCACTCCTGCTCTTTGGCTGCTTTCCATTTATCTACATCAGCCGGCGATGCTTTGCGGAAAATCTTTTTGGTAACATCTGCTTCTTTTACATGCTTTTTTACGAGCTGCATCCGCACCAGTTCGCCCGTGATGGAAACGTGGCCAACATCGAAACCGCCGGTTGTAGTTTCGGTAACTACCAACTCGCCGTTTTCTAAATAATGGTTTTCTGTATTGAGGTAAAAATCTTTGCGCGAACCTTTAAATTTTACTTCTACAATTTGAAAAGGTTTATAGCTGGAAGGCATATCCATGTTGGAAAGCCAATCGTAAACATCTAATTTGCTGCAGCCGTTGGTAAGGCAAGCGCCGTTACTTTTGCAGCCGGCAGGCGCACATCCGCCGCCCGAGGAACAACTTCCACATCCCATGATTAATACAATATATGTTGAGTCCCTTGCGGGAACGTTTTAAATTTTAAAATCTTGACTAATTGCAAAGATACATCTAAAAACAATATCCGTGGATTGGCATTCCGCTCCACATGATAATGCGCTTTATCCAGCTCATCTGCAATCACTTCCACCATCGCTAAAGTAAGTACTTTGGCAGCCATATTTTGCGCTACAACCAGTTCTTTTTCTGGTAGATGAACCAAGCTTCCGGCACCTGAAATCAGCATACCGCATTCGCGGATAAAACACATGCCGTATTGCAGAAAATTCTTCTGGTTTTCGCGGCCTAACTTAGCAAGTTGCTCGGTAAAATCGATCAGTTTTAAACCATCGTTGGTGAAGCACAAGCGCAGCCAGCGGGCAAAAAGTTCGTGGTAACTGCTGTCATCACGACTAACCATGTGCAGCGCAGCGTTTAAATTTCCATTGCTGAGGTAGGCAATTTGTGCGGCTACATGTTCTGTTTGATGTTGACGTTCAAGATATTCCTGCACATCTGCATCTTTTAATGCAGGAATTTTAACGAGTTGCGTTCTGGAAAGTATCGTATTTAAAATATCATCCTGAGATTCTGCAACCAATATAAAAAGTGTTTTTTGAGCCGGTTCTTCAATAATTTTTAAAAGCGTGTTGCCTTCTTTGTCCAGATATTCCGGCAGCCACATAATCAGGATTTTGTATTCTGATTCGAAGGGTTTGAAGCTCAATTTCCTAATAATCTGGTGGCATTCAGCAATGTTAATGTTGGCTTGTTTATTTTCAGCTTCCAAATAAGTTCGCCATTCGTTTAGGTTGAGGTATGAATTTTTGAGGAAAGCTTTTCGCCAGGAATCAATAAAAGTTAATGCCGTGTCGTCTTTATGCTTCGCGAAAAACGGATACGAAAAATGCAAATCCGGATGCACTAATTTCTGATATTTACGACAGGAATTGCATTCCCCGCAGGAATCATTCTCTTGTTTATTTTCGCAGGAAATATACTGCGCATAAGCAACCGCCAAAGCCAAACTGCCCGAACCTTCCGGCCCTAAAAACAATTGCGCGTGGCTAACTCGGTTTTCTTTTACGGTAGCAATTAGCTTTTGCTTGATGGATTCCTGTCCAACGATTTCTTTAAATTGCATCGTTGCAAATTAGGAATAAGTAACGAGAAAATACTTTTGATCGCTTGGAAGATGATACATTTGATGTGCCCTTTACAATATCAACAAGAACCGACGCCAAATTTAACCCGATAAAAACAGTATGCCCCGCATTATGGCTTTTGACTACGGCACCAAACGCATCGGAATTGCTGTAACCGATCCGCTGCAAATTATTGCAACCGGACTGGAAACCATCCACCCAAAAGATCTGGTCGAATACCTAAAAAAATACTTGGTAAAAGAAGTAGTAGAAAAATTTGTGGTAGGAGAACCTAAGCAAATGGACGGAACACCTTCGCAATCAGCACCGATGATAAAAGGTTTTGTAACGATTTTAAAAAAGAATTTTCCAGAAATTCCAGTGGAGATGATGGACGAACGTTTTACCTCAAAAATGGCTTCGGCAGTAATTGCGCAAAGTGGGATGAAAAAAAGCGATCGTCAGGATAAAGCCCGCATCGATACCATTTCTGCCATTATTATTTTACAATCTTACCTCGAAAAAAACAGCCGGTAAAAGAAGCATCTGCACCAAAAAACAGACAGGCTGACCAGAATCCTAAAAAGAATATCTTTGCCGGATGGAAATTTTAGATGCTTTGCTACAACCTTATCTGGAAAACCATTGCGAACCGGAGCCTGAAGTGTTGCAACAAATAGCACGCGAAACACATTTAAAAGTGCTGCGTCCGCACATGATTTCCGGCCATTATCAGGGAAGGTTACTGAGTTTTTTTAGTAAACTGATCCAGCCGAAAGCCATTTTAGAGATCGGAACTTTTACCGGATACGCAACAATTTGTTTGGCTGAAGGCTTGGCCGAAAACGGAAAAATCGATACAATAGAAGTTAACCCGGAACTGGAAGAAATGCTGAAAAAGAACTTTTCTGCTTCTGGTTTTGCCGAAAAAGTTATTCTACATATTGGTGAAGTTTTCAACATTTTCCCTATAATATCTCAAAAAATATTCGATTTAGCATTTATAGATGCCGATAAAAGAAATAATTACAATTATTATGAGTTAATATTGAATAATATTCGGCCAGGAGGCTTAATAATAGTTGATAATATTTTACGAAAAGGAAAAATATTAGATAACAACCTCCAGGAAAACGATATACGTTTGCTCCGGGAATTTAATGACAAAATAACTGTCGACACACGGGTTGAAAATTTGATCCTTCCGATAAGGGATGGACTAATGATCATCCGAAAAAAACAATTATGAAGAAAGCCATACTTTCATTGATGCTCTTGATAAGCTTTTTTGTAAAAGCACAAAACACCTCACAATCTTACATTGAGAAGTACAAAGATGCTGCCATAAGTATCATGCACGATTACGGAATCCCGGCCAGCGTTACTTTAGCCATTGCCATGCACGAATCTGCAAGCGGAAACAGCAAGCTCGCCAAAAAATCAAACAACCAGTTTGGCATGAAAGGAAGGCATTCTTACAAAACCTACGATTCGGTAATGGATTCTTTTGATGATTTTGCCCGCATGATGTCGGAAAGAAAACAGTTCAGCAAACTGGCCGATAAATTCGATTCTTTCGATTACAAAGGCTGGGCAAAAGGCATCCAGCGCGGCGGTTATGCCAGCAGCAGCAAATGGTCTTCGCAAGTACTTTCGCTTATCAAAAAGTTTCAGTTAAACAGCTTTGACGAAAAGCCGGAGCTTGCAGCACAATAATTTAGTTACTTGTAAACTATTGCCATTATCCTGTTTCCAAAAACAGGTTATATTTGCCCGGTAAATACTGTTTTTATGTATAAAAAATGGGCATTCTTCTCGTTGATGATAATTGTTGTTTCCTGCAAATCCAGGAAACAAGAAATCACCAATCATCAGGCAACCCGTAATAATAAAGAAGTACAAAAGCTTAACAAAGAAGCCATTTCGCACTATACCACTTTTGGTGATGTTAGCCAATACATCGATCGTTTCCGAAATATTGCTGTTCAGGAAATGAATATTTATGGCATTCCTGCCAGTATTACTTTAGCGCAAGGTTTAATCGAATCGGGGAATGGAAACGGCGAACTGGCTGTTGTAGCAAATAATCATTTTGGTATTAAATGCACTTCCGACTGGAAAGGAAAATCCTACTTTAAAAACGATGATAAGATCAACGATTGTTTCCGCGTTTACGATAACCCGGAAAGTTCCTTTAGAGATCACTCCGAATTCTTGAAAAGAAAGCGTTACGCACCATTATTTGAGTTGGATAAAAACGATTATGAAGGTTGGGCAAACGGATTAAAAGCCGCAGGATACGCCACCAATCCGCAATATCCGCAACTGCTTATTAACCTGATCAAAAAATACAACCTCGATCAATACGATATGAGCGAGACGGATTACCAAAAAATTAAGCGCGAAGACCGCGTGCTTTCCCAAATTAATAAAAACATCGGTAAACAAACTAAAGATTCTTTAAAGCAAGTAAACACAGCTACGCAATCAAAGCCGCAGTTCGTTCCGCTTGGTAAAACTTATCAGGTGAAACAGGGCGATACCTTGTATAATATTTCCAAAAGATTTAGTTTATCGGTTGATGAACTGAAAGCTTTAAATGCAATTGGAGATGATCAGATAAAGATCGGTCAGCAGCTCATCATTGCGCATTAATTGGTTAATAAATGTTAAGGTTATACAAAATATCATTTCTGTACGGTAGTTTTGTTGTATAATGGTGAGACTTTTTCTGTGCTGGCTTTGCTTTGTTTTGTTTTTGGGGAAGGTTTACGCACAGGAAAAGCAAATACAAGGGATTGTTTTCGATCAAAATACTAAAGAGCGCATTGCAAGGGTTTTTGTAAGCAACACACGCACTAAAGCCGGTATTTATAATAATTTAAAAGCCGAGTTTACAATTACAGCGCGCTTAAATGATATGCTTGTTTTCACCAAAACCGGTTATTTTAACGATACCATAAAAATTACGACTTTACAATCTTTACCAGTTTATTTAAAGCGTTCCAGTATTGTTTTGCGGGAAGTAACCATAAAAGATTCTGCGTTAAGTGCAGAAAAACAGCTTATTGCAACTAAACGGGAATACAGCCAGATTTACGGTTCCATCGCCAATAAAGATTTAATAACTGTTGGCAGCAACGGTGCCGGGATTGGTATTGATGCCATTTACAACATGTTAAGCAGGCGCGGCCGTAACGCTACCAAACTTCGGGAAATTATAGACAGGGACTACCGTGCTAAAGTGATCGACGCGCGCTTCAACAAGATTATAGTAGGAACAGTTACCGGGTTAAAAGAGCCGCAATTAACCAATTTTATGTACCGTTACCGGCCAGATTACAATTTAGTGGTGATGATGAACGATTACGATTTTATTTCCTACATCAAATCCTGTTACAACCGTTTTAGGCGAAACCCGTCTGCTTATTTTTTACCGCCGTTACAACCAATTAAATGACGTGGCGTTTTCCTGTTTTGGTAGTTCCTTCTTTGCCGGCAAACGGCATGGCTTTGTTTCCGTTTATTTTGGTGAAATTGGAAAAATCAAAGTTTGACGATGTGATGATCCGGCACGAAATCATTCATCTCCGGCAGCAATTAGAATTACTGGTTTTGCCTTTTTACTTCTTTTACCTCATCAATTATTTGTATAACCGTACCATCTTCAACAATCACCACGAAGCTTACATGAACATTGTTTTTGAGCGTGAAGCTTACGCCAATGATACTTTTCCGAATTATCTAAAACGCCGGAAGTTGTTTTCGTGGATCAAATACTTCAAAAGTTAAATTTGCGCAACTGTGAAAATTTCTTCCGAAAAAACCCTTTTTTGCTTTTCTTTGCGCCTTATGCGCAAGCTTTGGGCTTTTCTGTTCATACTTCTTTTATCGGTTGTTTTTAATCAAGCAATCGCCCAAAAAGTTGATTCGCTTAAAATTGATTCGCTTAGAAAAGATTCAATCAGGCTCGATACCGTTAAAATCGATACCAACCTTTTAAACCATTACCGCATTGAACCCGGGCGCAACATCTTGCCGGTGCGTTTAATGCCGCTAAGCCTTCAGCCACAATACGTCCCTATTCCCGGTCTGGATTACAAAGTGAGTTACTGGCGCAACAACATACTTTTTGGCTTTAACCTTAACCAATCTTCTTTTAGCAATAACTGGAGTGCAGGCGGAGTAAGTTCGATTGCTATCGGAACTAATTTTGATTATAAAACTGAGTACAACCGCGACGGTAAAGATTTTACTTCTGAGCTGATCCTCCTCTACGGAAAAGTAAAAAACCAGGGCCAGGTAGAGCGCAAAACCAACGACCGGATTTTTTGGGACAATAAAGTCTCCATCAATTTTTCCAAGCATTGGGATTTTTACGGCTCGCTCAGTTTCGAATCTCAGTTTGATGAAGGTTTTAATTATTCCAGTGATGCAACCGTTGCGCCTACGCTCATTTCCAGGTTTATGGCACCCGGTTATCTCACAGAATCTATTGGTTTTGAATACAAGCCTGTTAAATATTTCAGTATGCGTTTTGGTACAGGAACAGCGCGGCAAACTTTTGTACTGAGTAATTCGGTTCACCCAAACGATACAACCGATGCATATGGCGTTCATTACGGGCAGAAGGTGCTCAACCAATTAGCTTTTCAAATCGTTTCTAATATTGATAAAGACATTGCCAAAAACATCAATTTAAAAGCCCGTTATCTAATTTTTATTCCGTACAACAGCTTTTTTAACATGACGCACCGGCTGGATGGCACGCTTACAGCAAAAGTGAACCGACTGGTGAACGTAAGCGTAATTGGCACACTGCTTTACGATCCAAACACTTCCCATCGCTTGCAGGCTTACCAGAGTTTGGCTTTAGGCATTACTTACAAATTTCCCTCCTGGCGGTAATTATTATGCTGATTTTTACCCGGTAAAAGAAGCATTATACAAACGGTGAAAGCAAAAAGGTAAAAGGACAAAGGTTCACAGCTTTCACCGCTCAATCTTTTACCTTTCACCCTTTTAATCCTAACTTTGTATTGTATTTAAAAATGATTTTAAAAGATGTTTGATAATCTTTCGGATAAACTCGACCGCGCATTCAAGGTTTTAAAAGGACAAGGTTCGATCACGGAAATCAACGTGGCCGAAACCATGAAAGAAATCCGCAAAGCATTGCTGGATGCCGACGTAAACTATAAAACTGCCAAAGCTTTTACCGATGAAGTGCGGCAAAAAGCGTTAGGCGAAAACGTTTTAACATCGATTTCTCCCGGCCAACTCCTCACCAAAATCATGAGCGATGAGTTGACGAAACTGATGGGCGGAACAACAGCCGAATTAACTTTTCCGGCAACGCCAACCATCATTTTAATTGCCGGATTAAACGGTGCCGGTAAAACAACTTTTTCGGGTAAACTGGCTCTTTTCCTAAAAACACAAAAAGGCAAAAAGCCATTGCTGGTTGCGGGAGATGTTTATCGTCCGGCTGCTGTGGAGCAATTAAAAGTTTTGGGTGAGCAAGTTGGCGTTCCGGTTTATGCAAATTTGGAATCCAAAGACCCAATTGTGATTGCTTTAGAAGGATTAGCGCAAGCCAAGCAAAACGGAAATAACGTTTTAATTATCGATACCGCCGGCCGTCTCGCCATCGACGAAGCCATGATGGTCGAAATTGAGCAGGTAAAAAAAGCATTAAACCCACACGAAATTTTGTTTGTGGTTGATGCTATGACTGGCCAGGATGCGGTAAATACAGCCAAAGTTTTTAATGATCGTTTGGATTTTACCGGAGCCGTTCTAACCAAATTAGATGGCGATACGCGCGGTGGTGCAGCATTATCTATCAAATCAGTCGTAAATAAACCGATCAAATTTATCGGAACCGGAGAAAAAATGGAAGCGATTGACGTTTTCCATCCGGACCGTATGTCGTCCCGGATTTTGGGAATGGGCGACGTAATTTCTTTGGTTGAACGTGCGCAGCAACAATTTGACGAAAAGGAATCAGCGGAACTGCAAAAGAAAATCCGCAAAAATAAATTCGACTTTAACGATTTTTTCGGCCAGATCCAGCAAATCAAAAAAATGGGTAACATGAAAGATTTGATGGGCATGATACCGGGCGTAGGCAAAGCGATGAAAGATATTGATATTCAAGATGACGCTTTCAAATCTATCGAAGCTATCATTCAATCCATGACGCCTTTTGAGAAGGAAAACCCGGATTCGATCAACCAAAGTCGCCGCAACCGGATTGCAAAAGGTTCCGGCAACGAACTGGCTGAAGTGAACCGCCTGATCAAACAATTCGACGATATGCGAAAGATGATGAAGCAGTTTAGCAACCCGGCGCAAATGGCCAAAATGATGAAGAACATGCCAAAACAAGGCAGATAAAAATCAAAAGCCGGGACGAAAGTTTCGGCTTTTTTTATGCGGTAAAAGAAGCATTTGCATTTTCTGATCCTGATACCAATGCTTCTTTTATCGATATAATTCTTCTAAAGCTACTTTTATTAATTTTTAGTTAATTTACAGGAAATTTAAATCCTAATTCCTGTGCTTGTAAAAACTTTTGGCAGTGCTGTTTACGGTATCGAAGCAACAACTATAACTATCGAGATAAACATCACTGGCGGCACTAAATATTATGTTGTCGGCCTACCTGATAATGCGATCAAAGAAAGTTATTTCCGCATTAAATCAGCTTTAAAAAATTGCAATTACCACATGCCTAAACAGCAGGTGGTGGTAAATATGGCACCTGCGGATGTGCGCAAAGAAGGTTCTTCTTACGATTTAACTATTGCAATTGGCGTTTTAGCTGCTTCAGGGCAAATTATGCACGAAGAACTGGATAAGTACCTCATTATGGGAGAACTTTCTTTAGATGGCGGATTACAGCCTATTCGTGGTGCGTTGCCAATTGCCATCCAGGCACGAAAAGAAGGTTACAAAGGCTTTATCCTACCCAAACAAAATGCACGCGAAGCTGCAATTGTAGATAGTTTGGCTGTTTTTGGAGTGAGTTCAATTACTGAAGTTGTAGATTTTTTAAACGGAGACAAGCCTTTGGAAGAAGAAATTGTTAATACGCGCGATGAGTTTTACCGCAGCATAAGTTTGTACGATGCAGATTTTTCGGATGTAAAAGGTCAGGAAAACATCAAACGTTCGCTAGAAATTGCGGCTTCCGGCGGGCATAATGCTATTTTAATTGGTCCGCCCGGAGCCGGAAAAACCATGCTGGCTAAACGTTTACCTTCTATTTTGCCGCCGTTAAGTTTATCTGAAGCTTTAGAAACAACTAAAATACATTCTGTTGCCGGTAAGTTGGCTGCTGCGGATGCGCTGGTTTCTGTGCGGCCCTTTCGTTCGCCGCACCATACGGTTTCTGATGTAGCGCTGGTTGGCGGCGGCGGAAACCCGCAGCCCGGCGAAATCTCGCTGGCGCACAACGGCGTTTTGTTTTTAGATGAATTACCTGAATTTAAAAGAACAGTTTTAGAAGTGATGCGCCAACCGCTGGAAGAGCGAAAAGTAACCATTTCCCGCGCCAAAATGAGTGTTGAATATCCGGCCAGTTTTATGTTGGTTGCTTCCATGAATCCTTGTCCGTGTGGTTATTACAATCATCCGGAACGGGAATGCGTTTGCGGGCCGGGCATCGTACAAAAATACCTCAGCAAAATATCAGGTCCGTTATTGGATCGGATTGATTTACATGTAGAAGTAACGCCGGTCAACTTTACAGAATTATCATCCGAAAGGCTTTCAGAAAAAAGCGAAATCATCCGCGAACGCGTTATCAAAGCCAGGGAAATCCAGGAAAAGCGTTTTGCAGATCACGCGGATTTGCATTGCAACGCCCAAATGGGTTCTAAAATGGTACGGCAAGTTTGCAAAATCAGCGAAGCCGGACAATCACTCTTAAAAAAAGCAATGGAAAAATTAGGCTTGAGTGCCCGCGCTTATGACCGAATTTTGAAAGTTGCCCGAACGATTGCTGATCTCGCCGGAACGGAAGATATTCAGATTGAACATTTAGCCGAAGCGATACAATTTAGAAGTTTGGATCGTGAAGGTTGGGCTGGATAAAAACGATAATACTGTTTTACCAACCCAAAATTAAGTTTATAAAAACAGCATCGTATAAATTTTTTACTTGTTATAGGGGAAATTGCGGGCAACTTTCCGCATCATATGTTCTACTACATCATCTGTAGAAGTGGCAATATTATCATCTAAGGTTTTGGTAAAACGCCAAAGTAAATTACCGTCTGCACCATTATTTAAAGTTAAAACTAAATTTCCGGTTCCGGTCTTTCCACCAAAACCGCCAAAAATTACGGCTGTGGCAATGGCTCCAGCTTCAGATTTTGTTTGTTCAATTTGATATTTTCCGGATAAAACAGCATCAACGCCTAATGCTTTGCAAATTTCATCTTTTGTAAGCACATCCATTTTGGTAATCATATCGTTTTTCTTCAGCAAAATATTAGTCTTATCAATATCTTGAAAATCAACTGTATAATCTTTCCCTTTACGCAAAAGGTAAGTGTACATACTATTTTGGATGGAAGAAGACAGCTTGGCTTCCTGCGCTTTATTGGCTTCGTCGCTAAAGTTTTTAGGTTGTTTTTGTAGGTAATTGCTACATCAAAAGGTAAAATAGCAACCGTTTTGTGTTTGCTGATTTCTGATTTTAAATTCGGGCTTTCAAAGATTTGTTTGCTAGACTGCGTAAAAGCAGGCGTGATAAAACAAAAAGCAGCTAAAAAAATAAGAATAAATTTTTTTTACATAGAGGTTTAAGTTTAGGTTTAAGACGAATTTTTTCGGGCAAAAGTTACAATAAAATTCCTAAAATAAACTTTACTTTCAAAAATTTAGGCCGATAAAAGGAGCATCAAAAACCGAATATTTCTTTTACCAACCTAAAATTACAGCAACCCTTTATCCTTTAATTCCTTGCGCTTCTCTTTTTCGAGGCGGCGTTGTTCGCGTTTTTCGATACGTATTTCTTTTGGTGTTTTGGCTGTTGTGTCTGCCATCTTTTTAGGCACCTCTTTTTTAACTGCTTTTTCTACCGTGTCTTTTTTGCCAAATAAACGCTGTAAAAAATTAAGGTGCTGCACCGGGCCAACGCCTTCTTCGCCTTCCTGGTTTAAACTATCGGTTGCAAGCGTATCAGCAACGACCATTTTCGGCCTTAAAGCTTCCCGCAACCGAACATTATAAAAACCGTAAGCGGAGGAATCTGAAGGCGTATAACCTTTGGAAGCCATCAACCGGCCAATTAAATTAAAATAGCCATGCAAATAGCCTTTTAAACTGCCGTCCGGCTCGAAAGAATATAAGCCAGACTTTGGTTTTGGTACGATGCTGGCCAGATAAATGCTCTCACCAATAGTCAGTTCCGAAGGAGATTTGCCAAAATAATAACGGGAAGCTTCGCCAATACCATAAACATTCCGTCCCCATTCAATGATATTAAAATACACCTCCAACATCCGGTTTTTGGTGCTCACGTTGTTGTTTTCGATAATCCAAACGATTAATATTTCTTCGATTTTTCGGGCAAGCGTTTTTTGCCGACTTAAAAATACGTTTTTTACCAACTGCATCGAAATAGTGCTGCCACCGCGTTTAAACTGTTTTTCTTTAAAATCTGTGGCGATGGATTTGCGGATGGATTCTTCTACAAAACCGTGGTGCCGGTAAAAAGACGGATCTTCGGAAGTCATCACCGCGTTGCGCAAATTAGGCGAAATTTGCTCTAAAGGCGTAAAATTTGGGTTAGTTGGCCCAACCGTTCTTGGCGGCATCGGTTTGCCTTTTTCATACGGTGTATAAACGAAAACCTGGTTTAGCTTGGTCAAGTCGGTTTCTCCATATTGCAGCACTTTAAAGTTTTCTTTTTCCAGCTTCGAATCAAACTGAACGTTGTCCACATCTCTAGTGTTGAGGTAAAAGTTCAAGCCGTACTTTAACTTTCCGCTAACTTTAATTCCCGCCAGCGATTCAAATAATCCGCCCGGAAAAGAATTAAATAACGATTGCGCATCCAACCAATCTGTGTGCAGTTTCAGTTCATAAATTTTAGTTGGATTTAAAGTGATTTTGATAAACGGATTGGCCGAAATATTCTTCAAATGAATGACGGAAGAACTATCCACCGAAACATAATTCTCGCCCACAAAAACATTAGCATCGATAGAAGCACTTGGCACAACAATATCGTTTGAGGCAATTTTGGGATGATTGATCAGCAAATTCCGCACGAAGCACGAACTGAAAATCTGCGTTTCATCGCCGCTTTGCTCTTCTTTTTTCAGTTCCGTGCCGATGGTATCAAAATTCAACTTCAACCCATATTTTTTCTGGATAAAAGGCAATTCAACCTTTTTTCCATCCGCATAAAGTTGAAGGGAAACATTCTTTTTAGACGTATTTACATTGCCCGCAACGTGCCAGGTGGCGTAACCGTTATTTACCAAAATGGTGGAATAAAGCTTTCCGCGGTCGATAGTTGCTTTTGGTATTTGCAAATTTAAACGGTTGGTATCGTCCCGAAAAGAAATGTCAAAATTGCTTAGGTTGAGGTCATCCGGAATTTTGTACAAAAATTGCGTCATCAGATTATGCGCAAAATCGGCGAGGTTAGCGCCAGATTTTCGGGAAGTACTGTCTTTTCTCTTCCGAAACAAAAACTCATAATTACGTACTCCTTTTATGCTGGTTAAATTGAGTTTGCCATCTTCCATGATGATTGTAGAAAGTTTTACGTTCCCAATCAGCAGCGGCCAAAACTTTACACTTACCTGAAAATGAGTAATATGCAATAAGCTGTCCCGGTCAAACGGAACAATGGTAATGTCTTTCAGGTTAACGGTTGTAAGGCCGGCAAAACTGGCTGAACCTATTTTTACATCTAAATTATACTCGGTTTTAGCTTTTAATTTAGCTTTGTTAACGGCACTTGCAAGTAACGACTCTCGTTTAGAATAAGCGATCAAACCGGATATCAAAAGAAGTATCAGCAGGGAAACGAAAACAATCAGACCGATTTTAAGATATTTACGGTTTAAACGGCGCATCAGTAAATTTTGGTTAAAACTAAAAAATCTTTTCCGCTGCCAATATTCTGCGGCAGGTTTATTTTTTTAACAAAATGATAGGCATGCTGTTTTTATCGTACTAAAACCTAAACAAAATAAATGAGTATTACCCGCGAAGAAGTTTTAAAAGCATTGAGTTATGTAGAAGACCCGGATTTGAAAAAGGATTTGGTTACCTTAAATATGATTGAAGATGTGGCAATTGAAGGCAATAGAATTAGCTTTTCAGTTGTGCTGACTACGCCCGCTTGTCCGTTAAAAAGCATGATCGAAAATGCCTGCCGCAACGCTATTTTGCATTTTGTAAGCAAAGACGCTGATCTGCATATCAACATGACTTCCCGTGTAACCACACCAAAAAATGTTGGCGTGCCGGGCGTAAAAAATATAATTGCTGTGGCTTCTGGAAAAGGCGGAGTTGGCAAATCAACCGTTGCGGTAAACTTAGCTTTGGGACTTGCTAAAACAGGCGCAAAAGTTGGGTTGATTGATGCTGATATTTACGGCCCATCTATCCCGATTATGTTTGGCTTGGAAGGCGCGCGGCCAAGATCATCCGAAGTAAACGGCAAAAGCCGAATTGAACCGATCGAAAAATTTGGTATCAAACTGCTTTCTATCGGCTTTTTTACTGATCCAAACCAGCCTGTTCCCTGGCGTGGGCCAATGGTTTCAACCGCCGTAAAACAATTGTTTAATGATGCAGAGTGGGGCGAACTGGACTATTTAATTGTAGACCTTCCTCCCGGGACCGGCGATATCCACATCACTTTAACCCAAACTTTCCCGGTTGCTGGAGCT
>CAZZVO010000064.1:0-16120 GCA_964657505.1 uncultured Mucilaginibacter sp.
AACCGCCGCTACGTATTCAAGAAGACGTAAATGCGCTGCTGGAAGGTTTGCGCGATGGAACAATTGATGCCATAGTTTCTCAGCACACACCGCACGAAACCGAGTTTAAAGAAGTGGAGTTTGAAGTAGCCGAATTTGGCATGATCGGTTTGCAAACATCATTTTCGCTGGCGGTAAAAGCAGGTTTAAGTTTAGAATTGATTGTGGAGAAAATGGCCATCAACCCACGTAAAATATTAGGCATAAAAGAAGCATCCATCACCGAAGGAAAAACGGCAAACCTGGTTTTGTTAAACCCGGAAATGAATTGGATTTACTCGCGCGAAAACAATCTATCCAAATCTTACAATTCGCCGTTTTTAGGGCAGGAAATGACTGGAAAAGTTTTGCTCACCATCAACAATAATCAAATTTATAACTCGAAATAAGATGATCGACCCTAAAATAAAAAATGCTATCGAAGCTGCTTTTAAATATATAAAAACAGACAATCCAATTTATACGGAACCGCTTAAAGGCGAAATAATGACCGTTTTTGAATCCGGGAATACGTTTTTAGTGAAAGTAAACGCGTTGGACGAAGTTTTCAACTCGAACCCAAAGATGGAACATCTGCGCGAAATATTTTTCGATTTGCTGCTGGTAAACTTCTTCAGTGCGGATGTAAAAAAGCTGGATGAAGATTACCTGGATTCGCCGGAATGGGAAAAAATCGAAGAGGAAACTTTAGATCGCGGCACCGAAATGCTAAACGTTCTATTGTATTTAAATGAGTGCGAAGATGAAGATATCGAGCCGGAACTGAGCGATTATTTAACCGAGTTTTTACTGGTTGATGAAGATGAGTTCCAGGACGAGCACCGCATTTACGAACCCGTAATTGCTAATCAGATTTTGATGGACAGCGGCGTGGAAGAAATTGCAAACGTATCGCGCAGTTTGCCGGAAGATGAAGAAATTAAAGAATTGTTTTATCCTTTGATGTGCTTCTTTTACGATATAAATCCTTCGGAAGAAACCAAAAAATTAACTTCCGAAAATGCCGTAGAACCAGAATTTGATTTGCCGGTTCTGGAAATCATGCGCAACTTTAATTCTTAAAAAACAGGTATTTATATGCAGGATTTAAACCGGCAAATCAGGATTAAAGGTGCAATTTATGGTGCTGTTTTAGGCGTAATTATTTTGTCGTTGCATTTAATTTCTTACTTTTTGATGGTTAAAGTAAACACGCCTTTGTGGGTTACCGCTTTTAGTCCGCTGGTTTTTACCAACATCGTTCCCATAATTGCGGCCATTTTACTTTGCCTTCGTCTACGCAAAAAAATTGGCGGTTATTGGGAATTGCGGCAGGCAGCTTCCGGTATTTTTGTAATGTTTTTAACTTCTTACCTCATCTTTTTCTTTGGATTTTTGCTGTTCTCAAAAGTAATCGAACCTCAAACCGACATCAACTTAGAAAACAAAATTGAATCGGTAAAAGCAGCAATCCGGAAAGGACAAAATGTTAGTCAGCAGCACATTAACGAAGAAACCAAAGGCTTACGCAAAGATTTTAACGACCGGCAAAAGTCAGGAATTTTAGGTTTCGTGCAGAGTTTTGGTATAGTGGTAGTGCTGTTGTTTTTGGCTTCGCTGATATTTGGCGCCTTGTTTAAAAACGATCCGCCGGTTTACGTTCCTCAGCAAAAAACAATAATTTAACCGATAAAAGAAGCATCGCGGTGCAAACCGATTAATACAACGCATGGATATTTCAGTAGTTATTCCTTTGTTTAATGAAGCGGAATCGTTGCCCGAACTAACGGACTGGATCAGGCAGGTGATGAAAGCGAATAGCTACACGTATGAAATTATTTTGGTTGATGACGGCAGCAACGACAATTCCTGGGAAGTGATCGAGCAGCTTTACGAGCAAAACCCATTTATCAAAGGCATTAAATTCCGCAGAAATTATGGAAAATCAGCAGCGTTAAATGTTGGTTTTGAAGCAACACGCGGCGAAGTAGTAATCACGATGGATGCGGATTTGCAGGATTCTCCCGAAGAAATCCCGGAATTGTACCGGAAAATCAAGCAGGAAAAATTTGATTTGGTTTCCGGCTGGAAGGCAAAACGATATGATCCGATCAGCAAAACCATTCCAACAAAGCTGTTTAATGCGGCAACGCGCAGCATGTCAGGCATCAAAAATTTGCACGATTTTAATTGCGGATTGAAAGCTTATCGTAAAGAAGTTGTAAAAAATATAGAAGTTTATGGCGAAATGCACCGCTACATTCCAGTGCTGGCAAAATGGGCTGGTTTTACTAAAATTACCGAGCAGGTTGTTGAACATCGTCCGAGAAAATATGGCGTTACCAAATTTGGTTTCAGTAGGTTTATCAATGGATTTTTGGATTTGTTGTCCATTTTTTTTGTTGGGAAATTTTCTAAACGGCCAATGCACTTTTTCGGAACTTTGGGAACGCTTTGTTTTTTGACTGGTTTAGGAATTATCATTTGGCTAATCAGTTCTAAATTATACGATATTGCCAACCACGTTAAATTTCGAAATATTACAGATAACACACTCTTTTACATTGCTTTAGTTGCCGTAATTTTGGGTTCTCAACTATTTTTAACGGGTTTTGTTGCGGAGATGATTTCCAGAAATTCTCCTGAAAGAAATAATTACCAGATTGATAAAACGATTTGAATTGATGCTTCTTTTATCACCTGAAAATTTGTTTTATCAAACCCATGCTTCTTTTAGCTGATGTTTTTTTCCGTCATAATTCCGCTTTACAATCGTCCGCAAGAAATCCGGGAACTCCTGGAAACCTTGGTTTTGCAAACGTACAAAGAGTTTGAGGTTTTGGTAATTGAAGATGGATCCATACAAGATGCTTCAGCCGTAATTGTAGAATTTACAGATCGCCTCGACCTGAAATATTACGTCAAACAAAACGAAGGACAAGGTTTTAGCAGGAATTACGGTTTTGAACGAGCGAACGGCGATTACTTCATCATTTTCGATTCCGATTGCCTCATTCCACCAGACTATTTAGAAATCGTAAACCGCGAAATAATCGCCCAAAAACTCGACGCTTACGGCGGTCCGGATGCGGCGCATATTTCTTTTACGCCGGTACAAAAAGCTATCAGTTATTCCATGACTTCGCCTTTCACAACAGGCGGCATCCGTGGCGGCGAAAAGCGGATCGGCGATTTCCATCCGCGCAGTTTTAATATGGGTTTTTCGAGAGAAGTATATCAAAAAACCGGCGGATTTATCATCACACGTTTAGGCGAAGATATCGAACTCAGCATCCGAATCCACAAATTAGGTTTCAAAACAAGTTTAATTTCCGAAGCAAAAGTTTACCATAAACGTCGAACCAGCTTTTTACAATTTTATAAACAGATCCATTTTTTTGGCCGGGCGCGCATCAATATTTACAAATTTTTTCCTTCGGGATTAAAGCCAGTTCATTTTTTTCCGGCCGTGTTTACGTTAGGTTTGATTTTTTCGCTGATTGCAAACCTGTTTAACTGGCCAATTGCAGAACTATGCAATTTCTTGCTGGCAATGTTTATTTTGTTGATATTTTTTCACTCCTGGATTAGCAATAAATCAGCAAAAGTTGCATTTTTGAGCATATTTGCCGCTTTTATTCAGCTAACCGCTTATGGGCTTGGTTTCATGCAGGATTTCTGGAAGCGGGTAATTTTAAACAATCCTTAACACTATGTACCATCCTTTTTCCATTGCAGAAACTTTCAAAGCTGCTTGGAATGTCACCAAAAATAACTTCTTAACCATCATTATTTATTCTGCAATTGTTACCGTTTTGCTGGGCGTAGTACAATTTTTTAATGCTTTTGTAGATGTTAGCAATGATACTGTTACCGAATTTTTGGTTTTTTTGGTGCTGATGATTATCCAAACCTATGCAACTTTAGGTTTGTACAAGTTAATTTTTACGCTGATCGACAGCGAATATTACGAATTCGAGTTTTCGCAATTAATCCCTTCCATCAAAATGGTGATGAGTTTTATTGCGATTTGCCTTTTCCTGGCTTTTGCCATTGTAACACTCAATTTAGCGGTAGAAAAAGGGCTGGACAATTATCCGGAAACGATGAAAATTGTTGAAATACTGGAAGTTATGCTGATTTTATATGCTGCACTCCGCTACATGTTTTGCGCCTGTTTTATTGTGGACGATAATTCTGGTCCGCTCGAATCTTTGCGCCAAAGCCGTTTGCTCACCAAATCGCACATGATCCATTTATTGGCCTTGCTGGCCATGATCGTGGTGGTTATTGCGCTTGGTTTTATGCTGATTGGAAAAGGTGTGCTGGTACTTTATCCGTTTGTAAACGTGGTGGTGATTGTAACTTACCGCAAATTGGTTTACAGCAATTTGGATGTGGACGACGACGTAGCCGAAACGTACTGATTTATGGGCATAAAAGAAGCATTGAGCAAACCTTTTGCTTTTTTGGTCTCGTTACAAATTAATAAGTTGCGAAAAAATGCTGTTCAGTTTCAGGATCAAATTTTCCATCAACTTATAAAAACCGGTGTAAAAACAGCATTTGGAAAAGATCATCAGTTTGAAAAAATTAAATCTTACGAAGACTTTAAAAAACAGGTTCCCATCCGCGATTACGAAGAGTTAAAACCTTACATTGATCGTGTTGTCTGCGGAGAAGAAAATGTGCTTTGGCCGGGGAAACCGCTTTATCTCACTAAAACTTCGGGCACAACTTCCGGCGTAAAGTACATCCCGATTTCTAAAGATTCTATGCCGCAACATATCCGCGCTGCGCGAAATGCTTTGCTCAACTACATCCACGAAACGGGCAATGCTTCTTTTACCGATGGAAAAATGATCTTTTTGCAGGGAAGTCCGGATTTGCAAACCAAAGCTGGCATTTTTGTAGGAAGGTTATCCGGGATTGTTGCGCATCATGTTCCGAAATATCTGCTGAAGAACCGGATGCCAAGCGATTATGTAAATAGAATTGAAGATTGGGAAGCAAAAGTGGATGCAATTGTGGAGGAAACAGTTGCGGAAAATATGACTTTGATTTCCGGAATCCCGCCCTGGTGCCAAATGTATTTTGACCGTTTATCCGAAAAAGCTGGCGGAAAAAAGATTAAAGACATTTTCCCAAACTTTAAACTGTTTGTTTATGGCGGCGTAAATTATCAGCCTTACCGCGCAAAAATTGAAGAAAGTATTGGTTTCGCCATTGATTCGATCGAAACTTATCCGGCTTCCGAAGGCTTTATCGCTTACCAGGATTCGCAAAAAAGCAATGAACTATTACTTTTGGCCGATGCAGGTATGTTTTTCGAATTTATCCCAACAGAAACTTATTTTGATGAAAAACCGATTCGTCTTCAACTAAAAGAAGTGGAAATCGATCAGAATTACGCTTTGATTTTAAATACCAATGCCGGTCTTTGGGGTTATAGTTTAGGCGATACGGTGAAATTTACTTCCATCAACCCGTATAAAATTCTGGTAACTGGCCGCATCAAACATTTTATTTCCGCTTTTGGCGAACATGTTATCGGCGAAGAAGTGGAACAAGCATTAATGCAAGTTGCTGCTGAAGAAGGCGTGGAAATCATTGAATTTACGGTTGCGCCGCAGGTAAATCCTCCGACAAACCAACTTCCTTTTCACGAATGGTTTATAGAATTTGGCAATCCACCCAAAAATATTGCTGATTTCGGTCAAAAAGTAGATGCAGTTTTGCAGCTAAAAAATATTTATTATGCAGATTTGATTAAAGGGAACATCCTGCAACCGCTCAAAATTCGTACATTAAACAAGAATGCTTTTATTGATTTCATGCGTTCGCAAGGCAAATTAGGCGGACAAAATAAAGTGCCGCGATTGACAAACGACCGGATAATTGCAGATGGGTTGGAAAGTTATATTTTATTGTAGATTTTTGTGCCACATCAAAACCAGTTAAACTTGCCAAATATTTACTTCCATCCACAAGAAAACCAATTTACATCAAACCAAAACCTGTGAAAAGTATTGCCATTTTAGGTTCAACCGGCAGTATCGGAACGCAAACTTTGCAGGTAATTCGGGAAAATCCAACGCTTTTTCGGGCGTGTTTGCTTACCGCGCAATCTAATGCCGATTTGCTGATCAAACAAGCTTTAGAATTTTTGCCGGAATATGTTGTGGTTGGTCGGGACGACTTATTTTATACGGTAAAAGAAGCATTACAACACACTCAAATTAAAGTATCTGCTGGAAGCCAGGCAATTACAGATATGGTTACCGCGTTCGAAATTGATTTGGTACTAACCGCTTTGGTTGGTTTCGCAGGTTTGCAACCTACTATTGCAGCTATAAAAGCAGGAAAAGACATCGCGTTAGCCAACAAAGAAACGCTGGTTGTTGCCGGGGAATTGGTGATGAAATTGGCCAAAGAATACAATGTAAAAATTTTGCCAGTTGATTCTGAGCATTCGGCCATTTTTCAGTGTTTGGCTGGAGAAGAACCTCAATCCGTAGAAAAAATAATTTTGACAGCTTCCGGCGGACCGTTTCGCGGAAAAGATACGGCTTTCCTTTCCGCAGTAACCAAAAACGAAGCTTTGAAACATCCAAATTGGGTGATGGGCGCAAAGATTACGATTGATTCTGCTTCGCTGATGAACAAAGGCTTGGAAGTAATCGAAGCGAAATGGTTATTTGATTTGGAAGCTGATCAGATTGATGTAATTGTGCATCCGCAATCGATTATTCATTCGTTGGTTCAGTTTAAAGACAGTTCTGTAAAAGCACAAATGGGTTTGCCGGATATGAAACTGCCCATTCAATATGCGCTCACTTATCCTGATAGAATAAAAAATAATTTCAAACGTTTCAGCTTTGCAGATTTTCCGTATCTTACTTTTGAACAACCCGATCTCAAAACTTTCCGTAATTTGGCACTCGCTTTTGCGGCTTTAGATACCGGCGGAAACATGCCTTGCATTGTTAACGCTGCCAATGAAGTTGCAGTTGCCGGTTTTTTAAAAGAGCAGGTTAGTTTTTTGGGGATGAGTGATTTAATTGAAGAATGTACACAGCGAATCCATCTCCACAAACAACCAGGATTGGATGATTACCTGCATACCGACTTGGAAACAAGAAAGTTAGCCCAAAATTTATTATTAAAAAAAGGTGCATAAAAACAGCATCAACAAAAGAAAGATTTTTATATGAACGTTTTAATTATGATTGGCCAATTGATTGCCGGCCTGTCAATCCTGGTAATTTTGCACGAAGCCGGCCATTTTTTCGCTGCCCGCGCTTTTGGAATTAAAGTAGAAAAATTCTATCTTTTTTTCGATGCCTGGAACATCAGTCTGTTTAAATATAATTACAAAGGTGTAGAATATGGCATTGGCTGGCTGCCATTGGGTGGTTACGTAAAAATTGCCGGGATGATTGATGAATCGATGGACACCGAGCAATTGGCCGGTCCGCCGCAACCTTGGGAATTTCGTTCTAAACCTGCGTGGCAACGTTTAATTGTAATGCTGGCTGGTATAACCGTGAACATTGTGCTCGGAATTTTTATTTTCTGGATGCTAACGATCAGATATGGTGAAAGTTATATTCCAAACCAAAGCGTAAAATACGGAATTGTTCCGGGGATTATTGGCCGCGAAATTGGTTTAAAAGCAGGAGATAAAATTACTGCTGTAAACGGTAAAAAGATTGTCCGTTTTGAAGAATTGATCAGTTCGAAAGTACTTTTGGGAAATTCCCAATTAACGGTTGATCGTGATAACAAGTTGATTAACATTACAGTTCCCGGAAATATTTATAACGAAGTTGCAGATTATGGGATTGGTGAGTTTATCCAATTGCGCAGTAAATTTATGGTCGATTCAGTGGTTGCCGGCAGTAATGCGCAAAAGGCAGGTTTGCAAAAAGGCGATAGTATTAAGTCTGTTAATTCGCAGCCAATTGTTTTCTTTGATCAGTTCCAGTCTTTAATCAAAGCAAATAAAAATAAGCAAGTAAATTTAGAGGTTAAAAGAAGCAATGAAACCTTGAAGATTGCAGCTAATGTAAATGCACAAGGTACAATTGGTTTTGCTGCAAAAGGCGATGAACCAGTTATTGCAAAAGAAAAATACAGCTTTATCTCTTCGCTGCCGATTGGTGCTTCTAAAGCTTGGGGAACTTTTTCTGATAACGCAAAAGGAATTGGCCGCGTTGCAACCGGGCAAATCAAAGCAAACCGTGCTTTTGCCGGTCCGGTAACGATGGCAACGATGTTCGGCAGTCATTTTGATGCCGCTAAATTTTGGAGTTTAGTTGGCTTATTATCGATGGCTTTGGCCTTGATGAATTTGCTGCCGATTCCTGCGCTGGATGGCGGACATGCTATGTTCTTAATTATCGAAATGATAAAAGGCAAACCATTAAGCGATAAATTTATGGAGAAAGCACAAATTGTAGGTTTTTGCATTTTAATTGCTTTGATGGTTTTTGTTTACGGGAACGATATTTTGCGCCACGTGATTAACAAATAATTCAGCCTAAAAATGAATTACTTTGAATTTTACGACTTGCCCGAAGCTTTTGAGTTGGACGTAGCACAACTGAAAAAAAAGTTTTATGCAATGAGCAAAAAATATCATCCGGATTTTTATGCGGCAGAAAGTGCAGAGAAACAGGAAGAAGTTTTGCAGTTATCAACCCTGAATAATAAAGCTTTTCAGGTTTTATCCGATCCTGCAAAACGTACCGAATATATTTTACGGGAGCACCAATTACTGGCCGAAGGCGATAAATATCCTTTAGATCCAGATTTTTTAATGGAGATGATGGAGCTAAACGAGCAGGTAATGGATGCTGAGGATGAAGCAACTATCAATCAAATAAATACATCGGTAAAAGAAGCATCGGCGCAATTAAATGTTGAAGAAGCGCAACAAACAAACGATTTCATTAATAAATCCAAGTCAGAACAAGAGGACGCTTTGAAAAAAATCCTGGATATTTATTATCGGAGAAAATATTTGTTGCGAATACAGGAGAGTTTGAATACATTTGCAACCCGCTAAAAAAGCAATGCCCAGCTGGCGGAATTGGTAGACGCGCTGGTCTCAAACACCTGTGGGAAACCGTGCCGGTTCGACTCCGGCGCTGGGTACGATAAATGTAAATGCCTGTAAGAAGTACACTTATAGGCATTTCTTTTTTTAAGCTTAATTGAGTAGCTAAGATAATAAGCGTGCACTTTTTCTAATCAGACTTGAAATATGGAAACGATCTTACTTCAGATTAACAACGATAAAGCTTACAAGCTTATAGAAGATATTGAAGCTTTGGATATTGTTAAAGTGTTAAAGAAAATAACAGAACCGAACGAAAAGTTATCTGAAAAATTTGCAGGTTCACTAAACTTATCAGACGAAGAGTATAACAGCTTGCAAGATTCTATAACCCAAAGCCGAAGCGAATGGGAAAGGGACATTTAATAGATACCAACGTTATCGTTGGTATTTAGACAACAAAATATCAAAGCAAGGTATGGAACTGCTGAATGTTATTATTGATCAAACTCCGAATATTTCTGTAATTACAAAAATTGAGGTTCTTAGATTTAATACTTCAGTAGCTGCTTATAAACGCTGGAAGATTTTATTGATGTAAGCGTCATTTTTGTTTAGATGACATGGTTGTAAAAAGTACAATCTCCATTTGCAAATCTAATCGAATTAAACTGCCTGACGCTATTATTGCAGCAACAGCCATCGCACGTAACCCTATATTGATTACCCGTAACACGGCTGATTTTAAAAATATCAATGAATTAGAATTGATGAATCTTTGGGATTAGTAAATGAGAAATTCTGATATAGTTTGAGAAAATCGGCCTAATTCGGCTTTTGCTTTTAATTGAATCTCCATTTCGAGTTTACAAAATGCCCTTTCTATTATCAGGAAGGGCATTTTTATTTAACGCTTAATTCTCCTTAAAGATTCGAACCGATGTTATCCAAATAATTTCAATCTCACTTCCATTATTTAGATAATTCCGAGCTTTCAACATTCACTTTAGTCTCATGTTTCTGTTGATTTTTAATGCGATAAAAGAAGCGTTCTTCCCCCAAAACTTTCCAAAAAAGGCCTAAAAAAATTTGTTGATAACTTTTAGTGGGAAATTGTGGTAAAAGGTGGTAAACTTTTTACTTTTACTTACTTAAATATTACCCAACCTAAAGCATGTCCTATTTTTTGGGAGAGTTTGATTGTAAGCTTGATGCGAAAGGCCGGATGATGATACCGGTCAACCTCAAGAAACAGCTTCCCGAAGCTGAACGGGAAGGGTTGTTTATTAATCGTGGCTTTGAAAAACATTTGGTGATTTACCCGCGAAAAGACTGGTTGTTGATATTGGACGAGTTGAGCAAGTTGAACCAGTTTGAAAAAAAGAACAGGGAATTTATCAAATACTTTACCCGTGGTGCAACAGAAATAATACCGGATACGGCTGGAAGGGTGTTGATCCCGAAGTCTTTATTGGATTATGCCGGTATCGGAACAGATGTGGTTTTGGCCGGGAACTTAAATAAAATAGATGTTTGGGCAAAAGATGCTTACGACGAACAATTAGATAATGAACCAGAAAATTTTGCCAAACTGGCCGAAGAAGTAATGGGCAACAGAGCAAACAAAACAAATGAATAGCTACCACACGCCCGTAATGCTGCAGGAATGCATCGATGCATTGGCTATCAAGCCAGAAGGCACTTACGTGGATGTAACTTTTGGCGGCGGCGGTCATTCTAAACAAATTTTAAATCATTTAGGTGACGGTGGGCGATTGCTGGGTTTCGATCAGGACGAAGATGCTAAACGGAATGTACCCGAGGATGGACGTTTTACTTTTATCGGGCAGAATTTCAGGTACTTGAAAAACTCCTGCCGTTTGCATGATGCTATTCCGGTGGATGGGATTTTGGCCGATCTTGGCGTTTCTTCGCACCAGTTTGACCAGGCCGACCGGGGTTTTTCTGTTCGTTTTGATGCTGATCTGGATATGCGTATGAACCAGGGCGGAGATTTAACGGCTAAAAAAATAATCAATACTTATAGTGAAGAAGATTTGCACCGCATTTTTGGCATGTACGGCGAATTGCAAAACGCAAAAACACTGGCAAAAACAGTGGTAACCGCCAGATTAAATCAGCCAATCGAAACGATTGCTGAACTAAAAAGTGCTATTCAAAACATCATCCCGAAAGGAAAAGAAAATAAATATTTAGCGCAGGTTTTCCAGGCTTTGCGCATCGAAGTGAACCAGGAACTGGAAGCTTTACAGGAATTTTTGCTGCAATCGGCAGAAGTTTTGATTTCGGGCGGACGATTAGTAGTAATGTCATACCACTCACTGGAAGATCGTTTGGTAAAAAATTTCATCGCCAAAGGAAAGTTTCGGGGCGAGGTAGAAAAGGACTTTTTTGGAAACGATCAGAAACCGTTTGATGCAATAAGTCGTGGTGCAATTACCGCATCCGAAGAAGAGATAAAAGTAAATAATCGTGCACGCAGTGCTAAATTAAGGATAGCTGTAAAAAGATGACAAATCGTTTAAGGGCAGAAATTCTGGAAGAAGAAGAATTGGAGAAGGAACTGATTGTGGAGGAAAAACCGGCCGCCGGTAAAATTCCTAACAATTTTTTCACCTTGTTCTTTAAAAAAGGTGTGGTTTCTACCGAAGCCGCTACCCGGATGCTGCCATTCATATTTTTTGTGGCTTTTTTGGCGATGATCTACATCGCTAACCGGCACATGGCCGAAAATAATATCCGCGATATTGATAAATTATCTAAACAGGTAAAAGAACTGACTTGGGACTATAAAACAACGAAAGCCGAACTATCCTATAAAAGTACTTTAACAGAAGTGCAAAAACGGACAGACACTTTAGGTTTAAAAACTTCGGTAGAACCTCCGCAAAAACTAACGGTAACAGAAGAAGATGAGCATTAGGACCAATATACTGCTTCGCGTTTATCTGGCTTTCGGGCTGATCGTATTGTTCGCAGCAGCAGTAATGGTACAATTATGCCGTGTGCAGTTTTTACAAGGTAAAAAATGGGCTGCCATGCAGGACAGCCTTTCGATACGCTATGTTAATGTTGAGGCGGCCCGTGGAAATATTTTTGCGAATGATGGAAGTATGCTGGCAACTTCGGTACCGGAATATGAACTGCACATGGATATGGTGGATGGCGCTATTGCAGACGATAAAGTTTTTTACGAAAAAGTAGATTCGCTCGCCATGAAAATGTCTTCTTTTTTTGGTGATAAATCTTCCCGGGATTACTCGCGTTACCTGCGTAATGGCCGTCGCGACAGTTCTCGTTACCTGCTTATTAAACGTAATATTTCTTTTCAGGATTTAAAGCTGATCAAGAAATTTCCGATCTTCAATATGGGCAAATATGGCGGTGGATTAATCGTTTTGCAAGAGAATAAACGGATTTTACCTTATCGTTCCCTCGCAGCCAGAACTATTGGTTACAAAAATAAAAATGTTAAAAATGGTGTCGGCTTAGAAGGTGCCTATGCTTCTTTTATCAATGGAGAATCTGGCAAACGTTTAATGCAGCGAATTGCGGGTGGCGTTTGGAAACCGGTGAATGATGATTTTGAAATCGCCCCAAAAGAAGGCGCAGATATTATTTCCACGTTGGATGTTAATTTCCAGGATGTGGCACAAAGCGCTTTGTTAAAGCAATTAATTAAAAGCGATGCGGATCACGGTGCAGTTGTTTTAATGGAAGTACAAACCGGAGAAGTTCGTGCCGTTGCCAATTATACTAAAGTATCTACAGGCGTTTATCAGGAAAAATTTAATTATGCCATTGCCGGTAACCAGGATCCCGGCTCTACTTTTAAGCTGGCCTCTTACATGGCTTTGCTGGAAGATCATAAAGTGGATACAGGAACGATGGTAAACACAGGTTTTTATAAAATTCCGGGTCACATGATTAAGGATTCTCACGGAAGCATTGGAATTGTTACGGTAAAAAAAGCATTCGAACAATCATCTAATGCTGCAGTAGCTTTTTTAGTGAACAATGCTTATCATGAAAACCAGTCTCAATTTACAGATCATTTGTACGATTGGCACCTGAATGAAAAGTTGGGTTTGCAGATTCCAGGAGAAGCGCAACCTGTCATTAAAAACCCTGAAAACAGAAGCTGGAACAAAAACATGACTTTGCCTCAGATGGCTTACGGTTACGAAATGCAGTTAACGCCTTTAAAAATGCTGTCGTTTTATAACGCAGTTGCCAATAACGGTAAATACATTGCACCAATTTTTGTAAAAGAAATTAGAAGGTTGGGCAACCCAATTGAGCAGTTTCAAGCAAGGGTAATTAAAGATAAAATTTGTTCGGATGTAACCTTGAGCAAAATCAAAAAGATGTTGGCCGGTGTGGTAACTGAAGGCAGCGGAAAGCAAATCGTTTATAATCCTTTATATAACATTGCGGGTAAAACAGGAACGGCGCAGGTTGCCGATGCCAACCGTGGTTATAAAGGTAAACGCCAATATCAAGCTTCTTTTGTAGGATATTTTCCGGCAGAGAAACCCAAATATTCTATGATTGTTGTGATCAATGACCCTAAAGGTGACTATTACGGCGCGTTAGTTTCGGGTCCGGTTTTTAGGGAAATTGCTGATCGCGTTTATTCCAGCGATATGGATTTAAACCAGGCGTCGTCTATTCGTGTGGCTGCTAATATGCAAACGCCTAAAATTAAAATTGGTCAGCAAAAAGCACAGCAAGAGGTTTATGTCAAGCTGAATATGAAGCCGCTTTTAGCAAAAAACACCGAATCTGCTATCGATACCAATGAAGGGATTTCAGCAGAAACACCGGCTAAAAAAGGAGTTCCATCAACAGTCGGAATGGGTTTGCGCGATGCTTTGTTTATCATGGGAAATGCAGGTTATAAAATTGCGGTAATCGGCAGCGGAACGGTTGTTCGTCAATCGGTTGGGCCGGGAAGCATCATACCAAAAGGATCTAAAATAGTACTCGAACTCGAATGAAGTTATTGAAGGAAATATGCGTAGGAATTACTGATTTAACTGGTTTAAAAAAACCGGACCAGGAGATTACTGCGCTTGTTTTTGATTCGAGAAAAGTTGTTGCGGGAAGTTTGTTTTTTGCTGTGCGAGGAACTTTGGTTGACGGCCATCGTTTTATCGATCAAGCAATTGCTTCCGGTGCGGTTGCTGTCGTGTGCGAGGAAATCCCGCAAAACCAAAACCCCAATACTGTTTTTATCGAGGTAAAAGATGCATCCGAATCTTTAGGTTTTGCGGCTGCCAACTTCTACGGTCATCCTTCCCAAAAACTAAAATTGGTCGGCGTAACCGGCACGAACGGCAAAACGACAATTGCAACCTTACTTTTCCAGCTTTTTAGAGAATTAGGTTACAAATGCGGATTGCTTTCTACGGTAGAAAACCGGATTAATGCAGATGTAATTCCGGCAACGCATACCACGCCTGATCCAATTGCTTTAAACGAATTGTTGAATGAAATGATAGGACGCGGCTGTGAATACGCTTTTATGGAAGTAAGTTCGCACGCCGTGGTACAACATCGAATTACCGGACTGGAATTTACAGGTGCGCTATTTTCTAATCTTACGCACGATCATCTCGATTTTCATAAAACTTTTGATAACTACATAAAAGCTAAAAAAGCATTTTTTGATGGATTGCCCGATACTGCTTTTGCCCTCACAAATTTGGATGACCGCAACGGAAATGTGATGCTGCAAAATACCAAAGCCAATAAAAAAACTTATGCCTTAAAAAACATGGCCGATTTTAAAGCAAAAATTTTGGAAAACCAGTTTGGTGGCTTGCTTTTAAATATCGATGGACAGGAAGTTTGGTTTAAAATGGTTGGCAGTTTTAATGCTTACAATTTATTGGCCGTTTACGGTGCAGCAATTTTATTAGGTCAGGAAAAGCAAAGCGTTTTAACTGCATTAAGTCGGTTAGCCGGAGCTGAAGGCAGGTTTGATTATTTTATTTCTTCTAACAAAGTAATCGGAATTGTAGATTATGCCCACACGCCAGACGCTGTTCAAAATGTATTAAGTACAATAAAAGATATCCGCAAAGGAAACGAACAGGTAATTACCGTGATCGGATGCGGCGGCGATCGGGACAAAACCAAACGCCCAGTAATGGCAACAGTTGCTTGCGATTGGAGTGACAAAGTAATTTTAACTTCCGATAATCCGCGTTCTGAAGATCCCGACCAAATTATTCGTGATATGCAAAGCGGCATCACACCAGATCAGCAACGGAAAGCATTTGCCATAACTGATAGAAAAGAGGCGATAAAAGCAGCATGCCATTTGGCACAACCCGACGATATAATTTTACTGGCTGGCAAAGGCCACGAAAAATACCAGGAAATAAATGGTGTAAAATATCCTTTTGATGATAAACAGATTTTGGCAGAACAATTTAAACTGATGAACTGATGCTGTATTACCTGTTTACCTACTTGTACAAAAACCACAACATCCCGGGCGTTGGTGTATTTCAATATATTTCGTTCCGCACGGCTATGTCGGTTATACTTTCGTTGATTATTACGACTGTTTTTGGTGGGAAAATCATCAAATATCTACAGAAAAAGCAAGTCGGCGAAACCGTTCGAAACTTAGGTTTGGAAGGACAAATGCAGAAACAGGGAACGCCAACCATGGGTGGAATCATGATTTTGATGGGAATCCTGATCCCAACTTTGTTACTGGCCAAACTCGATAACATCTACATCATCCTCATGATCATCACCACGATCTGGATGGGAATTGTTGGTTTTCTGGATGATTATATCAAGGTTTTCAAAAAGAACAAAGAGGGTTTAGCTGGTCGTTTTAAAATTGTTGGTCAGGTTGGTTTATCGATTATTATTGGCTGGACGATGTATTTTAATCCCGAAATTGTTATCCGGCAAACGGTAACGCTTCCCGTAAAGTATGATGTTCCTGTAGAAGTTCATCAAGTTGGGAATAAATATATTTATACGCAGGACATCAAA
>CAZZVO010000065.1:0-15962 GCA_964657505.1 uncultured Mucilaginibacter sp.
ATTAAACCTTTGTGGTATTTTAAGATCAACTCTTTATCAATACGCGGCCACTTGCTATACAAGCCTTCGATATAGCCCAATGAACACAGTTTAATGAGGTTTTTGTAACCTTCGGCATTTTTGGCGAGTAATAACTGATGGTGGCGTACGTCTTTTTTATCTTTTGTAAATTGTTTTTTATGGCGATCATCTACAACATAAAACTCGCAGCCCACAATTGGTTTAACATTGTGTTTGGCGGCTTCGGCAACAAATTTGAACACGCCGAACATGTTTCCATGATCCGTTATTGCCATTGCTTTCATGCCATCGGCACTGGCTTTTTTAAAAAGTTTGGTAACATCGGCAGCTCCATCCAGTAAAGAAAACTGGGTGTGCACATGTAAATGAGAAAAATCGGGCATAAGAGAAGTATGTGCAGCAAATTTACCAAAAACTATATTTGCAGTACCGGAATGTGGAAAAGCATCGTATAATATGACATTGCTTTTTATTTTTTTAAGAAAACTATTTTCAGGTACTTTGGTATCAATAGATGAGTAAAGGCACGTTTTTAGATGTTTAACCATCATATATAATCAGCATAGAAAAATTTTGAAAAAATACGGACGCATATTTCTTAAAGTTGTACTCTGGATTATTGTAAGTGTTATTGCACTTATCCTGCTTGTTGTTGTTTTGATACAAGTGCCTGGCGTACAAAATTTTGTAAAAGATAAAGCAGTAAGCTTTTTAGAAGGTAAAATACACACACCGGTTAGGATCGGGCACATTTCTTTGGGTTTGCCCAAGCTAATTGTGTTGGATGATGTGTATTTTGAAGACCAAAAAAAGGATACATTACTTGCCGGAGAAAAGCTGAAAGTTGACATCAGTTTGCTTAAACTACTTGATAATCAGGTAGAGATAAACGAGATTAATTTACAAGGCATCACTTCGCACATCAACCGTACGATGCCGGATAGTGCGTTTAATTTCTCCTATATTATTAAGGCTTTTGCAAGCGGACCGAAAAAACAGCCCGGTCCGAATGATACAGCCTCGATGAAGTTTTCCCTCAATAAAATCAACCTCGATCGTATTAAAATCAAATATAATGATGCCGTTTCGGGTAATGATGTTGCTTTTAACTTAGGCCATTTTGATACTAATATCAAGGATTTTGATATGGACAAGATGAAGTTTACGGTTCCGAAGATTACGCTTTCTGATGTTAATGCCAAAGTTATTCAGCATGAGATTTTATCGGCAGTAAAAACAGCATCAACAGACACGGCTTCCTCCAAACCATTAAACTACGATTTGAAATTAGGAGAAATCGATTTAAACCGAATTAAAGTTGATTATCTTAATGAAGCTTCAGCATTAAAAACTAAAGTTGATTTGGGCAAACTTTTGGTTGATTTGGATAGTATCGACCTAAAAAACCAGCGTGTTGTAATTAAAAACATTGAGCTAAACCAAACCAAAGCTCTACTGGCAACCGGAAAACCTGCAACTGCTGCCACTATAAAAAGTACGGTAAAAGAAGCATCCAAAAAAGCAGTTGATAAAGACACGACCACGAAAACTGCCGCCGAAGAAAAAGGCTGGACAGTAAAATTAGGCAAAGTTGCTTTTGCAGATAACGATATCCAGTATGATAACAATGCTTCAAAACCAGTTGCGCGTGGCATCGATTACATGCACCTAAATTTAAAAGGTTTGAACGTAAATGCTGATGACATTTTGTACAGCCCGACAACTATTTCTGGTAAGATCAACCAGTTTGCTTTTGCTGATAAAAGTGGCGTACAGATCAAAAATTTTCATACCACATTTTTATATGGACAAAAACAGTCTTTCCTAAAAAACCTATACCTTGAAACGCCGGGAACAATTATCAGGGATTATATTGAAGTAAAATATCCTTCGATTTCAAGCATCAGCAACAATTTAGGTCAGTTGCAATTAAACGCAAATTTTGCTAACAGCAAGTTGGCATTCAAAGATGTGTTAAATTTTGTTCCTTCACTCGCCACAACTCCTCCATTCAAAGGCAATGCAAACGGCGAATTAAATGTGAACGGAAAAGTTTCGGGCAAGGTAAATGACCTTACGATCCAGGATTTGACGGTTACCGGATTAGGGCAAACAAAAATTGCAGCTTCCGCACATTTAAAAGGTTTACCGGATGTAAACAAAGCATTTTTTGATCTCGACATTAAAAACTTTAGCACAACCGGCCGTGATATTGCACGTTTAACACCGAAAGGTTCTTTGCCGTCCAGCGTTCGTATCCCAGAAGCCTTGGCTTTAAAAGGGACGTTTAAAGGAAGCATCAAAAACTTCAATACTAACCTGGCATTGAGTTCCAGCTATGGCAATATCCATGCAAGTGCCGGGATGAGCAGCGGAAGCAAAAAAGGCAGTGAGGTTTATACAGCTGATGTTAAGATGGATAACTTTAACGTTGGAAAATTAATCAAACAGGAAAAAACAATTGGCCGCTTAACTTTAAATGCTAAAGTAAAAGGTTCGGGAACAAGTGTCAAAAATGCAAACGCAACTTTACAAGGCAATGTAGTTAGAGCTGATGTTAAAGGTTACGTATATAGAAATTTGGTATTGAAAGTAAGTGCCAAAAATGGTTTGATCAATGCAGATGCAAGGATGAAAGACCCGAACATCAATTATGCACTGGATGCCAAAGTGAACATGAACAATAAGTATCCTGCAATAAATGCAACTTTAAATTTAGATAGCATCAATTTGCAACGATTACATTTTGCAAGTAGCGAGCTTCGTTTACATGGTAAAATTGTAGCTAATATCCCAACTGCCGATCCTGATTATTTAAATGGCACAGTACAAATTACAGATTTATTAGTTGTACAAAAAGCACAACGTATTCAATTAGATTCTATCAGCATTGCATCTACAGCCAATGCAGATAGTTCCACTTTAAAAATAAAATCACAAATATTATCGGCAAAAATGGCCGGTAAATACAAGCTGACCGAAGTTGCCACAGCTTTACAAGCTACCATCAATAAATATTACAACACAGGCACAACAACTACCAAAGTAAAATATTCGCCACAAAATTTTACTTTCCAAGCTACCATTGTTAAAACACCGCTTCTAACACAATTTGCACCGGATTTAAAACAGTTAGACCCTGTTAAATTAAGTGGACATTTTAATAGTGATGCAAATGATTTGGTACTGAACGCAGAAATCCCGAATACAATTTATGGTACTAACCAAATCAGCAACTTTAAACTCGCTATTAACACCGGAAACAATGCATTGAATTACAAACTTTCGGTAGATAAAATTGCAACTTCATCCATACAATTACTCAATACAAGCATCAGCGGTAGTGCACAAAATAATAAACTGGATTTAAATGTTAGTGTAAAAGATAAAAGCCTGAAAGAGCAATACAAAATTGCCGGTGTGTTCCAAGCTTTAACAAATCAATATCAATTTAGCTTATTGCAAAATGGGTTAGTATTAGATTATACGCCTTGGACAGTAAATGCAAGTAATGTTATCCAATTTGGTTCGAAAGGGATTCTTGCACGTAACTTTAATATTACCAGCAATAGTCAAACTTTAGGTATCAACAGTACCACGCCACAATTAAATGGTCCTGTTGCAGTTACTTTTCAAAATTTCAAGATTGAAACTTTGACCCATATTGCAGAAAAAGACTCTTTAAAAGTTGGTGGTATGATTAATGGAAATGCTTTGATCAGTAATTTTGCTGCAAGTCCGGTTGTTACTTCCGATCTTCAAATCAAAGATTTCAACTTTAAGGCCGATACTTTAGGTGATATCGCCATAAAGGTAAACAATCAACAAGCCAATACTTTTGCTGCAAATGTAGATATTACCGGAAAAGGAAACGAGGTAAAATTGGCCGGTTTGTATCATACAAATCAGCCGGATAACAATATCGACCTCAACCTGAATATAGTAAAACTAAACATGAAAAGCATCGAAGGCTTTACTTTAGGAAGTTTGCGTAATACAACCGGTGATATAAGCGGTCAGATTAAAATTGCGGGTTCGCCTTCTGCGCCAAATGTAAACGGTGATATCAACTTTAATAAGGTCGGTTTTAATGTTTCTATGCTTAACTCCTACTTTAAATTGGACAATGAGAAAATCAGTTTTAACCAAGACGGAATTGCGTTTAATGATTTTTCATTAGTTGATTCTGCGGGAAATAAAGCAACTATAAACGGTTCGGTTTATACAAAAACCTTCACCGATTTTAAGTTTAGCTTGGATATTAACACCAATAATTTTAGGGTAATCAATTCAACTCGGGAGGACAACAAACTTTACTACGGAAAACTTTACTTAGATAGCCGGATCAAAATCCGAGGCGACATGAATAAGCCTGTTGTTGATGCAACGCTTTCTGTAAATGATAAAACTGATTTAACCTTGGTTTTGCCACAAAGCGATCCTGGCATCGAAGATCGAAAAGGCGTGGTAGAATTTGTGAACAGAAGTGCGCCGAAATTAGATTCGATACTATTGGCCAAGCAACGCGATTCTGTAAGTAAATCAGATATTACCGGTTTGGATGTTTCTGCTAATATCACCATTAATAAAAACGCTAATTTTAATATTGTTGTTGACGAAAGCAACGGTGATGTGGTGCATATTAAAGGTGCAGCACAGCTCAACGCAGGTATAGACCCAAGTGGAAAAACAAATTTAACAGGTACTTATACAGTGAATTCCGGCTCGTATGCTTTGGCTTACGGACCTGTAAAACGCGATTTTACTTTTAAACAAGGCAGTACCATTACCTGGACCGGCGATCCAACCAGTGCGAATATTGATTTAACAGCCGTAAACGTAGCTAACGTTCCGCCAATTGATTTAGTAGAAGATCAGTTAAGTTCTGAAACCGAAAAAACTCAGTACAAGCAAAAGCTTCCTTTTAATGTAAACCTCAATCTGAAAGACGAGTTGTTAAAGCCGACCATCACGTTTGATATTATTTTGCCAGACAGTAACTACACCGTTTCGTCCGATGTTACTAATAATGTAAACGCCCGCTTGGCACAGATCAGACAGGATCCAAACGAGTTGAACAAGCAAGTTTTAGGAGTACTTGTTTTAGGGCACTTTATTGGTGATAACCCGTTGCAAAGTTCAGGTGGTAGCACAGGTGCAGAAGGCTACGTGCGTAATAGTGTGAGTGGCTTATTAGCCGATCAATTAAATAAATTGGTTGGAAATTCTATTGCAGGAGTTGATTTGAATTTTGGTTTAACTTCCGGAGAAGATTATTCAACTGGAACCGCACAAAATCGAACAGACCTAAATGTGGCTTTATCTAAACGTTTCCTTAATGACAGGCTTTCTGTTTCTGTCGGGAATAATTTCAACCTGGAAGGTCAAAATCAACCCGGACAAAAAGCAAGTACCATTGCCGGTAATGTAACGGTTGGCTACAAATTAACTAAAGACGGCCGCTTTGCTTTACGCGCTTACCGCAGAGATGAATACATTGTAATACAAGGCCAGGTAGTAGAAACAGGTGTTGGTTTTTCGTTTACTGTTGATTACAATAAGTTTAAAGAAATATTCAAATCATCCGAACAGTTAAAGGAAATGCGCCGTCGCATGAAACAGGATAAGAAGGAAAAGAAAGAACAATCTACAAATTAAAAGTATGACCAAACCCATAAGATATTTATTGTTTATCACTGTTTTTTTAGATGCCTGCAGCAATACCAAATACTTAACCGGCGGACAAACACTTTACGTTGGCGGCAAGGTAAATATAGTTAACAAAGAGATTAAGAAGAACGACCGTACAGCTTTAAGCAGCGAATTAGCTGGTTTGCTAAGGCCAAAACCAAATGCGACAATACTTGGTTTAAGGCCGAAACTTTATCTTTACAATATCACCAAAACCACTAAGAAAAAAGGGCTTAAACATTATTTGCATTCCAAAGGAGAACCGCCTGTTTTAGCAAGTGCGGTTGATTTAGATAAAAACAGTAAGATTTTACAAAACAGGTTACAAAACGAGGGATACTTTCAAGCCCAAGTTTCTGGTGATACTATCACAAAAAGTAAAAAAACAACCGCGGTTTACACGGCTGTCACTGGTCCTGGTTACACAATTAGAAAAGTTTCATTCCCAACAGAAAAAGATAATTTAGATACTGCTATCGCCGGTATTGCCAAACAAAGTCTATTAAAAGTTGGTGACAAGTTCAACTTGGATGTGATCAAGGCTGAACGCGAAAGAATTGACGCTAACCTAAAAGAAAAAGGCTTTTATTATTTTGCTGCGGAGGATTTGATTGCAACTACTGATAGTACAAACATAGGTACGCATCAGGTTGATATTTTGATGAGAGTTGTGAATACTACCCCTGGCAAAGCACGTAATATTTACAAGATCAACAATATTTATGTTTATCCTAATTATTCTTTACGGGATACTGCTTTGATGCTCGACCGTGCAGTCAAATACAACAATTACTATGTAGTACAAAGAAAGGTAACAGTTAAGCCTTTTGTGTTTAAAAATTCGGTACAGTTGCAGCCGGGCAGTGTTTACAACCGCTCAGACCATAATAAATCATTAAGCAGATTTATCAATTTAGGGCCTTTTAAATATGTAAAGAACAACTTCCAGGATGTTTCGACAGATTCACCAAAACTTAATGTTTACTATTTTCTAACCCAGTTTCCCAAAAAATCATTATCGGTTGATGTATTAGGCCGAACTACTTCCGCCAATTACAATGGCACACAGCTTAATTTAAATTTTCGTAACAGAAATACTTTTAAAGGTGCCGAGTTATTGACCGTTACCTTATTTGGTAGTACAGATGCACAGGTATCTAGCGAGTTTGGCGGTGGCCATCCTTTATCACAAGTGGGTATACAAACAACACTTTCCTGGCCGCGTTTTATCAGTCCTTTTAACTTCAAAACCGACAATGCTTACATTCCACGCACCAATTTTTCAATAGGTTATTCCATTGTAAACCGTAGCGGCTTATATAATTTGAACTCCTTCAATGGCTCTTTCGGCTACCAGTGGAGGCAAAACACGCATCGATCTCACGAGCTTAACCTGCTAACCGTTACTTATGTTAAACCGGCCAGTGTTGATACTGCTTATACCAATAGCCCTATTTATACCAGTAACCCTGCTTTAAAACACGTTATAGACCCACAGTTTACTTTCGGTCCTTCCTACAGTTATACTTATACCAATACAACCGAAACTTATCGTACCAACACGGTTTATTACAATAGCCGGATCAGCTTCTCAGGAAATATTCTTGGCTTAGTAACCGGAGCCGATACTTTAGGCGGAAAAGTAAAAACGTTATTCGGAACACCGTATAACCAATATATTAAGTTAGAAAATGAATTCAGGTATTTTCATAAAGTAGGGCCTAACAGCCAAATTGCTGCCCGTTTAATTGCCAGTGCAGGTTTACCATACGGCAACTCCACAATTTTACCTTACAGCCAGCAATTTTTTATTGGCGGCCCAAATAGTTTACGCGGTTTTCGTGCCCGTTCCGTAGGCCCTGGTTCGGTTAATCCTATCATTTACGGAACTACGGGCGGCTTTTTGGCAGATCAATCTGGTGATATAAAATTAGAAGGTAATTTAGAGTACCGGCCAAAATTGTTCAGCATTGTTTACGGTGCTTTATTTGCCGATGCCGGTAACGTGTGGAATGCTAAACCGCATCAAATTGGCGGCACTTTTGGCAAAGACTTTTTAAACCAAATGGCTGCTGATGTTGGTTTTGGATTGAGGTTTGATGCAAGTGTATTGGTTTTGCGTACTGATCTGGGCTTTCCGATCATGAGACCTTACAGTTCTACGCCTAATACTTCATCAAATAGCCCGGTATTCAATTTGGCTATCGGTTATCCTTTTTAAACAAATTTACCTATATAAAAGAAGCATCCACAGATTTTCCGGGATGCTTCTTTTACTATACTTTTTTTATTAATACTTGCTGATAAAATTAACGAGGTCAGTAGTTAATTTTTCTTTTTCAGTGATGAACAAGCCGTGCGGCGCACCTTCGTAAACTATATATTCCGCTTGTGGCAACAACTTTGCCGCTTCTTCGCCGGATGTTTTAATTGGCACCGTTTTATCATCATCTCCATGAATAATTAAAACGGGAACTTTGATCGAACTCAACTCACTCCTAAAATCTGTGGTAGAAAAAGATTTCATACATTCTATTGTTGCCTTTCCGCTTCCGGTTAAAGCCATTATTTGCGTCCAATCCAACGTTTCGCTGCTTACGGAAGGCGTTAACAAACTATCGTTGTAAAACTGCTTGCCAAAACCGGTCAAAAACTTCGGACGGTCATCGCGCAATTGCGTTTCAAACTCGTCAAACATTTCCTGCGGAACACCTTCCGGATTGTCGTCGGTTTTCAACATATAAGGAATAATCGAACTCACCAATGCAATTTTAGCAATACGTTCGCTGCCGTATAAACTTAAATAACGGATCACTTCGCCGCCAGCCATAGAAAAACCAACCAGGGTAACTTCGCGCAAATCAAGCTCGTCTAACAAAGCTTTAAGATCGCCCGCTAAAGTGCTGTAATCATAATTTCCCCAAGGCTTGTCAGATTTTCCGAAACCACGGCGATCATAAGCAATAACTCGCAAGCCATGTTCCGGCAATTCGTTCAACTGATATTCCCAGGAATCGCTTGTCAACGGCCAACCATGTATCAACACAACAGGTTTTCCCTGACCCAAATCCTGATAAAAAATTTTAACTGGTGCCGAAGTACCGTTTTTTGATTCTATAAATGCCATTTTGCTTTAATTTATTTGATGTTACAACCTCAATTATTGTGGCTTGTTTTGAAAGAAGGTCAACAACTTTTATCCGATAAAAGAAGCATCCGCCAAAAAATATAAATGCTGTTTTTATCACCCTAAAATCGAAGAAAGGTTTTCCGCAGAAAAATACCCAGCGTTAGATTTTTATCTTCGCATCCAACCATAAGCTTTCAAAAGTTGAGGTTGAAGTAAACTTATTTTCGATGCCTAAAAAAAGTATTCCCTTAGAAGTGATCAATTTAAACGGAAACGGTTTCCATATTTTGGTGCAAGTAACCGTGTTTAAAAAAACATTTAAATTAGTTTTGGATACCGGCGCTTCTAAAACCGCTTTTGATAAAACGTTGTTGTTAGATCTCATCCACAAAAAAGAACTGAAAGATTCCGGACATTTAACAACTGGTTTAGGCACCAATGATATGCAATCTTTTACTGCCGAGATTCTGGATTTTTATATCGGCAAGTTCTGTATTCCAAGTTTGGAAGTAGCAGTTGTAGATTTATCAGCCATCAATATTGCTTACCAACAATTGGCAATTGCACCAGTTTTAGGTGTTTTAGGTGGAGATATTTTGACGCAATATAAGGGCGTAATTGATTATGGAAATTGTAAAATGGTTTTGAAGGGTGTATAATAAACGAATCTACTTTTTAAAAAAGTAAAAGATTTACAAAGCCGATTACCTCCTTAATTGTGCTTGTTAAGCAAGCTGGAAACTGCCTGATGAAAACGTACTGGATCCTGCAAAGGGCCACCATGACCAACATTTGGGATAACCACAAGTTTTGCATGAGGAATTAATTTTGCCAACTCTTGAAAATGTTCGGATTTAATAAATTGTTCGTATTGCCCGTAAGCTATTACCGTTGGTGACTTGATCGTTTTAAGCTGTTCGGGTTTTAAGTCTGGCTCTGTGCTGTACATTTTGCCAATTGCTTTTTTTAACCCTGTAAAGTTATCGGGTGTAGGCGAAACCTTGTGGTAATTTTCCTGCGCCCTGGCCATAAATGTAGCAGATTGTACCGAATCAGGTTCCTCAGTTTTATAACCGGCCTGGTTGTAATTTGCCCCAAAAGTGAACAATTTATTAATCCGATCGGCATGCTCAATTGCCAGGATCATGCCGATAATCCCGCCGTCGCTCCAGCCGATAATGGATGTTTTTTTGATTTTTAAATAATCCATTAGTTGAAGTACATCACCGGCCATTAACTTATAACTGAATGGCTGGCTTGTCATAGTGCTCCTTCCGTGTCCCCGATTGTCAACCACGATTACTTGGTGTGTTTTCATCAAACGCGGTACTTCAAACCCCCACACATCTGAACTTACAAACCCGCCATGCAGCAAAATTACCGGATCTTTGCCCGCCTTATTAAATACTGCGTAAAACAAGTTTATGCTATTTACCGGCGCAAGGCCACTTTCGTCAGCTTTTGGAAGTTGAGGAACTTCGGGCAGCGTTTTCCAAAGTGGTGGGTTGGCCTGGCTTAATGCAAAAAAAGGTGCTTCAAGCATCAGCAAAAAAAATAGTAGTGTTTGTTTCATGTAAACCTCCGGTTTCAATGTTTGCAAAGATTGTATATTGTACTATTAGCTTTTACATGGCTAATATAACTTAAAGTTTTGCCCGCTGATGTATTTGAAAAAGCAAAAAAATTGTTTCCTGATGGTTGGGATTTGTAATCCATCTAATACTTCTTTGTATCATACCAATTCTATCTTAAAACAAAAAACCCTGTCTAACAAAATGAACAGGGTTTCAATACTTCTTTTAGCACTATAATTTAAACATCAATCTTAGCGTATTTCGCATTCTTCTCGATAAACTCGCGGCGAGGTGCCACTTCATCACCCATCAACATGGAGAAAGTATGGTCGCAACCGGCAGCGTTATCAATGTTTACGCGGCGCAAAGTGCGGGTATCCGGGTTCATGGTAGTTTCCCATAATTGCTCGGCATTCATCTCCCCTAAACCTTTATAACGCTGGATGTGCACGCTGTCTTCTTTTCCACCGCCTTTTAAGCGTTGCACGGCTGCATCACGTTGCGTATCATCCCAGCAATACTGAAATTCTTTGCCTTTTTTAACCTGGTACAACGGTGGCGCAGCGATATACACATAACCAAATTCGACCAGTTCTTTCATATAACGGAAGAAGAACGTCAGGATCAAAGTGGTAATGTGTGAACCATCAACGTCCGCATCCGTCATGATCACAATCTTGTGGTAACGCAACTTTGCCAGATTTAAAGCTTTATCATCTTCCGGCGTCCCGATGCTTACACCAAGCGCAGTAAACATGTTCTTAATCTCTTCGTTCTCGTAGATCTTGTATTCCATCGCTTTCTCTACGTTCAGGATTTTGCCCCGTAAAGGAAGTATCGCTTGGAAATGACGGTTGCGGCCTTGTTTGGCCGTTCCGCCAGCCGAATCTCCCTCAACCAAAAACAATTCACATTTACCTGGATCGCTATCAGCGCAATCGGCGAGCTTTCCTGGTAAACCAGTTCCGCTCATTACGTTTTTACGCTGCACCATTTCGCGCGCTTTTCGGGCAGCAGAACGGGCCGTAGCAGCCAAAATCACTTTATTAACAATTAGTCGGGCTTCTTTTGGGTTTTCTTCCAGATAATTACCCAAAATTTCTCCAACAGCCATATCCACTGCGCCCATTACCTCATTGTTACCTAACTTGGTTTTGGTTTGCCCTTCAAACTGCGGCTCCTGCACTTTTACAGAAATAATAGCTGTTAAACCTTCGCGGAAATCATCACCTGTAATTTCAATTTTTACGTTTTTTAACAAGCCCGATTTATCAGCATAAGCCTTTAAAGTACGTGTTAAACCACGGCGGAAACCGGCAACGTGTGTTCCACCTTCAATGGTGTTGATATTATTTACGTAGGAATGGACGTTCTCCGTATAAGTTTCGTTGTATTGCAAAGCCAATTCAACCGGAATGCCTTGCTTATTTCCATCAATATAAATAGGTTCCGGGATGATGGAAGTGCGTGTGCCATCCAAATATTTAACAAACTCTTTCAAGCCTCCTTCTGAGTAAAACTCTTCAAACGGATGCAAACCTGCTTCGTCGGTTTCCCTTTCGTCGGTTAACGAAAGTCGGATTCCTTTGTTCAAATAAGCCAGCTCGCGTAAACGGCCAGCAATGGTATCGTATTTATATTCTGTGGTGATGTTGAAAATTTCTGCATCAGGAGAAAAAATGATGGTCGTGCCGCGTTTCTCCGTTTCGCCAATTTCTTTAACCGGATACATCGGCCTTCCCTGCTCGTACTCTTGTGTAAAAATTTTTCCTTCGCGGTAAACCAAAGCTTTTAAGTGGGTAGAAAGAGCATTTACGCAACTTACGCCCACGCCATGTAAACCGCCGGAAACTTTATAAGTATCTTTATCAAACTTACCACCGGCGTGTAAAACCGTCATCACGACTTCCAGTGCCGATTTTTGTTCTTTTTGGTGAAAACCAGTTGGGATACCTCGTCCGTTATCTGTTACAGAAATAGAATTGCCTTCTAATATGGTTACTTTAATGGTATCGCAATAACCGGCAAGTGCTTCGTCAATTGAATTGTCAACCACCTCGTAAACCAAGTGGTGCAAACCTTTTGTGCCCGTATCGCCAATATACATGGACGGCCGTTTTCGTACGGCTTCCAAACCTTCCAGCACCTGGATATTATCTGCAGAATAATTTGATCTGTCTTCTATTAATTCTTTTGTTTCGCTCATAAATTTATATCAAACATTAACCCTCAAAAATACGATTTTAAGCTGAGATAGCCGCTCTTTTTACTAACAAAAGCAGCTCTGGAAAACACGGTTTCTAAATCATTAGGATACTTGTAATGAAAGATTATCTTTGTCAAAATTTTTAAAATAACATGAAAATAACGGTATCCCGATTAGCTTTAGGAATAGCAATTGCCGCCATGGCAGTTGCCTGTAACCAAAAGCCGCAAACTACAAGCACAACTCCTGCAAAAAACACAACGGTAGCTACAGAAAAAGCAGAAATTGTTTATGTTAACTCTGATTCTTTGCTGAGCAAATACGATTACTTTAAAGATATGAGCAGCCGCCTGGAAGATAAAGGCAAAAAGGCGCAGGTTGATGTTTCTTCTAAGGGTCAGGCTTTTCAGCGGGAAGTGGCCGAATACCAAAAAGGCGCGGCTACTTTAAGTGCCGATCAGCGCGCTGCAACCGAACAACGTTTAGCACGTAAACAGCAGGAATTACAAACGTACAACCAGAATGCAAGCGCGCAAATCCAGCAGGAACAAGCAGCAGAAAATGCTAAATTGTACGATAAAATTGCCGACTTTCTAAAAGGTTACGCTAAAGAAAAAGGTTATAAGCTGATTTTAACTTATTCTAAAGCTAACCCGACTGTTTTATTTGGTGATGAAAGCCTGAATGTAACCAACGATGTGGTTAAAATATTGAACGACAAATATAAAACCGACAAAAAATAATACTTATACCAATTAGAAAACCTGAGTGACTAAACCCCGGCCAAACCGGGGTTTTTTAATGTTTGAAAAAATGGACGAACAACAAAACCATGAAAAATTTATGCGGATGGCTATCCAGCTTTCCGAATATAATGTGGAGCAGGGACAAGGCGGCCCATTTGGTGCTGTTATTGTAAAAGAAGGAATGGTTGTCGCCCGGAGCGCGAATAAAGTAGTGCCGCAGAAAGACCCGACTGCACATGCAGAAATTTCTGCTATCCGTTTAGCTTGCAAGGAGTTAGAAACGCACAACCTGGAAGGCTGCGTGATCTACACCAGTTGCGAACCTTGCCCAATGTGCCTTGGCGCCATTTACTGGGCACATTTAGACAAAATTTATTATGCCAATACTAAAGCTGATGCCGCAGCAATTGCTTTTGATGACCAGTTTATTTACAAAGAAATTGATCTTCCACCTACGGAACGAAAACTTCCAGCCATACAATTATTGCGCGATGAAGCGCAAGGTGCTTTTCAAAAATGGATAGCTTCGGATTTGAATATTAAGTACTAATGCTTCTTTTACCACACAAAATTTAGTGCGATAAAAGAAGCATCAAGTTTATGGTTTAGGCTGATCAAAAAAGCCATCTTGTAAATCGTCGATTTCCCTTCGGTCTTTTTTAGTTGGCCGCCCGGCACCTTGATCGCGCCTGATCATCGGTGCTTCAAAAACAGATTTATAACCGTAGGTCTGTTCCACTGGTGTTAAATCTTCATAAAACTGAATAGCCGTTTTTGCATCGCTGCGGTTTTCCAACAAACCGGTCACTTTTAAAACCTTTTTTTCTATCCCTTTGCTAACCTGATAGGTTTCGCCAACTTTAACTTCATGGGATGGTTTGATGTTTTGGCCTTCCAATTTAACCCGGCCTGCTTTACAGGCATCGGCAGCCATGGTTCGTGTTTTGAATATTCTGATAGACCACAAATATTTATCGATCCTTAACTTTTCTTTTTCTGCCATTTTTTGGAAATAATTCTATTAAGAAACCATAAACGTCTCCTTTAGTTTAAAATAGTATGCTTAACTAAATAATGGTTTTTTATATCTCTAATTTAATTTTTTTTGATAATCTGAAGTAATCTCACAAAAAATCTCAGTAAAATCAGCATAAACAATTAATATTATCAGCAATTCGTCTTTTTAATTCGTAAAAACGTAATTCGCATCAAGCAATCACTATAGTTTCTCACAAATTTTTTAAAAACTAATAAGGATTTAATAGCTTTATACTCTAAATGCTTGTAACCAATTCCTTTGATATAAGTATAACCTAAAAAAACCAAATTTTGTATAGCTAACACTATCTGTGATTATGAAAAGTTCTGTATTTACCTACAACGATGAATTGATTAAAATATCTGTTAAAAACGAGATCAAACATGAAGACATGAGCATTGAAGCTGATGTAACAGTTGATGATGAGGATAATTATAAGATTTGTAAAAAAAATGGTGTTAGTGTACCGGTAAACAAAAATTGTGTAATCGAACCAACACTTCTGGCACTTATTAATAAATGCCTTTAAGTTTACATTTAGCCTGAAGTTCCTGTATAGCTTTTTATTCTCCAAATTTTCTTTTGCTTGGCTTGTATTTCTACAAGCAAAAATTTCAACTCTTTTTTAACCAGCTAATTTTTGGCCGGACAAAATTAGTTTGCCTGTATTTGCAAGGATTTAAAACCTCAATTTTTATTATGTTTGCCCAACAGAAATTCATTTTTGTTGGATAACAGCAATGGATTTTAAATTAATTTTTAAATAAACTATAAGATAAATACAATATGTACGCAGATATTAAAAACCTGATTGAAGACGCCTGGATTGATCGTACTTTAATGGGTTCTAAAGAACATATTATTGCTATTGAAAGCGTGATTGATGACTTAGACAAAGGTAAATTACGAGTTGCAGAACTCATTACCGGCCGTTGGCATATCAATGATTGGATCAAAAAAGCTGTGATTATGTATTTTCCGATTCGGGAAATGGCAGAAATTAAAGTTGGTCCGTTTGTTTTTTACGACAAAATGAAGCTCAAAACCAATTACAAAGAAGCTGGCGTACGCGTTGTGCCCCACGGTTTAGCACGTTACGGTGCTTTTTTGGCTAAAGGTGTTATCCTGATGCCTTCTTACGTAAACATTGGTGCTTATGTAGATGAAGGTACGATGGTAGACACCTGGGCAACAGTTGGTTCTTGTGCGCAAATTGGAAAAAACGTGCATTTAAGCGGCGGCGTTGGCATTGGCGGCGTGTTGGAACCAATCCAGGCTGCACCGGTAATTATTGAAGATAATTGCTTTATCGGCTCGCGTGCTATTGTGGTGGAAGGTGTGCATGTGGAGCATGAAGCCGTTTTGGGTGCAAATGTGGTTTTAACCGCATCAACCAAAATTATTGATGTTACAAAAGAAACACCAACCGAATATAAAAGCTTTGTCCCAGCACGTTCTGTTGTAATCCCGGGTTCGTACACCAAAAAGTTTCCTGCGGGAGAATACCAGGTTCCTTGTGCGCTGATTATCGGCAGAAGAAAAGAATCGACCGATA
>CAZZVO010000066.1:0-15793 GCA_964657505.1 uncultured Mucilaginibacter sp.
ATCTCAAACGAGTTGCGAAAAATTCAAGTGCCACATGGCAAAGTTACCTGGCAAATCGACCGTAACGTAAACACCACGAACGTTTGGATTGCCAACTGCAAGTTTTGTAACTTTTTTCGTCGGCCGGGACACGAAGACAGTTATATTACTGACATTGAAACTTACAAACAAAAGATTGAAGAAACTTTCCGATTTGGCGGGGACCAGTTGTTGCTTCAGGGCGGTCACCATCCGGATCTTGGTTTAAAGTTTTACGTTGATTTATTTTCTAAACTGAAAAAACTTTACCCGGATTTAAAACTGCACTCTTTAGGTCCGCCGGAAATTGCGCACATTGCCAAATTAGATAAATTAACACATAACGAAGTTTTATCTGCCTTAAAAGAAGCAGGTTTAGATTCGCTTCCCGGAGCAGGAGCAGAAATTCTAAATGATCGTGTTCGCCGTTTAATTTCCAAAGGAAAGTGTGGCGGGAAAGAATGGTTGGATGTCATGCGGGCAGCACACCAATTAAACCTGCCAAGTTCTGCAACTATGATGTTCGGGCACGTAGAAACTTTAGAAGAACGCTTCGAACATCTGGTTTGGATACGTGAAGTACAAGCCGAAAAACCGGCAGAAGCTTATGGTTTCGTAGCTTTCATCCCTTGGCCTTTTCAGGATGACGGGACTTTGTTGAGGAAAGTGCGTGGTATTACAAACAATGTAAGCGGCAATGAATACATCCGGATGATTGCATTAAGCAGGATCATGCTGCCAAACATTAAAAATATACAAGCTTCCTGGTTGACTGTTGGAAAACAAGTTGCCCAATTGTGTTTACAAGCTGGTGCTAACGATTTTGGTTCAATAATGATCGAGGAAAACGTCGTTTCGGCAGCAGGTGCACCACATCGTTTTACAGCTAAAGGCATCCAAGATGCAATTATAGAAGCGGGTTTTGAACCGCAGTTACGTAACCAAAAATATCAATGGAGGGAAGTACCTGCATCTTTAGAAGAACAGGTTATCAATTACTGATACTGTTTTTATGGCATAAAAAAAGGAGCGAAATTTTCGCTCCTTTTTAAGGAAAGATATTCAGATTCTTTAATTAAGCAAAGAATGGAGTAACAATTCCAACAACAGTAGCCATATCCAAAGGTTCGTCAAAAGCTTGTGTTGCACTGGTAACTGCATTTGCACCAGCAATTGTGTTATAGGCAGATAACGCTGTTGATACATCGAGGCCACCTTGCATTACATTATCTTCACCTGCATAAGAACCATTTACGGCGGCAATACCAGTATCATTAGCACCAGTGATCCAAGGTTTAACAGATGCGCCACGTGCACGACGTAACATCCGCAAGTGAGAAGCATGACGTGCTTCAACAGAGTGAATATCCAAAGCTGCAGTTAATACAGTTTTATTACGCAACAAAGCAGGTGCTTGCCCTTTGTATGCCCTTACGCCAGTATCTTCAAATGTTTCGGCAACTGCAAGGAAAGTATCACTGCTGGTAAATACAGTTGGGAACGTACCTTTTGCAGTAAAATCATATCCTTTGGCAGGAACAGTATAAGGTGTAGCGCCTAAAGATGTGATTACAGTTTGCAAGAAAGTAACATGGTGCATTTCATCCGTTACGATTAAATTTAAACCAGCTACTTCGTTAGCACTCATTGTTGCTTTTAAACCAGTACTTAAAGTACCATTTAAACCAGTGTTATAAAAATTATATTCTAAAAATTCTAAGGTTAGAGCATAATTTAACACAGTAACAATTGTAGCTGTTGATTGCTGTGCATAAGCTTTTTTAAACAAAGAGCCTAAAGCAAAAGGGATAGCAGCAACGGCCACTTTTGAGCCAAAGCTGGTGATATTTTTGATAGCTGCACGGCGCGGACTAATTTTGTCCTGAAAATCCGGGTCAACTTTTTCTATTTCTTCAATTACTTTTAATAAGTCCATGATAATGATTTTTTAAGAGGTAGGTAGATCGTCTGCGTTAATTGGTGTAGTGATGTATGCACTGGCCATTCCCAATACATATTGCGGGGTTTTGTCGTACTCTAATCCATTTCCGGCAACATTAACTACATCTTGTCCTACAAATGTATTTGGAGTAACCAAATCCCTGAAGTAAGCAGCATGACGCGCTTCCACTGAAACAATTTTGCCAGCCAAAGTTAAATAGGTTGGGTTTTGGATAAGATAACCTGCACCATTATAAGCAGATACGCCCAAATCTTCAAAAGCTTTTGCAGATGCAATAACACTCGCACGGCTTGAGAAATTGATAGAACTAAAATTAACACCTAAACTGGCAATAGCATTTGCACCTAAAGCAGCTTTAAAAAATTCCCGGTGTAAAACTTCGTGGTTGCGCACTTCAGTAATTAAAATTTGCTCATCTGCACTAAACTGAGTTGTAAAAGCAGCATTAGCTACCACCTGCGTGTAAAAAGCTGCTTCCAGTTGCTCCAACGCATAAGCATAATTTAAAATGCCAATATCACCGCTTCCAAGATAAACACCTGTAAAAGAATTCCTATCTTTTTTACAAGCTTCAGCAGCAAATAAACCTACGGCTGCAGTACCTGCACCGGCATAACGCAGGAATTGTCTCCTCTGCATTGTTTTTGATGATTCTGCTTCCGGAGAAGTAAGAAGCTGATCATCTTTTTTTGTGAAAATTTCCATGATAATTTAGTTGTTTAATAGTTTTAACAGTTGATTTTTAGGGGATATACGGGTATTGTTTAAAAGCGGATTTTAAAGTTTGAAAGTTATTTTCATGTAAAAGTTCGAGCATGGAAACGTCAAAATATAAGTTTGTCGATCCAGCTCGTATTTGTGGTTAAAACTCGACTTTTGTACAATTGTTTGTGGGATTTATATTTATATTGCACAAGCTGCGTAGAATAATATTTAATATAAAATATGTTATTTTACGTTGATTATAGCTCGACTAAGTTTATACGGATTACAATTACAAATGGTTACCACGGAAGTAAAAGATATTAAAAGCAAAAAAGAGTTTTTAAAAGCGGGGAAGATCATTTATCAAAATGATTTAGCTTGGGTTTGCCCATTGGATGAAACTATTGAAGCTATTTTTGACCCTCAAAAAAACAATTTTTTTCAGCATGGAAAATGTACCAGGTGGGTTATTAAAAATGACGCAGGCGAATTAATTGGCCGTATTGCTGCTTTTATCAACGAAAAAAAAGCATATCAGGACGACCAGCCCACAGGTGGGATTGGCTTTTTTGAAAGTATTAACGATGAAGCTGTTGCTTTTAAGCTTTTTGATACTGCCCAAAACTGGTTGAAAGCGCAAGGGATGCAGGCGATGGACGGGCCAATCAATTTCGGGGAGAACGATTCTTTCTGGGGATTATTGATTGAAGGCTTTACTCCTCCGTCTTACGGCATGAATTACCATCATCCCTATTACAAGGCTTTTTTTGATCACTATGGATTTTATACCCTTTATGAACAAATAACTAATCATTTAGAAGTGTACAAACCCTTTCCCGAACGTTTTACGCAGATAGCGAATTGGGTAGCCAAAAAACCCGGATACGAGTTTAAAAGTTTGGAGACAAAAAATATTGCTGCTTATGCTGCGGATTTTATGGAGATTTATAACGACGCCTGGCACGACTTTAAAGGTTTTACACCAATCAACAATAAAACCATATTAGAAACCTTTGAAAAAATGAAGGTTATTTTGGACCCTAAACTAATTTGGTTTGCTTACGTTAACGGTGAACCTGCATCATTTACGCTTATTTTACCCGACGCCAACCAGATGATCAAAGGCCTTAACGGCAAATTAAACCTGATTGGCAAGCTAAAGTTTCTATACCGGCGGTACCGGGGCGTAAACCGGATGCGGGCGGTTGTGATGGGCACTAAGCAAAAATTTCAAAAGCACGGTTTAGAATCGGCCATATTTATCAAGCTGAAAGAATATGTTTATCCTTTAAATCAATACTTTGAATTGGAACTATCTTGGGTTGGAGACTTTAACACTAAAATGTTAGCCTTGCATGAAGCTATGAATGTTAAGTTTGGAAAACGGCATGTTACAATGCGCTACCTTTTTAAATAAAATTTACAATTGTAATTTTACTTATGCAATAGCTCGTGGCCTTCTCAGTTCTTCGTACAATTCAATTACCTTCTTTTGCAACTCAATTAATTCTGCTTCTCTTTCAACAAGTTTTTTCTGGATAACTTCCATATCAGAAACTGATTTTTGTTCCTGCTCTGCATCGTTAAAGGTTAACAATTGCACAATTGTCATTTCATACAATTTCGAAATTTGTTCCAACCTGGATAAGTTAATATCTGTGATGCCGGTTTCAATTTTAGAAAATGCCGGAATGGAGATATCCAATTGTTTGGCAACATCTTCCTGGCTCCAACCTTTTTGATGACGTAACAACCTAATTTTTTTTCCTAGAGACTTCATATAGCTTACTTATTAGTTTAAAGCAATTTTGTATTATGTGAATTTATACGTCGCTTATAAAGTTTAGTTATTATTTTGTGAAAGATTTAATCTCCCTATAAAATTTTTTTAGCAAAACGGGTTAAATCAGTGCCGGCAAAAGTACCCGAACTCATCAATAACAAGTTTGTTTCCTTGTAATTCAACAGTTTAAGATAATCGAACAACAATATCGGATCAGTGAAATACTGCAAGCCGATTTTGTTAAATGCCTCTTTTACAACAGCTAATGCGTATGGTTCAACATTCTTTTGTAAGAAAGTATGTTGATCGATAAAAACAACTGCTTCGTCCGCCATATCCATCGTTCCTGAATATTCTTTAAGGAATGCTTTGTTTAAACTGCTAAAAGTATGCAGCTCGATACAAGCTATTAACCTTCTGTTTGGAAACTGGCTTTTAACTGCTTTAATTGTAGCCGCAAGTTTGGATGGCGAATGCGCAAAATCTTTGTAAATATTAGTTTGCTTATTATTACCGATGAGTTCTAAACGTTTTGCGGCACCTTTAAAACTTCCGATAGCTTTATAAAAAACTTCCGGTTTAATTTGCAATTCCAAACAAACCGCTTTTGCAGCTTCAACATTTAAAAGGTTATGGTCGCCAAATATTTGTAAAGGATAATCATGGTTTTGATAGATTAAACTTGTAACTCCGTTCTCGATTTTATGAGGAGGCAAACCATAAGCAATTTTTTCAATAGTAGTAGGATGAGATTCCACCATTTCCTTCAACACCTCATCTTGTTCGCAATAAATTAATTTACCGTTTGCTTGAATTGTATCGATAAACAAAGCAAATTGTTCCAAGTAAATATCGAAAGTTGGAAACACATTTATATGATCCCAGGCAATTCCGCTGATCAATCCAATATTAGCATTGTACAAATGAAACTTCGGTCTTCGGTCAATCGGGGAAGATAAATATTCATCGCCTTCAATTACAATTAGCGGTGCTTCGTCGGTTATCTTAACCATTGTATCAAAACCTTCCAATTGTGCCCCAACCAAATAATCAAAATCGAGCGATGCTTCTTTTAGCACATGTAAAATCACAGAAGTTATGGTTGTTTTACCATGACTTCCGCCAATTACAACTCGAATTTTATTTTTAGATTGTTCGTAAACATATTCCGGATAAGAATATATTTTGACGCCTTTTTGCTGCGCTTCCAATAATTCGGGATTGTCAACTTTAGCGTGCATCCCTAAAATTACAGCATCCAAATCAGAAGTGATTTTATTAGAATCCCAACCTTGACTTTTCGGAAGCAAACCAAACCTTTCCAATCGTGACTTAGATGGTTCTGTAAAAACATCGTCAGAACCGGTTACCAAAAACCCTTTTTTATGCAACGCAATGGCCAGGTTGTGCATGGCACTTCCGCCCATCGCAATGAAATGTACCTTCATCAATAAAAAGGATTTAATTTTTAATTACAATACTAAAGCTACAGCTATTTATTTGTAAGAGGAAGAAAAAGACAAATAGTTTAACGAAGAAATTTTGCTGCCACCCAGTCTTTGGAATTTTTGTGACTTAAATATTTCAACCCGTATTTTTCAGCTTTGGCCTTTAAAATTTCCAAGTCCGGGTTTTCATAAAATCCGCTTAAAAATAGCAAGCCACCCGGTTTTAAATTGCGCTGGTAAGTTTCTATTTGATCGAGCAAGATATTCCGGTTAATATTGGCTAGGATAATATCAAAAGTTTCATCAGGGATTGCTTCTTTTGATCCGCATAAAATCCGAACATTGTTAACTTTATTTAAAGCAACATTTTCAAAAGTGCTTTCGCAACAAATCGGATCGTAATCAATCGCAACAACTTCTAACGCTCCTTTTTTAGCAGCCAGAATTGCTAAAATCCCGGTTCCGCAGCCCATATCTAACACTTTTTTGCCGGTAAAAACAGTATCGAGCATAAAATCCATCATCATGGAAGTAGTTTGATGATGGCCGGTTCCAAATGCCATTTTGGGATCAATTACGATCTCAAACGGAAAATCCAGACGCGGTTCATGAAAAGTTGCACGCACCCAAATTTGGTCTTTAATTTGGATCGGTTGAAAATTTCTTTCCCAAACCGCATTCCAGTTTTTTTGCGGGATGAGGTTGACTTCGTAAGAAAAAGTTAAAATCTGGTGAAAAGGTTCCAGGCGTTCATCCAGTTCCTCCTTATCAAAACCAGCAGCAGGAATATATGCCTTAAACCCGAAATCCACTTCTTCAAAAGTATCGAAACCAGCTTCAGCCAGTTCGTTTATCAGCAAATCCTGCTGGTATTCTTCCTGAGAAATTGTTGTGAAAAGTAGTTCGATGTAGTTCATTTTTGAGTAACAAGTATAAAGTAATTAGTATCAAGTATTCTATGCAATTTACCATCAACTTCAGAGTATCGGCCATGTCTTGATACCTGCTACTAAATACTCGCTACTAATTAAAAGCCTTAATAATATCCACAAAATCTCTCGATTTTAAGGAAGCACCGCCAATCAATCCGCCATCAATATCTGCTTGTGAAAAAAGTTCGGCCGCGTTTTTAGGGTTGCAACTGCCGCCGTATAAAATGCTGGTATCGTTGGCAATTTCCTGGGTATAGTTATCCGCAATTTCATTACGGATAAACGCGTGGATTTCCTGCGCTTGTTCGGCAGAAGCCGTTTTGCCGGTTCCGATTGCCCAAACAGGCTCGTAAGCAATGATAATTTGTGCAAATTGCTCGTTTGATAAATGGAAAACACCTTCTTTTAACTGCGTTTTGATCACGTCGAAATATTGTTCAGATTCCCGTTCTTCCAAAGTTTCGCCAATGCAAAAAATCGGTTTTAAAGAATATTTTAAAGAGATTCCTGTTTTTGCTGCTAATTGTTCGTTGGTTTCGCCGAAATACTGGCGGCGTTCCGAATGGCCAATAATTACATATTCTGCGCCGACTGATTTAATCATTTTTGCAGAGATTTCTCCTGTAAAAGCGCCAGCTTCTGCCTGATGAACATTTTGTGCACCAACAGAAACTTTTGTGCTGCCTTTTGCAAGTTGCGCTAAACTATATAAGTGCACAAACGGACTGCAAACCACCGCGTGCTGGTTGCCGGTAATTTCATCCTTAACCATGTTGACTACTTCAGAAAAAAGGGTTAAACCTTCCTGGTAATCCAGGTTCATTTTCCAGTTGCCGGCTACAATTTTTTGTCTCATGCTGTTTTTATCTATTTATTTTTAGCTGTTGTTGATTCAAAGATATGTTTTAAAATATCAGCTTCCGTGGCATTAAAAATCTGGTTTTTCCGTTCAAAAACTAATTTTGCTGTGGTCAATGCTTTGTTTATAGCATAAATCTCTGTGCCCTCAAATCCTCCCCAGGAAAACTCAGGGACAAACTTTGGTGGATAACCGGCACCAAAAATATTGCTGCCAACACCAACTACTGTCCCAGTGTTGAACATGGTGTTGATGCCGCATTTTGCATGATCGGCCATGATCAATCCGCAAAATTGCAAGTTGGTATTACGAAGTTTTTTGGTGGGATAATCCCAAAGTTTAACTTCAGAATAGGTATTTTTAAGATTGGAATTATTAGAATCGGCACCAATATTACACCATTCGCCTAAAACCGAATTACCCAAATAACCTTCGTGGCCTTTGGAGGAATAACCCCAGACCACTGAATTTTTAATTTCGCCGCCAACAGTGCAATGCGGGCCAACCGTCGTACCGCTGTAAATTTTGGCACCCATTTTTACTTGCGAATATTCGCCTAAAAAAAAGCTCCCGCGAATATTCGCCCCTTCAAATACTTCCGAATTTTTGCTGAGATAAACCGGTCCTAAATTGGTATTAAAAGTGGCACATTCTGCAACTGCGCCTTCTTCTGCAAAAAACTGATCACCCAAAATAGTGTTGGTTTGGCTGATTTTTGCGCTGGTTTTTCCTTTGGTTAATAAAGTAAAATCTTTTCGCAATTCTTCATCGTTTTTGCTGAAAATATCTTCAGGATAAACAATTCGAACAAAACCGGTTGCAAGTTTTACTGCCTTAAAAGAAGCATGCAAAATATGGAAATTTTCAACATCAACTCCGGCAACTTTTGCTGCAATTACGAAATCGTTTTGCTTCAAAACTTCGCCTTCCTGCAAATTGTTGATTGATTCCAGCAAAGCTTCATCCGGACAAACAGAACCATCAATCAATAAATTTTGATCTTTAGTTTGAAGCGGAAACTTTGCCTGTAGATAATCCTGCGTTAAAAAAGAAACGGGTTGGTTTAAATATTTCTGCCATTTTTCCGCGATGGTTAACATTCCAATGCGTAAATCAGCAACCGGCCGGGTAAATGTTAGCGGTAATAAAGTTTCCCGGGCTGCTCCGTCAAAAAAAATAATTCCCATTAGGCAAAAATAAAAAAAGTCCCGATTGCAAAACCGGGACTGTCAAATATCTAAAAAACGAATTACTTTTTATTGTAACGGGTACGGAATTTATCGATACGGCCTGCAGTATCAACCAACTTCATTTTACCAGTGTAAAACGGGTGCGAAGTGTGCGAAATTTCTAATTTAATTAACGGATATTCTTGTCCGTCTTCCCATTTAACGGTTTCTTTAGAATCAATACAAGATTTAGTCATGAAAGAATAGTCGTTAGACATATCTTTAAAAACCACTAATCTATAGTTGGTTGGGTGCATATCTTTTTTCATGGCGCTTCGGTTCTTTTTAAAAACAGGCGCAAATATACTTCTTTTATGCCTAAAAAAAAGTACTTCCTAAAAATAACAATAAGCGAACTGATTGTTGTTTAAAATAACAGGTTAAAAATTCTGATATTGTTGATTTTAAAATTGCAAGATCATGACTGCTTTTGCTAAAGGGTTTGGAAATTTAACCTAAAAGAATTACCTATATTTGCATCAACATTTATACTTAATTGTATTAAAAACATGGATCTTCCTATTTATCTTGATAACAACGCCACTACGCCGATGGACCCACGGGTTTTAGAAGCAATGTTACCTTACTTTGTACAAAAATTTGGCAATTCTGCCAGTCGTAACCATGCTTTTGGATGGGTTGCAGAAGAAGCTGTTGATTACGCCCGCGAGCAGGTTGCACAGTTAATTGGTGCAAACGAAAAAGAAATTATTTTTACTTCCGGTGCTACAGAATCAGACAACCTGGCTTTGAAAGGCATTTTTGAAATGTACAAGGAAAAAGGCAACCATATTATTACGATGGTTACCGAACATAAGGCCGTTTTAGATGCTTGCAAACATTTGGAAAAATTAGGTGCCCGTGTTACTTATCTCGTACCTAAACCTGATGGTTTGATCGATTTGGAACAATTGGTTGCTGCCATGAGCCAGGAAACGATTTTGGTTTCGATCATGTATGGCAATAATGAGATTGGTGTAATTCAACCGGTAAAAGAAATTGCACGGATTGCACACTCTTTTGGCGCTTTGTTTATGACGGATGCAACGCAAGCGGTTGGAAAAATTCCGGTTAATGTTATTGAAGACGGAATTGATTTATTGGCAATGTCTGCACATAAAATGTACGGCCCGAAAGGTGTTGGCGCTTTATATGTTCGCCGGAAAAATCCTCGTGTTAAAGTTACGGCACAAATGGACGGTGGCGGCCACGAAAGAGGAATGCGTTCCGGCACTCTAAACGTTCCCGGAATTGTTGGCTTAGGAAAAGCTTGCGAGTTAGCTCGTTTGGAAATGCACCAAGATGCAGTTCGTCTTTCTGCTTTGCGTGATAAATTAGAAGCTTCGTTAACACAGTTAGAAGAATCATACGTCAACGGTAATAAGGAACATCGTTTGCCGCACACTGCAAATATTTCCTTTAAATATGTAGAAGGCGAAGGTTTGATGATGGCGATGAAAGACCTGGCTGTTTCTTCCGGTTCTGCCTGTACATCAGCATCTTTAGAACCTTCCTATGTTTTGAAAAGCTTGGGTTTGTCTGATGATCTGGCTCACTCTTCCATCCGTTTTGGTTTAGGAAGGTTTACTACGGAAGCAGAAGTTGACCGCGCCATCGAAGTAACCAAGAATGCAGTAACCCATCTTCGCGAACTTTCCCCACTTTGGGAAATGTTTAAAGAAGGTATCGACCTGGATTCTATTGAGTGGGCCGAACACTAATTTTTAGGTGATAAAAACAGTATTGCCAAAATGTCTGTAAACAATAACACGGCAGCATTTTTGAACTAAACAAAATAATAAAACATAAAGCTATGGCTTATTCAGATAAAGTAATCGATCATTATTCAAACCCACGCAACGTTGGAACTTTGGATAAAAGCAGCAACAAAGTTGGAACCGGATTAGTTGGCGCACCAGAATGCGGCGACGTAATGCGTTTGCAGATTGAAGTTGATGAATTCAACATTATTAAAGATGCAAAATTCAAAACCTTTGGCTGTGGTTCTGCAATCGCTTCTTCCTCCTTAGCTACAGAATGGTTAAAAGGAAAAAGCATTGACGATGCCATGAAAATCGACAATATGGATATTGTGGAAGAATTAGCTTTGCCGCCGGTAAAAATCCATTGTTCTGTTTTGGCAGAAGATGCCATCAAAGCAGCCATCAACGATTACCGTATTAAAAATGGTTTCGCTCCGATTGAATCTGAGAAAGTACACCATTAAGAGAGTTGTAAGTGGTAAGTTTTAGGTTGTGAGTTGTATTGCTTTCAATCTAAAAATTTTACAATACTGTTTTTAGCAGGTATTTTTTCGCTGCTATTTAACTTAAAACTTACAACCCAGAATTCAAAACTCATACAAAATGATTACCGTAACTGATAAAGCAAAAAATAAAGTAGAAGAATTGATCCGTACATCTAATTTGAACGAATCTTATTTTCTACGTGTTTCTGTTGCCGGAGGAGGTTGTTCGGGTTTATCATACAAGCTCGATTTCGACAATGAGATTAAGCCCGGAGACCAGTTTTTTGAAGATAAAGGGATCAAGATTTCTTTGGATATGAAATCTTTTCTTTATCTCGCTGGTACAGAACTCGATTTCTCTGATGGTTTAAACGGAAAAGGCTTCAACTTCCATAACCCAAATGCCAGCCGTACTTGCGGTTGTGGGGAGAGTTTCTCTGTATAAAAAACCTAATAATTCTTTTGGAAAAAGGGATGCTTCTTTTAGCACCCTTTTTTTGTTTTAACAGGTAAATAAATCTAAGTTTGGTGTTCCAAATTTATTCTTATAAACCTTCTATTTCATGAATCCGGTAACCGAACATTCCACCGTTCCCAGTCTCCTACAAAATATTGTCCATCACATCCATCCGGAAAATGCTGTTTTTATGGCACATAAAGTGGATGAACAATGGGAAGAAATTACCTACAAACAAGCTTTAGAGAAAATCAATGCCATTTCTGCTTATTTTTTAGATATCGGCATTAAGAAGAACGACCGTTTAGCTTTAATTGTAGATAATGGCCCGGATTACGTTTATTACGACCAGGCTTTACAGCAGATTGGCGCGGTTAACACTTCTATCTACCCTACCCTTTCGGAAACGGAAATTGAGTATATCCTGAATGATTCCGGCGCAAAAACATTGCTCATTGGCAGTCCTTTTCTCCTCAAAAAAATACTCAAAATTTCAAACTGTTGCAACGAACTGATCCGCATCATCCCAACTTTTGATGATTACAAGAAGTTCACCGAAAAATCAAAATTTAATGCTGGTATTATTTCTTTAAATGCCTTAATTACAGAGGGAAACCGCGTATTTAATCAATATAAACAAAGCATTAACAGTTGCCGGGAAAGCATTTTGCCTACCGATGTTTCTACCTTAATTTATACTTCGGGTACAACCGGCACGCCCAAAGGTGTAATGCTTACCCATTATAATTTAACGCAAAATGTACGTGCATCTTTAGATCAGATTACGGTTATTGAGAAAGATGATGTGTTCCTGTCTTTCCTGCCGCTCTCGCATGTTTTTGAGCGTACAGCAACTTACCATGTTTGTTTGGCAACCGGTTCTAAAATTGTGTTTGCACAAAGCTTAGAATTGCTGGCAAAAAACATGGCAGAAGTTAGGCCAACCGTGTTGAGTTGTGTGCCGCGTTTGCTGGAGCGCATCCATGACCGGGCCATGAAAAACGGACAAGAAGCTGGCGGAATCAAAGCAAAATTATTTTTATGGTCCTTAGATAAAGGGCGAAAATTTAGGGTGATAAAAGAAGCAGGCAAAAACCCGGGATTGATTTTATCCGCAGAAAATAAACTGGCTGATAAATTAGTTTTCAGCAAGATCAAAGAAAAAACCGGCGCAAGGTTAAAATTCATGCTTTCTGGCGGAGGAGCGTTGCCCAAAAACGTAGGCGAGTTTTTTGGCGATTTGGGAATCCGGGTTTTAGAAGGTTTTGGGTTGACGGAAACCTCGCCCGTAATGTCAGTTACAGAATATAACCGGCAAGTTTACGGAACAGTTGGAAGGATTATTCCGCGTATTGAAGTTGCTATCCAAAACATCGACACGCATAAAATCTACACCATCCAAACCCATGATACCTTTAAACCTGATTTTCAATCTGAAGAAGGTGAAATAATTGTACGCGGCCATTGTGTGATGAAAGGTTACTGGAACAAACCTGAAGAAACCAGAAACGTAATCGACGAAGATGGCTGGTTCCACACCGGAGATATTGGCCGTTTTTATAAAGGCAACTTGCAAATTACCGATCGCTTAAAAAACATGTTGGTCAACTCTTTTGGCAAGAATGTTTATCCAACGCCTGTAGAAAATACCTATTTAAAAAGTCCGAAGATTGAGCAAGTGTTTTTGATTGGTGATAAGCGCGAATACGTTACGGCTTTTATCGTTCCGTCCAGAGAAATTTTGCAGGAAACTTTTAATTTGGACGAAGCTTTTTTCGAAAAACCAGAACCTTTTATCGAAGAACAAAGCATTTCCGATTGGATTAATGATGATGTAAAAAAACTATCCAACGAACTGGCCAAGTTTGAACGCATCAAAAATTTCAAAGTAAAACGCAATCCTTTCAGCATGGAAGAAGGCGAAATAACGCCAACTTTAAAAGCTAAACGGAAGGTGATTGAGAAGAAGTATGCCGGGGAAATTGATCAACTGTATTTGCAGGAAATTGATATGATTTAATGAAGTTTTTAGTGATAAAAGAAGCATTTAGGCGATTAAAAACTTCTAGCTCCAATAAGTTTTCTATGACTGCTTTTAATTCTTCCGAAGTAAAACCAACCGTAAAAACAGGATATTTTTCATCATCAGCAGAATAACCCATTCGGTTTTTTCAACAAACATTTCAGCTTTCATAATACAAATTTCTATTTGAAAAATGAACATTGAAATTTAGGGGATAAAAGAAGTATCTCAAACAAAACCCGTTATTTGATTATATTTGTTTACCAATTTTAAGTTTTACTAATTCTTAAAAAGTTTATGCTTACCCTTCATCCACAATATATTAAAGATACCAAAGGCGAAGAATCGTTGGTTATACTTCCTGCAAAAGAGTTTGAAACACTCATGGAAGAATTGGAAGATTTAGAGGATATTAAATTATACGATAAAGCTAAAAAAGAAGATAATGGCGAACGTATTTTGTTTTCAAACTATCTAAAGAACAGAAAACAGGAGAACAGTTAAACATTTTGCTATGTAAATCAAACGTTCCTTTTAAATATCATTTCCACTAATACTTCTTTTACCATCTAAAAATTAGCATTAAAACCTATTTTTGCCAAATATAATTTCTGGTGAAAGTATGAGTACAAATTTATCCGAACAGGAAGTCCTTCGCCGTGAGGCACTTCAAAATATACGTAATTTAGGTATCAACCCATATCCTGCCGAAGCTTATTCGGTTACGGCTACGGCACAGGATATTTTGCAGAATTACAAGCTGCATCCTGATAAATACCAGGAAATCCAAATTGCCGGGCGCATCATGAGCCGCCGCATTATGGGCAGTGCTTCGTTTGCAGAATTGCAGGATTCCACTGGCCGCGTTCAAATTTATATCAAACGGGACGATATTTCTCCCGGCGAAGATAAAACGTTATACAATACCGTTTTTAAAAAGCTGTTGGATATTGGCGATTTTCTCGGCGTAAAAGGTTTTGTTTTCACGACGCAAACTGGCGAAATTTCGGTGCATGTGCAGGAAATGACGATTCTTTCCAAATCCTTAAAACCTTTGCCAGTTGTTAAACGCGACGAAGACGGCCACATTTACGATAGCTTCACCGATCCGGAACTGCGTTACCGCCAGCGTTATGTTGACCTCACCGTAAATCCGGAATTTAAGGAAATTTTTATCAATCGCTCGAAAGTTGTTAAAACGATGCGCAGCTATTTCGACAGCAAAGGCTGGATGGAAGTAGAAACGCCAATTCTACAATCTGTGCATGGCGGCGCTGCTGCCCGTCCGTTTAAAACACACCATAACGCGTTGGATGTTCCGCTTTTTCTGCGGATTGCTAACGAACTGTATCTGAAAAAATTAATCGTGGCTGGTTTTGATGGTGTGTACGAGTTCGGGAAAATGTTCCGCAACGAAGGCATGGACCGCACGCACAATCCAGAATTTACAGGTTTGGAAATTTATGTTGCTTACCAGGATTATATCTGGATGATGGGCATGGTGGAAGAATGCTTGGAAAAAGTTGCTTTAGCCATCCACGGAAAAACAAAAATTACGGTTGGCGAACAGGAAATTGAGTTTGCTGGGCCATACGAAAAGCTGTCGATGTACGATTCTATCCTGAAATTTACAGGAATAGACGTATCCGCAATGGACGAAACAGCGTTGCGCGAAACCTGCCAAAACCTGCAAATTGAAGTAAATACTTCGATGGGAAAAGGAAAATTGATCGATGAGATTTTTAGTGAGAAAGTAGAAGCAAACCTGATTCAACCAACTTACATCACCGATTATCCATTGGAAATGACGCCGCTCGCCAAAAAACATCGCACAAAAGAAGGTTTGGTGGAACGTTTCGAGTTGTTTGTAAATGGGAAAGAAATTGCCAATGCTTATTCTGAATTAAACGATCCAATCGATCAGCGGGAACGTTTTGAAGAACAACTTTTGCTGGCCAGCCGTGGCGATGAAGAAGCAATGGTTGTGGACGAAGATTTTTTACGTTCGTTAGAATACGGAATGCCGCCAACTGCTGGACTGGGAATTGGGATTGATCGTTTGGTGATGTTAATGACGAACCAAAGCACCATCCAAGAAGTATTATTCTTTCCACAAATGCGGCCGGAA
>CAZZVO010000067.1:0-15632 GCA_964657505.1 uncultured Mucilaginibacter sp.
GTAACGCGCCAGGGATAAATCGCTCTGATCGCCAACAACCTGGTCGAGCGGTACACGCTGACTTAAAATTCCGGCAGAAACACCAAAGTTCAGTTTTTGGTTATTTTCGCCTAAAGGGATGTGGTAAGCATAAGTAGCAACGGCGCGGGTTGTTTTTAATAAACCGGATTGATCATTGTAAACATTCACCCCAAAAGCTGCGCGGCTAAGTAAATAATCCGCAGAAACAACCTGGGTAGCCGGTGCACCCGGAATACTGCTCCATTGTTTGCGCACACTAAAGTTGAGGTTCAAGCCCTCGTTTATGCCTGCCATTGCCGGATTAAACAGATATTGGTTCTGAAAAAATTGAGTGGCCAATGGGTTAAGCTGAGCTTTTACCGTGAAATGTGCCATGCCGACCATTAGAAATATTGCAGCAGCAATGCTTCTTTTATGGCATAAAAGTTTTATAAAATACATGTTGTGTTTTCTTGGATTGATGAATTAATCTCTGATGATGGTAATGTAACCTTTAAATACGCCCAGTCCTGCGCCGAAATCAACCACATAATAATACGTACCTTGGGAAAGCGGACTGTTATTGTAAGTGCCGTTCCAATCGTTGGCGTAACCTTGTTTGCTGTAAACTATCCGTCCGGCTTTATCAAAAACTTTAACCGTATTGTTTGGATAATAATCGATGTTTTTGATTACCCAGGTATCGTTTTTGCCATCGCCGTTTGGTGTGATGATGTTATTGGCCATCAATTGGTAATCGTCCCTAACATTTACAGTAACTAATTGATCTGTAGTACATCCGGCAGCATTCGTTGCAGTGACTTTATAAGTAGTTGTTATCCTCGGACGGACAATTAAAGTAGCTGTATTTTGACCGCTAATGATATCCGCAGCAGTTGCCCAGGAGTAGGTTTGACCGCCAGTTGCCGTTAAATTTACAACGGTTCCTTTAGAAACTTCCCGACTTTGGTTGCTGGTGATCGAAACGTTTGGCAAACTGTTTACATTGATGTTGAAAGTACTTGTAAAAGTATCGTTGCCGCCGTTTGCCGTTCCGCCGTTATCTTTAACAGTCACCGTAATTGTTGCCGTTCCCGAAGTATTATTGCTGATGTGATAATTCACCGTTCCTGTTCCGTTGCTGTTTTGTACAACTGCAATTTGGTCGATCAGTGCATTATTAGAAGATGAAACCGAAAGGGTAGTGGTTTGTCCGCTTTCCGGTCCAGCGGTAATCCCGCTTAAAGGAATAGTTTGCAAGCTGTTGGTATAGCAAACGGTTTGGTTGGCAATTGGGTTGATGGTTGGCGGCACGTTGCCGAAAGCATAACGTGTTAAAACCGGGTAATGGTCGCTAGTGGTGTTGCCGTAATTTGCAACTAATCCTGCCACACTGTTTAAAACTTCGGCCGTGCCGTTTACATAAAACGTATTCATTGTTTTGGATACAATCACGTTATCAATCACACTGCTGTAGCTCACAGTCGATTTTTTTCCGGCTAAGCTTAACGGAAGCGTTAACGGAAAATAATTTGCAGGATCGCTGGTGAAAGAGCTGTAAGATGTTGTCGGCGGCGTGATGCCAGCCGTAACTGTTTGGTTTAAATCATCATTATAATCGCCTAAAACCACAAAATTTTTGCCTGGATAATTGGCATCCAAAACGGCTTTTAAATCATCGGCACCGCTTTTTCTGCGTTGGTAAGCTGTTAAAGTTGGACTTGTATTGGCTTTTGCATGGATCAACACAAAAGTAATATGCTTGGTTACGCCGTTTAAAGTTACATCGGCATCCATCACGTAAGGAAAACGGCCGGACGACCAGTAATTAAAATCAGGACAATTTTGTGCTTCGGTACAACGTAAAAAATCGGATATTTTAACGTTGGCAAACATGGCTGTTTTATAAACAAAAGCCAGTTTTTGTGCACCTGCGTAATCAGGATCAGCAGCGTTATCAGCATAAGATCCAAAATCAGAAACAACCATGCTGTAACCGCCCGGCATTGCACTTACAATCCGTTGTAACCTGGGAATATCAACCACTTCCAACAAACCAAAAATATCAGCTTTGATGTTGCCCAAAACCGTTTTGATATTGGCTTCCTGCAAGTTTTTGTCCGTTGGCCCGAGTCCTGCTTGTGTGCTGCCAAACCACTCGATATTGTAATTTACAACTTCCAGCGTGTTGTCCGGGTTGTAAGTATTTCCGGTAACGGGAATGGTAATATTAGCCACATTTTGAGAAGCAACCGTAATATTGCCGGTATAATTAACCAAGGCCTGGGTTGGACTAAAGCGGATTGTTACCGGTTTCGTTGTGCCCGATGCTTCGTTTACCGTATAATTTATGGTGCTACTAAAAGTAGTTCCGTCTTTTGATAAAGTGTAAGCCGCATTATCAGAACTCAGCGTAACATTTCCGGTAAGGTTGCTAAAAAAAGTGTTAAAAGTTTGGGTTGAAGAAGAATTTTGCGCCTGATAAGCAAAAGAAACGCTGTTTGGATTGGTAAAAATAGCTGGTGGCGGCGCAACCGGCGAGTTAAGCAGGTTGATATCGTCCAAAGTCCAGCGGGCACCATCTTCGGTAGTGGAATTGTAAACGAAAGCGATGTAAACGCCAGCTTGTTTGTAAGCCGAAAGGTCGATATTTTTGGTTTGCGTCCAGGTATCGGAAGCTTGGTTTGGGAAAGGTGCGTTTATATCAGTCCAAGTTGCCAAAGCCGGATTGCCGGAACCTGAGTAATTGGTAGAAATCCTCAGCCTTAGAGTTGCACCGTTAAAAGCAGTACGGCTCCAGAAAGAAAACAAGGGGAAATTAAAACCCGTCATGTTTAAAGCCGGAGAAATTAACCAGTCTTCGTTGGTATTATTGATGCTGTTGGCATAACCGTTAATTTGCACACCGTTTGGATAAGCAGTTGCGCCGGTTGGTGCATTTGGGTCGCGGCCGAAAGTGGTGCAACCCCAAATTTGCGCACCCGTAACGTTGTATTGCGTCCAACCATCAGAAATTGCGGTAGTTCCGGTACAATTATCAAAGTTGTAAACCAAGTTGTTTGGATCTACTGCCGAACCTGTTAACGTTAAAATTTTATTGGCCGAGCCAACGCTCACGTTTGTAATGCTACCAGAATAATTGCCTGCAGTAGTTGGGTTAAACTTAACATAAACTGTTTTTGAGGAAGCCAGTTCAGCAGCAGAATAAGTAGCCGTTGTGCCGTAAGTGATATTATCTTTTGATACGGTAAAAGGAGTAGTGGCAGTAATTGTACTGTTGCCGGTAAGGTTGGTGCCGCTCAACGTATAAGTTTGGGCAGCAGAAGAAGTATTGATGTTTTGTGCCGCAAAAGCAATTGCAGTTGGCGTAATGTTTAATGTCGGTGTACCCACAGGTGTATCGGTCCACATCAAACTAAAATCGTCAATGGCAGAAGTTGGGCGGTTACCAGAACCAGTTGTAGCGTTTAGCGTCACAATTCTGATCCAAACATTCTGGTTTTGGTTATCCAGCGCGCTGTTAAAATTTACGGTGATTGTATTGTTAGAAAATGTGCTGTTGCCGGTTATTAAAGTTCCGGTTGCAGTAGCTTGTGTAAACGCAGTTGGTGCTGTGCCGAAACCATAATCAACGGTCCAAGTTGCAACGCGGGGAGATGAAGCATCCAGCGATTGCAGTTTAAAACTCAGACTAAAACCTGTACGGCTGTTAGTATTTGCCAATTGTAACACAAATGCGCCGCCCGGATCGCCCAAAGTACCTGTTTGTCGTAAAGCCAAAGAACGGTCTGCAGATGTGTTTTGATCTGTGGTTGATGCAGTACTGGTTAATCCATCCGCAGAAGCAACATTTTTGAATGCACCAGTAGTATTGCTCCAAACTGTGGCTGCGGTAGTTAAAGTTGCAGCCGTGCCAAGTGCAGTTGCTGTTGCACCGGTACGAACCGTAAAACCAGCAGGCAAACCGCTGGCAATACCATCAAAATTTTGAACAAAAGGCGAAGTACCTAAAGTTACCTGCGCAAATAAGGTTTTGCCAAGCAGGATAAAATAGAAAAGAAGGAGAATAGGTAAGTTTTTTTTCATAGAAGCATAATAAACAGCAAATTATTTAATTTTTTGCTAAAGTAGTTAATGCTTCTGGAAAGTTTTTGCAGATTGAAGTTAAGGAATTGTATTATTAAAGTTAAGGTAAGATTAAAAGGCAGAAACTGTTAATCCTTCATTTTTATGGAGATGCTTCTTTTACCGATGTAAAGTTTGAGGCTGATACTGTAGAATTTTTAATTTTGCTGTTTGTAGAAACTCGTATAACGGCTTTCAAATAATGCAGGACTACCAAAAATCTCAGTTAGGATAGTAGCAGTCGTTTGTCCGCTTTTAAGTCCGTTTGCCATTTGCTTCACCAGGTTTAGGTTGGTTTTCACCAGAAAATATATAACGCTGTAGGCAATAGTATATTCATCGCTGATCAGGTTCTGATCATCGCCCCAATTCCTGCTGTTGTTTTGAAGGAATTCCTGCAAGTAAAGCTCCCTTTTTTTGATCAACTCCTTGATGCGTTCAATCCTTCCATAAACCGGCGTATAAAAAATCTTGTTATCTTCCACAATCAAAGAACCAAAGTAAGTAGCCAAACCTTCATCAAACCATTTTGGGGATTTGCGCATATTGTTGTGTAAAAAAGCGTGGCTGATTTCGTGCAGCAAGGCATCGTTTACGTGGTCGGTTTTCAGCACAAAAACATCACCCGTTTTTTCGTAGTAATAACCATCACTGAATGCGTGCAAGGCACCGGTTCCATCTGGTGTGTTTTTAAAATCTTCTTTTCGGCCAAAAATATTGATGTTGATGTTTAGGCTGTCGTTTTTTGGAGTATCAAAAACAGCATCATAAAAAGCAGCTTCGTAATGCGCAATCCTGTTGATGGTTTCTGTATCGCCTTTACTTAAATGGCAATTGTGTTTTTGGATGTTTAGAGTTTGGGCTGAGGCATTTTCCGCAAAAAACAAAATCAAGAGAATAATAAAACAACAGGCAAAGAGGGAAGCACAAACGTTAACTTTTAACATAGGAAGAAAATACCGAATTGCAAGCATACTGTTTTTACCGGGTAAAATTTGTGTTGGTAAAAGTATCCGGCAGTTATGTTGTTAAGCAATTGTTTTCTAAAAAATCAGCGGAAAAGCTAAGCGTATTTATAAAGAAGGGATTTCTGTGTATTTTTTTATTTGAGCCATTAAGTGCGATGGCTGGAACGGTTTCGAAATGTAATCGGCAAAGCCAATTGCTTTTAAATTATCTAACATTTCTAAATCCATCATGGTAGCTGTAAAAGCAAGTACCGGGATATTAGGCCAGTTTTTTTTAACTACGTTAACTGTCGCATAACCATCCATAACGGGCATTTCCAAATCCATTAAGACAATTTGATAGTCGGCATTTTCTTCCAGCAACGCCAAAGCTTCCTGCCCGTTAAAAGCCTTTGTGCAAACTGCTTTTAAGTCCATCAGGGTTTTTACGGCAACGATCATGTTGATCTTGTTATCTTCAACCAATAAAATTTTGACTCCTGCCAAATTAGTATTTTCTCTCGTAAGGCTCTGTTCCACTATTTTTTGCTGGTCAATTTTTTTAAATTTAATATCGAAGCTAAAAGTACTGCCAACGCCAACGGCACTTTTAACTTCTAATTTACTGTCCATCAATTTTAATATCCGTAAACAAATATTAAGCCCAAGGCCAGAACCGGTATTTTTGCGGGTACTTTTATCATAAACCTGGCCAAAATTGTCGAAAATATATTTCAGGTTTTTTTCTGCAATTCCGCTCCCGGTATCTGTTACACTAAATTTAACTTGTAACCAATCTTTGTCTTTACTGATTAGTTTTACTTCTAATTTAACATAACCTTTTTTGGTAAACTTCCCTGCATTTGAAAACAAGTTATTTAAAACCTGGATCAAACGAACATCGTCTGCCAGTACAATTGTATCTAATTCCGGGTCAATTATAACTTTAAGTTCCAGGTTTTTTTCTTCAAACTGGTTTTGAAAAGGAATGGTTGAATTAACAAGCAGGCGTTTTAAATTTACTTCTACCGGGTGGATTTCTAATTTACCAGCTTCAATTTTGTTAAAATCCAAAATATCGTTTACCTGGTTTAACATGTGGTCCGAGCAGTATTTTAAAATTTCGAAATATTCTTGCTGACCAACCAAACCAGGTTCGTTTTTTAAAATGTTGATGGCACCAATTATTCCATTAAGCGGCGTCCTCAACTCGTGGCCCATGGTTGATAAAAACTGCGTCCGGGTATTGATGGTCCGGTTTTTTTGCTCCAATAATTCTTTCAAATATTTCCTTTCAAAAAAGATGTTAACAAAAGCAAAACCAATCGTTGTAACTACCGCGAAAAAAGAATTGATACAAAAAATAATTTGTTTGTTGAAAACAGACAATGGCTCCCAAGGCTGGTGAAACTTACCAACAACAATACAAATGACGAAGCAAACGGCACTGATAGTAAAATAAAGGACGATTTTTTTGATGTAGGTTTTATGGTTATCAACAATAACCGGTATCGCTACCATTAAAGGGAAATAGTACAGGTACAAACCGGTGCCTAAACCTTCTTTCAAGGTGAAAATGATGAGCGACAGGCTTACGAATGTGATAACAGGTAGTTTTGTATTATTGATGATCTCTTTGTGCTTCAAATACAAGATCAAAGAAATTACGCAGCAAAATACGAGCGACATGATTGCATTGTTATATAAACCAGCAATCCAATAAATAATAAACACCAAAAACCCAATTGCAATAGCTACAAAAGCAAGCTGTTTGGTCCTTTTATAAATTTCGCTGATGCTATATAAAGGGTAGTCTGGGCTGTTACCAATCATTGTGTTTTTATACGGCATCTGCAACGATTTGTTTCTTGGTGGGAGCTGCCCAACAATTATCGTAAATGGTTTTTCGGTTTACTTGGCAGGGAGACTTCGATTAAAGGAACACCTTTTTCTGTTACCCTTATACAACAATACAAATTTTAGTTTTTACATCCGCATTAATTATGGATAGATTTTTAGTTCCGCCAAAATTAATGCTGTTTTTATCGTTAAAATTTCAAACACTCCTGAACCTAATAAAAAGCATAAACTCAAAATGTAAACAGAATTGATATTTTTACGCCGTTTACAAACGCCTATGCAAAAGCTCTCCATTATCATTCCCGCTTACAACGAAGCGAAAACAATTTCAACCATCTTAGAATTGGTGGGACAAACAGAACTAATCAACCAGATCAGCAAAGAAATTATTGTGGTAAATGATTGTTCGACGGATAGCACTTTGCAGGAGATCGAAAACTTCAAAATCCTCCACCCGGAAATTAATATCATAACTGGTAACCATGTTGTTAACCAGGGAAAAGGTGCTGCCATTCACACCGGGATCAAGATGGCCAGCGGCGATTATTGCATTGTGCAAGATGCCGATTTGGAATACGACCCGGATGAATATAATTCCTTAATCCGCCCTGTTTTTAAAGCAGGCGCCGATGTGGTTTATGGTTCGCGTTTTATGGGCGATAAACCGCACCGCATCTTGTTTTTCTGGCATTCTATTGGAAACTCGATGTTGACGATGCTGACCAACATGTGTACAAACCTGAACTTGACCGATATGGAAACTTGTTACAAACTCATCCGTACCGAATTATTGAAGGCGATTATTTTTAAAGAGAAACGTTTTGGTTTTGAACCGGAAGTTACCTGCAAACTAGCCAGGAACAAAGACATTAAAATATACGAAGTTGGCATTTCCTATTACGGGCGGACTTATGCCGAAGGGAAAAAAATAAACTGGCAGGACGGCTTTCGGGCGATTTATTGCATTTTACTTTACGGATTATTGAATGGTTAATTTAAACCGCGCTGCAACAGAACGTTTGCTTTGGATGGCGATAATTGCTGCACTTGCAATTGCCTGTGTTTCTTGTTTACTGGTTTCGGTATCTACTTTTCCGGATTCTGGCTGGGGCTTCTTGTCCTGGAAAAACACGCTGCACGGCGGCGGTTTTAATTTATTGCCAGAACCGGATCCGGATAACCTGGCAAAAGATACTTACACTTTTTTAACCTGGTGGTCGCCGGGTCAGTATTTAGTCCCGGGCGGTAGTGCTTCTTTTATCGGCCAAAAAATTGGTTGGGGCATGGTTTTTACTTCCATTATTTTTACACTTTCGGGCGTTGTGGGCTGCTATTTTTTGTTTGGGAAATTACAGTTTAATCGGCTCACTACTTTACTTTCCATTTTAGTTTTATGCTGCCAGGTGCAAACGCTGCTGCCTTTTTTGGTTTACAACGGCGGCGAGGTGCTGATTTTTGGCGTTGCGCCCTGGTTTTGGTATTGCTGTATCGATTTTAAACCGAAAATTTCACGGCTGTTGCTGCTCGTTGTATTGTCGTGGATTGGTTTTGTGGCAAAATCGTCTTTTTTACTGGTAACGTTTTGCGGCTTTTTGTTCATCTTTTTGGGCTGGATCAGAAAAAGAAATACTTTTAAAGAGCTGGCAACCAAAACCATTGCGCTTTTTATAGCTGGATTATTAGTTATTGTGCCGATATATTTCTTGTTCCTACAAAAAGGAAACAACCCATCGTCGGCTGCCGAAGGCTTTGGTTTTAGCTGGTTAAATCTGTTTTATCCCGCCGCCATTCCGCTTTTAACTGCTTTTTCTGCGGATGAAGTTTTTAATACGTTTGTCCATCCTTATTACATCAATAGCTTGCCCACAACCGATGCCATTTTTTACGGACTGGGTTTTCTGCTCATCATTTTTGTGCTTTCCCGCATTTATTTTAACCGCATTGGCTCCGTTGCTTACCGTTGGCTGCTGTTTACGGCTTATCTTTTTTTCACAGGTTTTTTTGTTCTGCAATATTGTCGGCACGCAGCCATTTCGATGGAAGGAAGGCATTTCCGAATACTCGGTTTGTTGTTTTTACCCGGCGCGGTACAGTTAATTCTACAGGTAAAAATTATCAGCCTAAAAAAAGCATGGCAACTGGCCGTATTGGTTTTGTGTTTGTTTGGCTGGACAAATTTTTATTTTCGGGTGAAAGCAAGATCAAAGCAAACGCCAAGTGCAATTACACACGTTGTGCAGGATTTGGTTGATGCCGAAACGCTTGCAAAAATCCATCAGTTGGACGCGCAATTTCCGCAGCAAGCTTTATTTGTGTTGATAAGCCCGGAAATTGCCATGGAAATTGATCAGAATAGAACTTTGGTTTTGCCTTTTAACACGATGACGCCAAAATCTGAAAACCCAAGTTATAATGGTCGGGTGAAGAAATTGTTCCTGATTGTACCTGCAAATATTGCGGCCAATAGTACAACCAAGCAATTAATCAAAGCTGTTTTTACCGGTTATAAAATTTTTAGTGAAGAAAAGATTAGCAAAGGTTTTGTTTTGCTGACAGGTTTGTAATGAGAAATCAGATTTACCTCGATAAAAGAAGCATTCATCATTCAAAATAATTATTCGATGCAAAAAATAAAATGGGGGATTATAGGCTGCGGCGACGTAACGGAGAAGAAAAGCGGACCGGCGTTTAATAAAGTTCCGAATTCTGAATTGGTTGCCGTGATGCGCCGCGATGCCGCAAAAGCGCAGGATTATGCCAAACGCCACAACGTGCCCAAATGGTTTAGTAATGCTGATGAACTGATTAACGACCCGGAAGTTAAAGCCATTTACATTGCCACGCCGCCTTTGCAGCACGAAGATTACGCTTTTCGCGCAATGGCCGCTGGGAAACCAGTTTATATTGAAAAACCAGTTTCGCTTTCGGCTGCTTCGGCCAAAAGGATGTTGGAAGCTTCGGAAAAATATCAGCAAAAAGCAGCGGTTGCCCATTACCGCAGGCAGCAGCCGGTTTTTTTAAAGGTGAAGGAATTGCTGGAAAACAAAGCTATTGGTGAAGTCCGTTTTGTAGATTTAAAAATGCTGCAGCCGCCAAAATCAAATTTAATTGCCAGTTCCGCAGAAAACTGGCGTATTGATCCGGCCATTTCCGGCGGTGGTTTGTTCCACGATCTCGCACCGCACCAACTGGATTTAATGGTTTACTTTTTTGGTGCGGTAAAAGAAGCATCGGGTTTTGGATTGAACCAAGGAGGCTATTACCAGGCGGACGATCTGGTTACTGGTAACATTTTATTTGAAAACAAAGTCGCCTTTGCCGGAATGTGGTGTTTTACCGTTCAGGAAAATGAGCAGCAGGATATTTGTACTATTATCGGTTCCGAAGGAAAAATGAGTTTCCCAGTGTTCGGTTCAGAAATCACTTTAACCAAAAATGGTTTGGCAGAAAAAATAACATTTGAACCTTTGGAGCACGTGCAGCAACCCATGATTGCAAAAGTTGTACAATATTTTTTAGGTGAAAGTTCGAACCCTTGTTCTATCCAGGATGCTATTTTTTCTATGGAAGTGATGGATACTTTCACCCCGAAAAAGACCGATAAAAACAGCATCTAAAAAAAACGTAATTTTCAGACAGGATTTCTTTTTTCCGATCGATCAAAATCAATCAAAGCAAAAAAATCCCTTCCGGCAATGCCGGAAGGGATTTTAATTGATGCTGTTTTTATCAGCCTAAAATCTACTTGGAATAAATATTGGAAGAGACACGGTAACCGGTTGTTAAATTACTGTACCAATCCAAGAAACTGGCTCCGTTAGAACTTGCCCAATCTGCAAAATGCGGGTAAGCATCTGTAATGGCTACAGTTTCTAAAGGATATTGAAAAGACGTATCCGGAAAACTGATTGCCCAAGGATAATTTGCATTTGAGGTAAAGGTTTTTCTTCCTCCGGTAAGCGAAAGGTCGTCGCCGGTGTTAAATAAGGCAGCATTACCTTTATCCGTCATTGGGTAACCTGGCAAATGCACTTCATAACCTCTTCTTAAATTACTGATGAGGAACGGGTTTAAGCTGGCAATGCTTACATTACTAAGCGAAATCGGTGCATTAAGCGTAAGCAGTACAGAAGCAACGCTGCCTTGCACTTTGTCTTTGGCATTGAGTGTATTGATGAAGAAAGCACCGCCCGGGTTGCTAATTAACGCATCGTGGTTATCAAAAGGGATGATTACGGCATTGGTTTGCCCAGCTTCTACACCATTGCTGGCAAATTGGATGTAGTTGCTAACTGTTTTTTGCCCCGTTACAGATTTTACAGCCGAAGCGGCAAATGGCAATTGTATGCCAAACCCATTTTTATAGGATGCACCAGCAGCTGCAATAGTATAGTCACCTTGCAAGGTAACCAACTGACCTTGGGCGTTTAAACCTAAAGTATAACGATAGTTTACCACCAGGTCGTTAAAATCATAGTCGCCTTTAAACGGCCAGTTGTCTTCAAAAATAAGTTGTGCCAAGCCGGTTTGCGAAGGGTAATAATAAATGTATGCCTGTGTTGGGTCGTTCGGGAACGCATCGAACTGGTTTTGTACGCCATCGCCATCATTATCGCCGCCAACATCTGTAACAGGAATATTAACAGGAGATAACGCAGTACTTGGCGTAGTGGTAGCGTAAAAAACTAAATCGTTAAAATCGTTATCGGCAAGTTGGTAAGGGTTCGCAGAAGTTTGTCTGTTCCTATCTTCAAAACCATAGATATAAATTTGGTGCGCGCTGTCGTAAATCAACACAGCGTGTTTATTTGCACCATTAGTTTCAGGGTTCAAGCTGGCATCGGTATAATATTTATTGGCATTTAGGTTAACACCGCTTCCCGTCCACGCGTTTTCTAAAAGTACAAACCCAATAGTAGTACCGGCCGGGAAATTGCCTAATTTAACTTTATCGCCCGGGTTTAAACCACCGCCAGAACCGTAGCCGGAAGAGTTAGGGAACACCATTGTAATTTTATCAATACCACCTGCCGTTGTGCCAACTGCACCGGCAGTAGGCGGGTTGCCGGTAGGATAAGTGTAGTAAGCCAGCGAATTTTGGTTGTTGGCAGTTTCGGCCAAGTAAGTAACGTAAACATCAGACTGCGCCGTAACCACAATATTTGGAACCGGACTGCTTAAATACTCCGGATGTTTAATACCGATATTAATTGCATTTGGCAAAGAAGCGTTTACCGTATTCAATAAAGCGGCATCAATTACGTCCGGTGTAGTTTCCAGGTATTTTGGCCTTCCTAAAGTGGAAGAGTACGTGCTGTTGTTTACCACTGCATCGCTTGTGGCGATATACGGGGAAGGGTAAACAAAATCCGTAGAACCCGCGCCCAGCGTACCTAAACCTCCGGAGTTTCCGCTTGAAGAATTAGGTGTATTATTAATTGCATCCGGTACAACATCTCCGCTGTAACCGCTTTTACCACCAATGGTTGCCGTAATCGAGTTGTTGTTGATATTAACTTTAACATTAGTTAGCAAGCCTAAATAATTAGGGTCGATAATGAGTTGTGTCGAAGTTGATTTTACATTGATTACTGCATTTAATATTCCGCTTTTATCTGTCACGCCGGTAAAAATTGCCGTACCTGCAGCAGTGCTGGAAGTATTGTAAACGTTTACCACCACGCCCGAAATCGGTACATCATTGCTGGTTAGCAGTTTTAAGTTTAAGGTTACATCTTTAGCCGTTTTGTAATCAAAACCATTGGGCGCGATTTTGTTACTATCGCTAACAGTAATCCCGGAATGCTCTTTTTTACAGGAAGCGACGACGGCAGTACCAATAATCGCTAAAAAGTAAAAGGTTTTTTTAATCATGATGAATCAGGTTTTTTTGACACTTTTTACGTCGCTATCTAAAAATAGGTTCGTTTAAAAGGCGTCAACCTTAAACAGCCCGGCACATCATGCTTTTTTTAGCACCAGTTTTTAGGTGATAAAAGAAGTATCAGCATAATTCAGCAATAATAAAGTTGGGTTTTTGGGTGAAAGATTTTGTTTTCCTTTCAACCTAAACCAATTTTTTGGGTTGAAGAACGGATAATCAATTCGGGTTTGATGCTCACCGTTTTATAAGCGGCAGAAACAGATACTTCTTTTATCTCCTCAAAATATAGTTCGGCAATTGTTTGTCCCATTTTTTTGCTAAACTGATCGACAGTGGTAATGGATGGACTCGTAATTTCGCTAAAAGCTTCGTTAGAATAACCGCAAATCCCCAAAGCTTCCGGAACTTTAAAACCTAAATTGATGGCCACTTCTAAAACGCCTAACGCAGAAAAATCTGATGTGGAAGCAAAAACGGCATCCGGCGGTTCTGCCAAACTCAATAATTTTTGTGTTGCCTCGGCGCCAAGCTCTTTTGTCCACGCATTTTCTACAATCAATTCTGCTATAATTGGGACATTGTGTTGTTCCAGCGCACGCAAATATCCTGCTTTCCGTTCCCGAAAAATAGCCAAATTTTGCGGGCCTTCCAGTAAAGCAATGCGGCGGTAACCTTGGTCAATCATGTGCGAAACTGCTTCTGCAGCCGCTTGTTCGTTATCATTGATCACTTTAAAAGTTTCCAGTTCCTGCGAAACCCGGTCAAATTGGATTAATTGGATGCCTTGCACCAAAGCGTTTTTGAGATGATCGTTATTGTTGTGTTCAACCGAAATCGAAATTACAATACAACTTACATGCTGGTTGATCAACGTTTCCACACATTGCACCTCACGCTCGTGCGATTCGTTGGATTGGCAAATCACCAAACTGTAGCCGTTTTTGTAAGTTACTTCTTCCAGACCGGCAATCACATTCGAAAAAAAATTTTGGTTAATACGCGGCACAACCACGCCAATAGTTTGGTTTTGGCCTTTCCGCAAGTTGGATGCCAGCGAATTTGGCTTGTAGTTCATCTCCTTCGCCGTTTTCAGGATCAATTCCTTAGTAGCCAAACTTACATTACTGTTGTTGCTCAAGGCGCGCGAAACGGAGGAAGCTGCAAGGTTTAGTTTCCGTGCAATATCATAGATGGTCGTTCTTTTTTGATGCTTCATTTACGGCCTTAAAATGAATAAAAAAATTTAAAGCAATCGATTGCGAAATAATTATTACTTTCGTAATTAAATTTAACCTGCTAAAAACAGCATTCCAATTATGTTATTGTTAGGTATTGATATCGGCACCTCGTCTGTAAAAGTTTCCGTGGTAGATGCTATTATGCAAAGTACGTTGGCTTCCGAACAGTATCCGGCAGAAGAAGCGGAAATTATTTCTTTGCAGTCCGGCTGGGCAGAGCAGTCGCCAGAAACTTGGTGGGCATACACGCAGCAGGCTATTTTAGCTTGCAATTCCTCCGGAAAATATAATCCGGCCGATCTTGCAGCGATCGGTATTGCCTACCAAATGCACGGTTTGGTTTTGGTGGATCAAAATCAAAACGTGTTGCGCAACAGTATTATTTGGTGCGATAGTCGCGCGGTAGAAATTGGAAACCAGGCATTTGAAGCTATCGGAGAAGAAAAATGCCTCAAACATCTGCTCAATTCGCCCGGAAATTTTACGGCTTCTAAACTCGCCTGGGTAAAAAAAAATGAACCGGAGCTATTTGATAAAATCGATAAGATAATGCTGCCGGGCGATTTTATTTCGATGAAACTGACTGGCGAAATTACCACTTCAGTTTCCGCATTGTCGGAAGGTATTTTTTATGATTTTATTGATCAGCATCTTTCTAACGACGTCCTAAATTATTTTGGTTTCAGCAGAGATTTATTTCCAACTGTCCAACCGGTATTTTCTATCCACGGAAAATTAAAAGCAGATGTAGCACAAAAATTAGGCATTAAAAGAAGCATTCCGGTTGCGTACAAAGCTGGCGATCAGCCGAATAACGCTTTATCCTTAAACGTATTAAAACCTGGCGAAGTGGCGGCAACCGCCGGAACTTCGGGCGTAATTTATGGCGTGAGCGATCAGTTGGTTTACGATCAGCAATCGCGCATTAACACTTTTGCCCACGTTAATTATGCGGATAATGAAACCCGGACCGGCGTTTTACTGTGCATCAACGGAACCGGAAGCATGAACCGCTGGGCAAAAAGTCTTTTCGGTTCAACTGTTTCTTACCAGCAAATGAACGACGAGGCCAGTAAAATTAAAATTGGGAGCGAAGGTTTGCTGGTTTTGCCCTTTGGAAATGGTGCGGAACGCATGCTGAACAATCGCCAAATTGGGGCACAAATTATTGGGGTTGATGTGAACAAACATTCGCGTGCACACATTTCTCGGGCGGTGCAGGAAGGTATTGCCTGTGCTTTCCGCTATGGATTAGATATTATGCGCGAAAACGGCATGCATCCCACGGTAATCCGCGCCGGGAAAGCCAACCTGTTTTTAAGTACTGTTTTTACCGATGCTTTTGTAAACGCAACCGGTGTACCGGTAGAATTGTACCAAAACGATGGCAGCGTGGGCGCGGCTTTAGGTGCTGGCATTGGTGCGGGGATTTTTTCTTCTGCGGAAGATGCCTTCGTTAACACGCAACCAGTTCAAAAAATTGAACCGAATAATCAGGAATTTGAAGCGGTTTATCAGCAATGGAAAACGTTGCTGGAAAAACAATTGAATTAGTCAAACAAAATCAACCCAACCAAT
>CAZZVO010000068.1:0-15359 GCA_964657505.1 uncultured Mucilaginibacter sp.
GTAACCATTCGCTTTTAAAATTTCGGCGACCGAATAGCCCAGCAAATTATTACGCACATGACCTAAATGCAAAGGTTTGTTGGTATTTGGCGAAGAATACTCAACCATTACTTTTTTTTCGTTGGAAGGAAAAGCACCAAAACTTGGCTGGTTGATGGTTTGATAAAAAACATCAATCCAATAACTGTTTTTAAGGGATAAATTTAAGAAGCCTTTGATCACGTTGAATGATTCAATTTCTTCCACTTCATTCACCAAAAATTCGCCGATTGCTGTCCCGGTTTGCTCTGGCGATTTTTTAGAAAACTTGGTCAGCGGAAAAACAACTATCGTAACATCGCCTTCAAACTCTTTGCGCGTTTGCTGCAAGCTTAAACTTTCAGCAGAAATATCAGTTGCAAACAAAGTTTTTACGGCACGAACGGCGGCTTCTAAAATAAAATCCATGAGGGCGAAATTACAAAAATAGAAGCCTCACCCCAACCCTTTCCACGGGAGAGGGAGACAAAGCGACGAACTTTTACAAGTCCCTCTCCCCTTGGAGAGGGATTTAGGGTGAGGCTTCCAACTTATTCTGATAAATTTGCCTCACACTTTCAAAAATCTATGCTTCAAAAAGATAATTTTCAATTACAGGTCAGTTCAGAAATAGGTGATTTAAAACGGATTCTAATTCACAGTCCGGATAAAGGATTAGGACAAGTAACACCTTCCAAAGCGCAGGATTGGCTGTTTGAAGATATCGTTCACTTAGAAACCATCCGCGAAAAAGAATATGATCTGTACGTTAAAATCCTTTTATATTTTTTAGATCCTACTTTAATCCAAGGTAAAATCGAAAAAATAGACGCTAAAAACAGCATGCGTAATTTTTACAAACCGAACCAACCCGATTTTTATGCTTCGGAAAAAGTAATAGAACTGGAGATTTTGTTAAAGGAGATTTTGGACGATCCGAACGTATGCCAGCAATTGGTCGCCGCAGTTTGCTCGGCAGAAGACTGCACTTATCACCAGCAACAAAAAATGTTGACGGATTTAACTGCTGTAGAACTGGCAACATTATTTATTTCGGGCACCATGCCAGATGGTAAAATTTTCTTCGCCCCTATTCCAAACCTGATTTTTACGCGCGACATTGGCATCACCATTAACAACCACATTTTGCTGAATAAACCGGCAAAAAAGGCACGTTCGCGCGAAGCTTTGTTGTGTAAATACATCTTTTTTAACCACCCGTTTTTCAAAAATTATCAGCAGAATATTATCGAAGTGCCGCAAACCGACGAGCACTTTTTAATTCCCGAAGGAGAAATTGACCAGCAAAATACGTTGGAAGGCGGCGATGTGATGATGGTGAGCAAAAACCATTTGCTGATTGGCTGCGGAGAACGGACTACGCCTTTAGCGGCAAGCAACGTGATCAGGCTATTATTTGAAAAGAATGTGGTGCAAAAAGTAACGGTCATAAAAATTCCGCACAAGCGCGATTTTATGCACCTCGATACTGTTTTTACCCAGGTAAAAAAAGGGCTTTGGGTTTTGCTTTCTTCGCTTTTTAATGATGAAAAAGCTGATGAGGCGTTTTTACCAGTTAGTCATTTAATGGAAACCAAGAAGCCAGATCAACCGGAAATTATTCAGTTTGAAAATGGAAAAATAAACACACCAAAAAAGTTTGGGCATTTGGAAGATTTGCTTGCCGAAATCAGCGAAAATGAATTGGGCTGCACCGAAAAAACTGAATTTGTTTACTCGGGAAACAACGTCTTCCCGCATGATTCCCGCGAACAATGGACCGACGGCTGCAATTTGTTAGCTTTAAAAGAAGGTGTTGTTTTAGCTTATGACCGAAACGATAAAACGCTCGAAGCATTTAAACAAAGAGGTTTTACCGTAATTAAAGCAGACGATCTGCTTGAAAAATTAGAGGACGACGAAATCGAAATTGAAAACATTAGCAATACAGTTATCACTTTTCCTTCGGCCGAACTTTCCAGAGCGCGCGGTGGGTTTCATTGCATGAGCATGCCGTTATTTCGTGCCGAATTATAAAAGCTTCACCTCAATTTAAGGTTTTAAACTGGAAGTTGTGCGAAAATCCGTTTACGCTCCAATCGTAAATATTGCAAACAGGTATTTGGTGCTCTTTCACAAGTTCGGCAAGCTTTAAAACCGCTTCTTCTTCGTGATGTTCTGAAATACTAACCGGCTTCCACCATTTAACCAAAAAGAAACGGCGGCACTGTAAAAGGATAATTTGGTACAAACCCCGATATTTACCAGGTTGAATGATAATTTTAGTCATGGAAAACGTACTATTTAAAAATACGACAGTTTGAGAAATACTTAATTAAAAGAACTAATAATTAGAAAAACGAGTACTGTACAGCTGTTTTAATAAATGCTTTAACAATAAAAGTAAACCTTTGTTGCAATAATAAAAAATGAATTCTACTATTTTAATGGTTCGTCCAGTAAATTTTGGCTTTAATATGCAAACGGCCGAAAGCAACGCTTTTCAAAAACAAAGCAAACAAGCAGAAGTGCAGCAAAAAGCTTTGCAGGAATTTGATGCTTTTGTAAACGTTTTGCGTGCAAATAAGGTTGATGTTAAGGTATTTAATGATACACTGCAGCCGCACACACCGGATTCTATCTTCCCAAATAATTGGATTTCTTTTCATGAAGATGGTTCCGTTTTTTTATATCCGATGCAGGCCGAAAACCGCCGGTTAGAACGTAAAGTTTTTGATACGATAAAAGAAGCTTTCAAAGCTAAGCAAGTTATCGATTTGAGTTATTTTGAACAGCAAAATAAATTCTTGGAAGGTACAGGAAGTATGGTTTTAGACCGCACAAACAAACTTGCTTATGCTTGCCTTTCTCCAAGAACAAATCAGGAAGTGTTGAAAGAATTTTGCAGGATTTCCGGCTATCAACCAGTGCTGTTCCACGCAACAGATGAGGCCGGAAAAGCCATTTATCACACTAATGTTTTAATGGGAATTGGCGATCGGTTTGCGGTGATTTGTCTCAATTCAATTCAAAATCAAACAGAAAAAACATCGATAAAAGAAGCATTGGAGCAATCCAATAAAGAAATTGTAGAAATTTCGTTGGAACAGATGAACGCCTTTGCGGGGAATATGCTTCAACTTAAAAATAAATCAGGAGAAAGCTTGCTTGTAATGTCGGAAACGGCATTTTTATCGCTTTCATCAACCCAAATCCAAACTTTGGAAAAATATTGCAAACTGGTTCATTCACCGTTAAATACCATCGAAACCAACGGCGGCGGAAGTGCGCGCTGCATGATGACCGAAGTTTTTTTACCCGTAAAAACAGCACTAAACCAAGCATAAAAAGTAGCTGTAAAAATTACGGCCGAATGGTGATAAATTCCGTATAAAAACTTCACATTTGCCAAAAAATTAATTAATGCAGAGCTACGAAGAATTCCTGGACCTGAGCGTGGGTTTCCCGCAGGAAGGTTTTGAAATTATTGATGACGAATTGTATTTCCAGGATTTAAACCTCATGGAAATGATCGAAACGTACGGCACGCCGCTGCGTTTTACCTATTTGCCGCTCATCAGCAAAAAAATTCAGCAGGCCAAATTGCTGTTCCAGTCGGCCATCTTAAAAAATAACTATCGCGGCTCGTACAAATATTGTTATTGTACCAAAAGTTCGCATTTCCGGCACATCGTGGAGGAAGCTTTGAAGAACGATATTCACCTCGAAACGTCGTCTGCTTTTGATATGCCGATGATTGATGCGCTGGAGAAAAAAGGCTCGCTGAACAAAGACATTACTGTGATTTGCAACGGTTTTAAAACCTATCAGTACAAACAGTATATTATTGATATGCTACACGATGGCTTTAAAAACATCATCCCGGTTTTGGATAACAAGGAGGAATTTAATCTTTATGATGATGAAGTTGAACTAGATACACCTTGCAATTTAGGGATCAGGATTGCAGCAGAAGAGCAGCCTGATTCGCAATTTTACACTTCGCGTTTAGGTGTGCGGATGGAAGATGTGATCGATTTCTACAACAGCAAAATTGTGGGCAACCCTTATTTTAAGGTGAAGCTGCTGCACTTTTTCATTAATTCCGGTATTTCGGACACGCCGTATTACTGGAACGAGTTGGAAAAATATGTTACGCTGTACTGCAAGTTTAAAAAAATTAATCCTGATTTAGATACGCTGGATATTGGCGGCGGTATGCCGTTTAAAGATTCGCTGGTTTTCGATTTCGATTACGAATATATGGTGAACGAAATTGTGAGCCGGATCAAAGAAATTTGTGCTGATAACGACACAATGGAACCGGACATTATCACCGAATTTGGAAAATACACAGTTGCCGAAGCTTCCGGGATTTTATACAAAGTTTTGGGCCGGAAACAGCAAAACGACCGTGAAAAATGGCTGATGCTTGACGGATCGTTCATCACCAATTTACCGGATGTTTGGGCACTAAATCAAAAATATATCTTGCTGCCCATCAATAATTGGGACACAGAATATGAGCGTGTTAATTTAGGCGGAATCACTTGCGACGGTCAGGATTATTACAACCAGGAAGCACACATGAACAGTGTTTACATGCCCAAAACGCGCAAGGTTCAATATTTAGGTTTCTTCAATACAGGTGCATATCAGGAGGTTTTAAGCGGTTATGGCGGGATTCATCATTGTTTGCTGCCTTCTCCAAAACATGTAATCATTCGCAGAAACCGTGATGAAACCTTTAATTTTGATGTTTTTGGGGAAGAACAGAATAGTAAACAAGTGCTCAAAATTTTAGGCTATGCCACATAAATTTGACTTAATTTAGGACTTTCAAATAACAAACTATTTGCTCGGCCAATCATTTTATTTTTATAAATTGATAAAATGAAACCAGCGGTAGATCCCACCTTTCAAAACCTCTCTGCCATGCGCCGGCAGGGAGATTTTTTTGCAGATAACCTGATCGCGGAAGTTTTTGCTGATGACGTTCAAAAAGTAAATTTTCGCTCGTTTCTAGACTCGCTCACTTATAATCATCAATTGAACCAGCTTGATGATTTTTATGCCGTAAAAGAAGTATTCCTCAACGCAAAATCACTACCAGACTGGGCCGACCAAAAGCTGATGAAACAAGGCGCGGCTTTCTTCGCGGTTCATGCTACGGCCATTATGAATTTACTTGGTTTGCTTTCGCTGCCTTATTGTTACGCTGCTGCTGATGGCGCAAAAGTTTTAGACCTTTCGGAACGCATCAAAAATAAACCCGAACACCGCTTAGGCGAAACAGCCGATTTTATCTGGGATGTGATGGCACCAAACGCTTTTGAACCGGAAGGAAAAGGTTTTACAAGTATTTTAAAAGTGCGTTTGCTGCACGCCGCGATCCGTTTTTATACCAACAAAAGCGGTAAATGGAATGAAGATTGGGGTTTGCCGGTTAACCAGGAAGATATGGCCGGAACAAATCTATCTTTCTCTCTCATTGTCGTTCGTGGATTGCGCAAGTTTGGGTTGACGATTGAATATCCGCAGCAACAAGCTTTTATGCATTTATGGAATGTGATCGGATTTTTGCTGGGTGTAGATGAACATCTGCTGCCAGAAACCGGAAAAGAAGCATTGTTGTTGGAAGAAGCAATCCGTATCCGAAACTTTAAAACTTCAGAACACGGCCAATCCCTTACGCGTTCTTTAATTCAATATTTCTCAACCGTTGACGCAACTTTCCCAAAAAAAGAAACCATGCAGTTAATGCGTTATGTGGTTGGCAATGATGTTGCTAATTTGTTAGCGCTTCCACCACAACAAGCACCAAACTCGACTATTTACTTTTTGAAATTGGTGAATAATCTCCAGCTATTTGGAAAAGGGAACGCACGTTTTGCTTATCAAAAACAGCATTCGGAATTTAAAAAAACACGTGCTGCACCCACCCTCAAAAAATCGCTGCGCTTTAATTTGCCGCTTAGCTTAACTTCCTAAAAAAACAGTGCTAAAAGAAGTATTATTGCAATCGGGCATAACGGTCGACTTTTCATGACGATACTTCTTTTAACGGTTATTATTTTGATCGGCGCGTATTTCGCCGGTTTGCTTGGCTCGTTAACCGGTTTGGGCGGCGGTATCGTCATCATTCCGCTTTTAACGCTGGTGCTTCATGTTGATATTCATTATGCGATTGGCGCCTCGCTGGTTTCCGTTATCGCCACTTCGTCCGGCTCGACGGCAGCGTACGTAAAAGAAGGCATTACCAATATGCGGCTCGGTATGTTCCTGGAAATTGCAACTACGCTTGGTGCTGTTGGCGGCGCTTTTTTATCGGCTTATATTCCTGCACATTATATTGCCATTATTTTTGGTGTGATTTTGATTTTCTCGGCCATCATGTCGCTGAAAAAGAAGAACTTACTAGCCGATCCAACTTCCAGCAAACCTGCGCAATTTTTAAATTTAGGCAGCACATATCCAGATCAGGGACAAGTGATCACTTACGGCGTACATAATGTTTTTGGCGGATTTGGGCTAATGGGTTTCGCCGGGATGATTTCCGGTTTGCTCGGCATCGGTTCTGGCTCCTTAAAAGTAATTGCCATGGACAAAGTGATGCGTATTCCGTTTAAAGTTTCTACCACCACCAGCAATTTTATGATGGGCGTTACGGCGGCGGCAAGTGCAGTGGTTTATTTGCAGCGCGGTTACATCGATCCGGGTTTGTCCATGCCGGTAGTACTTGGTGTAGTTTTAGGCGCGATGACGGGTTCAAAAATACTCGTGAAAGCAAACTCTAAATCGCTAAAAATAGTATTTGCTGTGGTGATTTCGCTCCTGGCTATCCAGATGATTTATAAAGGTTTGACCGGAAATATATGAGCAACGGAAAGATTTTCAAAGACGCAGACGTACAATTATTAATCGGCAACGTGTTGCGTTGGGGAGTGATTATTTCAATGTCGGTAGTTTTTTGTGGAGGGATTATTTACATTTATCGGCACGGGCACGAAATTGCTTCTTACCACAAGTTTGTTGGCGAACCAAATTTTTTAAAAAACTTTCCGGGCATTTTTCAAGGAGTTTTAGATTTTAAAGGCCGGGCAATTATCCAAACTGGCATTTTACTGCTGATTGCCACGCCTGTTGCCCGTGTACTGCTCTCTATTGTTAGTTTTTTTATGGAAAAAGACTATTTATATGTGGTAATTACGCTGATCGTTTTGGGAGTTATTACAGCGAGCATGTTGAGCGGAATTGGAGGATAGGTTTGAGGTACGAGGATTTACTGCTTTGTAAAAAAAGTTTAAGCTTGATTCGTCTTCCCTCAAACCTCTTACCTCCCACCTCAAACCTCCTCCCTATTTCCTATCTTCGTTCCATGTCTTTTGAAGAAGCCAAAGCGCAGATTGCATCACTTTCTACCGAATTAAAACAGCACAACTACAACTATTATGTGCTGGCGCAACCGAGTATTTCGGATCAGGATTTCGACCAGAAACTAACGGAGCTTTCTAAGTTGGAGAAAGAGTTTCCGGAATTGCTCGACCCAAACTCGCCCACACAAAAAGTTGGTGGAGAAATCACCAAAGACTTTCAAACGGTGAAACATCAATGGCCGATGCTTTCTTTGGGCAACACTTATAACGAACAGGATTTGCTGGATTTTGATCAGCGCATCCAAAAAGCCATCGGCAGCAATTTTGAATATGTGGTGGAATTGAAGTTCGACGGACTTTCCATCAGCTTAAACTATCAAAACGGTAAACTTTTTCGTGCCGTTACGCGTGGTGATGGAACCAAAGGCGATGAGGTAACCAACAATATTAAAACTATCCACGCCATTCCGCATCACTTAAAACCTGGCAATTATCCGGACGAATTTGAAATTCGGGGCGAAGTTTTTATGCACCGAAAAGCGTTTGAACGATTAAACCAGGAACGTTTGGATAACAGCGAAGTAACGTATGCCAATCCGCGTAACTTTGCTTCGGGAACAGTCAAATTGCAAGATTCTGCGGAAGTGGCCAAGCGGCCGCTGGATTGTTTCCTATACTTCTTTTATGCCCATAAAAATCAGTTTAAAACCCATTGGGAAAGTTTGCAAACGGTAAAAAGTTGGGGTTTCCCAGTTTGCAAACATACCGCGCTTTGCAGCAATATCGAGGAAGTGCTGACTTTTATCAAAACATGGGAAACCGAACGTTTTAAGCTGAGTTACGATATTGACGGCATCGTTTTAAAAGTAAATAGTTTTGCGCAGCAGGAAGAATTGGGTTTTACAGCAAAATCTCCGCGCTGGGCAATTTCCTACAAATACAAAGCAGCTTCGGCGCAAACCATTTTAGAAAGCGTTGGATACCAGGTTGGACGAACTGGAGCAGTAACGCCTGTTGCACATTTAAAACCAGTTTTACTGGCCGGAACAACGGTTAAACGCGCCACTTTACACAATGCCAACGAAATTGTACGCTTGGATTTGTATGAAGGCGACACGGTTTACGTGGAAAAAGGCGGCGAAATCATCCCCAAAATAACCGGCGTAAATTTGGCCGAACGAAAACCGGATGCCAAACCAATTGAATACGCAACCAATTGCCCGCGTTGTGATACTTTTTTGGTGCGAAAAGAGGGAGAAGCTGCTTTTTATTGTCCGAATGATGAAGGTTGTCCGCCACAAATTGTTGGAAAAATACAGCATTTTATTGGCCGGAAAGCGATGGACATCGACGGTTTAGGTGATGAAACGATCGAGAACTTCTACAGAAAAGGCTTACTGCGCCACATCAGCGATTTGTACGAATTGAAGCAGCACAGCGATGAGTTACGAACGTTGGAACGGTTTGGCGAGAAATCAATCACCAACATGATCAGCGGCATCGAAAAATCAAAAGAAATGCCTTTTGAAAAAGTGCTGTTTGGATTAGGAATCCGTTTTGTTGGAGAAACAGTCGCCCGAAAACTGGCGCGTTATTTCAAATCTATCGAGGCTTTACAGCATGCTTCTTTTGATGAACTAATTTTAGTGGATGAAATTGGCGATCGGATTGCCGAAAGTTTGATTGAATATTTTAACGTTCCGCAGCATTTGGAACAGATTGAAAAGCTGAAAAATGCAGGACTTCAATTCACGATAAAAGAAGAAGTAAATGAATTGCAAAGTGAAAAACTTTCCGGCAAAAGCTTCATCATTTCGGGTGTTTTCGAACAATTTTCGCGGGAAGAACTAAAGCAAATGATCGAGCAAAATGGCGGGAAAATCCTCGGTAGCATTTCTGCGAAATTGAATTATTTGGTTGCCGGTGAAAACATGGGGCCTTCAAAATTGGAAAAGGCGCAAAAGTTAAATATCCAGATGATATCGGAACAGGAGCTTGTTCAACTGATTAATAATTAGAACCTATTTAAAAATCTATTCAGCAGCGTTGTTACAGGTTAGTTCAACAAAAAAATTAAATAGACTCATAAAATATTCCTATATTTAAATGATTGTTACAAGAAAGTAATATAAAGAATTGAAATTGACATAAAGTTTAAAAAAAGAATATGCCAGACGAGAAAGAATTGACGCCATCGGAAATGTATCTTAAATATGATTATCCTGAAACTAAGGATATGTGTAAACAATTTTTAACTCTAATCACAACAGTATTAGTTATTTCATTGACATTTTCTGACAAGATAGTAGGTTTTAGCAATGCTTCAATAACTTCTAAATGTTTAGTAGCCTCGTCTTGGACAACTTTCTTATTAGCTATAGTTTTTTGTGGATTAGGACTTCTTTTCGTTACTATGGCAGCGGGTGAAGCTGCATATAGCAGAATAAAAAATTCTAAGAGAGTGTATAATGCTTATAAAATGATAGTTGCAGCGGGAGGACTTTTCATTTTGGGACTCATTTTATTAATTAGTACTGCTATTGTTGCAACTTACAATAATACAAGTAAAACTGGCCAAAAACAATCAACTAACATGGTATTATGAATTGGGTCGGAGCGACATCTATCGGCTAACCGGATTGACTTAAATCTTTCAATTTTTTTAACCGACAGTTTACGTTCTGGCTGAACGATTTTTTAGTTGCTATCTGCTGAACATAATAACGGTGCCACGGTTTTATAAGTCTTCATAGGTATTTACATTAACAATATAAGATACTTGTTCACCATTCATATGTTCGCCAACTACAGTAGTAACAATATTCAAATCAAAATCTATTTCACAATTAACGGATTTTACTTCAAAGATTGACTTCAAATCATACAAGGCGATAATTAACGTTTTTTCTATTCTTCCTAATACTTCTTTAGAGAAGGGGCCAAATGAATATTGTGATACGTTATCGTTAATACAATTAGATAAGAGTTCGCTCACCTTTTTGTGATCGTATGAAAACCTCCGCCAATCGACGGGAATAACACGAGATTGATTTGACAAATTCAACAGGTAAAAACAGAAATTTTTCTCTACCCGCGCTTGAACTTGACACACATCTGTTCCGTTATCTAACTCAGCAGACCCCACTTGTTTAAGTGTTTCTAAACGGATAGGTTCTGATTCTCCACTTTCTGCAGACCTAATAAATCTTCTCAAAATGATTTGTTGATTAGAATCCATAATATTTAAACTATTACTGAAATCACCCTCTACAATATTATGTTATTATTTGTCTACCACACATAGTTAAATGCTTTATATTATAACCTTAATACGTGCTGCCATAAAATCTCAAACTATTATATTAGCAGCCTCTAAAGCTAATAATGAAAAATTTTCATGGCACCGGAGTTGCCATTATCACTCCTTTTCAAACTGATGGTTCTGTTGATTTTCCGGCATTGGAAAAATTGATCGAAAACTTGATTGCTAATGGTATTGATTATTTGGTTTCGCTAGGTACAACCGGCGAAACCGCTACGCTTAATCCGGCAGAAAAAAAGGAGATTTTTAAATTTACTGTCGAAACTGTTGCAGGACGAATTCCGTTGGTGGCCGGAATTGGCGGAAATTACACGGCAGCCGTTATCGAAAATATTAAAACTTTGAATAAAAAAGGTTTTGATGCGATCCTTTCGGTTAGTCCATATTACAATAAACCAACACAGGAAGGTATTTATCAGCATTATAAAGCTGTTGCTGCCGAATCAGAACTACCTGTAATTTTGTACAATGTGCCTGGAAGAACCGGCAGCAATATCTCTGCAGAAACAACTGTAAGACTGGCGCATGATGTTACCAATATTATTGCGGTAAAAGAAGCATCGGGAAATTTTGAGCAGTTTAACCAAATTATGCGTGATAAACCGGCAGATTTTATGTTGATTTCTGGTGATGACCCAGTTACTTTACCTATGGTTGCGCTTGGCGCGGTTGGTGTTATTTCTGTTATCGGCAATGCAGTTCCGCAATTGTTCTCAGATATGGTTCGGCTTTGTTTAGATGAGAAATGGGAAGCCGCCCGAAACCTGCATTTCAAACTGATCGAGTTTACCAGATTGATGTTTGCAGATGGCAATCCGGCAGGTGTGAAAGAAGCATTAAAATTTTCCGGAATTTGCGAAAATACATTGCGTTTGCCTTTAGTTCCTGTAAATCCTCAAATTTCTAAGTTAATAAACGAGGAATTAAAAAAGTTAAACGCATAAAAAAATCCGATCAACATTAACCGGATTTTCATGTGCTAAAAGAAGTATTACTTTTTTTCAGTTTCTGCATTTTTAGAGTCTTGAACTTCTAAACGAATGGCTTGTGCCATGTTTTTCAAATCCTGCATTCCTTTTCTAACACGTGTTCCGGCAGCACTATTGCCTTTGTTGTAAAATTTGTCGGCATCCGCTTCCAAACTTGCTACCAGCTTTTTAACTTCTTCAAACTTTTTCATTGGATAAATTTATTGTAGGTTAGGTTCAACAATTAATTGTATAAGCTAATATATGTTTTTTAAGTAAGACGGACGAGCCTTGTTATATTAACTTTAAAAAATATTTTCCAAAGGTTAGTTGGAGGGCTTTGAAGAGAAAATTTCATGCATAAAAAAAAGCATCGAAATAAGTCGATGCTTTCTGATTTGTAATCAGCCGGAAAAAATCAGGCTAAAACAAACTTATTTTCTTTATAATATCCTGCTTTTAATTTTTCGGCAACTTCGCTGTAAGCATCCAAAGTACGCTGAACATCTTCTAAAGTATGTGTTGCTGTTGGGATAATTCGCAGTACAATCAGTCCTCGCGGTATCACCGGATAAAGTACGATAGAACAAAAAATCTTGTAATTTTCGCGAAGGTCCATCGTTAAACTGGTTGCTTCGTTTAGGTCGCCTTTTAGAAAAACCGGGGTAACCATGGTATTGGTAACACCTAAATCAAACCCGCGGGAACGCAAACCTTCTTGTAAAGCCCTGGCGATTGTCCATAGTTTTTCGCGTAGTTCCGGGCGGTTGATCAATAATTCTAACCGTTTTCTCAAACCAATTACCATCGGCATCGGTAGTGCTTTGGCAAAAGTTTGCGAACGCATATTGTACCGCAAATAGTTAGTAATTTTTTGGGTTGAAGCGACAAACGCACCAATCCCAGCCATTGATTTTGCAAAAGTACCGAAGTAAACATCCACTTCATCTATACAATCTTGAGCTTCGTGGGTGCCGGCACCGGTTTTTCCCATTGTCCCAAAACCATGTGCATCGTCTATCAATAAACGGAATTTATATTGATTTTTTAACGCCACAATTTCTTTAATTTTTCCTTGCGCACCAGACATCCCGAAAACACCTTCTGTTATCACCAAGATGCCGCCGCCAGTTTGCTCTGCCAATTTAGAAGCACGCTCTAACTGTTTTTCCAAACTTGCAATATCGTTGTGCTGATAAACGTAACGCTTGCCCATATGCAAACGTACACCGTCAATAATACAGGCATGAGATTCCCCGTCGTAAACAATAACATCGTTACGGTCAACCAAACTATCAATTATTGAAACCATTCCCTGGTAACCGTAATTCAACAGAAATGCATCTTCTTTGCCCACAAATGCGGCCAGTTCCTTTTCTAAAGCTTCATGCTGATTAGAATTTCCTGACATCATACGCGCACCCATTGGATAGGCCATGCCATATGCAGCGGCCGCTTCTGCATCGGCCTTTCTTACTTCCGGATGATTTGCCAAGCCTAAATAATTATTCAAACTCCAAACCAAATGCTCTTTGCCCCTAAAATTCATGTGGGCATCAATTTCTCCTTCTAATTTAGGGAATGAAAAATAGCCATGCGACCAGCTTTGGTGCTGACCCAAAGGACCCATGTTTTTTTGTATTTTATCAAATAAATCCAAAATAGTTTATTTTAATTAATCGTGATTGGCCAAAATTAACAGTTAAACTTTTGATCAGCAAAAGAAGCACCAAACTCTTACGTTAAACCAACAAAAAGGCCTTTGCGAAAACAAAGACCTAATTAAACGAACTATTAATTAATCTACATTATCGTGTAAGAAAGAATTATTTGGCCTGATTTCAGTTTTACCGTCTTCATCAGCCAGTAAAGAAAACCTGGAAACTTGTGTTTCCGAAGAATGAATATTTTGCTGTAAGGCGATTTCTTTACGTTTGTAAGCTGGCACATTTTCCAATTCCTGAATGCTGCCGCTTCTCAATTTCATGCTTAATTCTTTTAATTTTTTGATGCGCTCCCTGGAGTTTCTAAGCTTTTCTTCAATAGATGCATCAGTTTTATCGTCATCCGCACCGGCAACAGGTTGTTCTTCTTGTTTTACAGGCTCCAACTTAGTTTGAGCGGCAGCATAAGTTTCGGCGGGTTTATCAAAACTGGTTGGTTCTGCAACTTTAAAACTGAAACCTGCCGCTTCTTTATCCGCCACCTGGTTGTCATCCTCATTCAATTTGTAGCGAATTGCCCCGCTTTGTTCCTCACGTGGTGCTTCATCCCTTTTTTGAAATGTATTACCCGTACGGATCGCTTGGTCTTCGTCCCTAACTTTAAGAAAAGGCTCTGCACTATCCCTACCGGAATTGGCAGAAAGATCATTTACTGTTTTAACCAATGGCTGGCTATCTGTAATGAGGTGCGAAACAATCTTTTTGGTGTTTTGTACTTTTTCCCGCTCATCTTTAGTTTGAAAACCGGTTGCAATAATGGTTACCGAAATCTTCTCGCCTAAGTTTTCATCTTTGCAATTACCCCAAATTAAATCGGCCATGATACCCGCTTCTTGCTGGATAAAATCTGTAATAACGCTTACTTCATCCATCGTTACTTCTTTCTCGCCCGAGCTGATATTTAGCAGGATGTACCTTGCACCTTCAATCTCATTGTCTTTTAACAATGGGGAAGCCAAGGCACCTCTAACCGCTTCAAACGCACGGTTTTCACCAGCAGCAGCATAACTGCCCATGATCGAAACGCCGCTATCTTTCATTACTGTTCTAACATCCTTAAAATCTACGTTAATGTAGCCAGGAAGCGTTATGATTTCTGCGATACCTTTTGCGGCGGTGGTTAAAATATCATCCGCCTGGGCAAAAGCTGCACCTAAAGTTAGGTTACCAAATATCTCGCGCAACCGGTCATTGGAGATGACAAGGAAAGAATCTACATACTTGCGGAGTTCTTCCATACCTTCTTCTGCCTGAAGTTTTCGGCGTTTACCTTCAAAAGAAAACGGTGTAGTAATAATACCGACAGTCAAAATATCCAGTTCACGTGCTGCTTGTGCAATAATCGGGCTGGCACCTGTACCTGTTCCGCCGCCCATTCCGGCTGTAATAAACAGCATTTTAGTATTGGTGCCCAGCATTTGTTTAATATCGTCAATATTTTCTATCGCTGAGTTTTTGCCAACTTCCGGGATAGCACCGGCACCCATTCCCTCTGTTAAACTGGCACCTAACTGTACCTTGTTCGGGATCGGGCTTAACTCTAAAGCCTGTGCATCGGTATTGCAGATGATAAAATCAACACCTGTAATCCCTTGCCTGTACATGTGGTTCACTGCGTTGCCGCCGCCGCCGCCAACACCAATTACTTTGATGATGGACGACTTTTCTTTTAACATTTCAAATTGCATAATGCTTGCTCTTAACTATATAGGTGTATTGACGATTCGCTTCTAATTAACTGTAATAATACGTTTTTACAAATTTACTTTACTACTCTGTTTAATTTTTGATATACTGTTTTTACTTCAGGAAATCTTCATCCTTAATATCATCTTTTATAAAGATTTTTCCTTTTTCCAACATTCTAGACAGTAGTCCGTGCTTTTTCTCTGATGCGATAGTAGCTGGCTTTGCCTGGGATTTTACCTCTGCAACAGGTTGGGTTTCCTGG
>CAZZVO010000069.1:0-15352 GCA_964657505.1 uncultured Mucilaginibacter sp.
AGCTTTAATGATGTTTGAAAAATGATTGTGTTGTTTTTCTGTGTAATATTGAATTAGACTTTTAGAGAAACCATCAAAAGTATCGTGTTTAACCAACGCAATTGCGCAACCGCCGAAACCTGCGCCGGTCATCCGTGCACCGGCAACCGTTTCCTGGGTTTTGCAAAATTCTACAATCGTATCCAGTTCTAATCCGGTTACTTCATACAAATCTTTTAGTGAGGTGTGAGACGCGTAAAGCAATTCGCCAAAACGGTGCAGATCACCATCGGCTAAAACATGTGTTGCTTCTTTTACCCGGTCATTTTCTTCAATTACGTGGCGGGCACGTTTTTTTACGGTCTCGTTTTCGATTAGGTTTTCGTGCTGGTTGTAAGTTGCAGTATTGATGTCGCACAAATAATCTATTTTAAGTTCTTTTTGCAAAGCTTTTAAAGCGGTTTGGCATTCTTCCACACGCTCGTTGTATTTAGATTCCGAAAGTTTGCGCGGTTTATTGGTGTTGATGATGGCCAGCACATAATCCTGAAGTTTGCAATCTACAATTTTATAATCCAGTGTATCACAATTTAGTTCGATGGCTTTATCTTTCTCACCAAAAGCAACTGCAAACTGGTCCATAATGCCGCTGTTTACGCCGATAAAATCATTCTCTACATGTTTGCTCAATTGTACCAGTTCAAGATTGCTCAAGCCAGATTTAAACGTTTTATTGAAAGCAAAAGCCGTTACAATTTCGATGGAAGCCGAAGACGAAAGACCTGAACCAATCGGCACATTACCTTGAAACAACATATCTAAACCCTTGATACTCTTTTTATGCAGTAAAAACTGTTGCATCACGCCGAGCGGATAATTGAACCATTCTTTGCCGTGTTTTTCATATTTATCCTGCAATGGAATGTCCAAAGTTTCATCAAAATCCAAACTTCTGAAACGAAAAATCCCTTCCTTGTTTTCTGCCACCAACAGGTTTGTACCGAAGGTGATCGAACACGGCAAAACCAGTCCGCCGTTGTAATCAATATGTTCGCCAATCAAGTTTACGCGGCCCGGCGCAAAGAAATGTGCAGTTGCAGGCTGCTTAAAAAGCTCTTGGAATTTTTGTTGCAAATCAGTCTTCATGACTCAAAGATGATAATAATATTAGATTGGTGTTATTTCTTCATGCTTTTTTTAGCAGCATAAATCTGCCCGACTTAGCCTATCTTTAGTTGATTTATTTGATTTGGTATGAAAAGGTTCTTCACTTTTATTTTGTTGTTGCTGTTAATTGTTGCCATCGGCCTTGCGGGCTATTATTTTTATAAGAACTCCGAAAAAACCATTCTTACAGCTACAAACCGAATCGGTACTTCCGGAAGTTACATTATTTTAAGCGACGGAATTACGCATTACCAATTGTCTGGCACTGATTCTGGCCAGGTGGTGGTAATGCTGCATGGTTTTAGCGTACCTTACTTTATTTGGGACGGTACTTGTGAATATCTGGTAAAACAAGGTTTCCGTGTGCTTAGGTACGACCAGTACGGGCGTGGTTTTTCGGACCGGCCAAACTTGGTTTACAATAAAGAAACTTACTACAAACAGTTGATGGACTTGCTGCAGAAGCTTAAACTGCATACTCCTGTTGATATTATTGGCGTGTCTTTTGGTGGCATGTTGGCTACGGATTTTGCCGGAAATTTCCCTCAACTGGTAAACAAGGTGGTGCTGATTGATCCCGGATATCCAAGTATGAAACCTCCTTATCCTCGATTGATCACCCGATATTTTGAAACAACACACCCGGATGAACGCGCTGACGGTCAATTAGCCGACTTTAAATATCCTAACCGGCACCCAAATTGGGTAAACAAATACAAAGTGCAAATGCAGTACAAAGGGTTTACCAACGCGCTGGTTTCTACGTTGTATAATTACCATTATTTTGAAAGGGAAAGCAATGCGTTGTTAAACACCCGGCACAAAAAAGTGCTTCTGATTTGGGGGAAAGAAGACCATACTGTCCCTTTTAAATATAGCGATTCTGTGCGAAGTGTGTTAAAAGCTTCGTTTTTTCCGGTAGATGATGCCGCCCATTTGCCTTATATAGAACAAGCCGATAAAGTAAACCCCAAAATAGCTGCTTTTTTGAGGCAATAGCATACCATAGTTTTTGTAGAAGCTTACCTTCTGCTCATACTTCTTTTACCCACATTTTTTTCACATCTGCTGTAAAAACCTTTTCATCGGTTAACTTTACCTTTTAATACAATTTAGATTTGGGAAAGAAGACCTCGGCAGAAACACCTTTAATGCAGCAGCACAGTCAGATTAAGGCAAAATATCCCGGTGCTTTGCTGTTGTTTCGGGTAGGCGATTTTTATGAAACTTTTGGCGAAGATGCCGTTACAACTTCCCGAATTCTCGGAATTATCCTCACCAAACGTGCAAACGGTTCGGGCACTTCTATTGAATTGGCTGGTTTCCCGCACCATTCTCTGGATACTTATTTGCCAAAACTCGTTCGTGCTGGTCAGCGTGTGGCTATTTGCGATCAGTTGGAAGATCCAAAAACCACCAAAACCATCGTAAAAAGAGGCGTTACAGAACTGGTTACGCCGGGCGTTTCTTACAACGATAACATCCTCAGCCAAAAAGCCAACAACTATTTAGCGGCGTTGCATTTCGAAAAAAACAACATTGGTTTGGCTTTGCTGGATATTTCTACCGGCGAATTTCTGGCTGCTCAAGGCGATGCCGAATACATTGATCAGTTGCTGCAAAGTTTCCGGCCAAACGAAGTGATTTTCTCCAAACAAAAACAAAAGGAATTTGCCGAAGCTTTTGGTGCCGGTTTTTACACGTATCCGATTGATGACTGGGCTTTTACAACTGATTTTGCTTCGGAAACTTTGCTGAAGCATTTTGAGGTGAAGAACTTAAAAGGTTTCGGCGTTGATCGTTTGCCTTCGGCGATTGTGGCGGCTGGCGTTACATTGTATTACATCAACGAAACGGAGCATCGCAACTTGCAGCATATTTCGGGATTGAGCAGGATTGAACATCAAAAATACATGTGGCTGGATCGGTTTACGGTCCGCAATTTGGAACTGCTGGATTCGGCGAACGAAAACGCCATTACTTTATTTCATGTCCTCGATCAAACTGCTTCGCCAATGGGTGCACGTTTGCTACGGAAATGGATTTTGATGCCTTTAAAAGAACTAAAACCGATTGAAGAACGGTTGGAAGTCGTCGATTTTTTGCATGTAAAAGAAGCATTGGCGGCGCAGCTTTTAAACGAGATCAAAAAAATCGGCGATCTGGAAAGGCTGATCTCAAAAATTGCTTTACAAAAAGCCAATCCGCGCGAAATTATACAGCTAAAAAGAGCACTGCTGGCCACGGCCGAAGTGCGGAAAATTTGCGAACAATCCGAGAATTTATTTTTGCAACAACTGGCCGAACAGTTAAATCCGTGTCAGCTTATTCGTGAGCAGATAGAAAAAGAACTCCGTCCGGAACCACCCGTACAACTCGCCAAAGGCGAAGTAATTGCCGATGGTGTGGACGAAGAATTAGACCATTTGCGTAAAATAGCTTTCGGTGGAAAAGATTTTTTGCTGGAGATACAACGCCGCGAAGCAGAAGAAACCGGGATTCCATCGTTAAAAGTAGCTTTCAACAGCGTTTTTGGCTATTATTTGGAAGTTACGCACACGCACAAAGATAAAGTTCCCGCAAACTGGATCAGGAAGCAAACGCTGGTAAACGCCGAACGCTACATCACCCCGGAACTGAAAGAATACGAAGAACAGATTTTGGGTGCTGAAGAAAAGATTTTTGGAATAGAAACACGTTTGTACCAGAACTTACTACACAGCATCAGTTCGTACATCCAACCGATACAGTTAAATGCGCGCGTTCTGGCCAAGCTGGATGTGCTGCTTTGTTTTGCAAACCTGGCGCACAAAAACAGCTACGTTAAGCCGAAGGTTGGTTTGAATGACCAGATCGATATTAAAGGCGGCCGCCATCCAGTAATCGAGCGCAATTTGCCTTTGGGCGAAGAATACATTACCAACGATGTTTTTCTGGATTCGGAAACGCAGCAGATAATCATCATCACTGGTCCAAATATGGCCGGAAAATCGGCTATTCTCCGTCAAACCGGACTGATCGTGTTAATGGCACAGATTGGAAGTTTTGTGCCGGCAAAAGAAGCACGCATCGGTTTGGTTGATAAAATATTTACGCGTGTTGGCGCTTCGGATAACCTCACTTCCGGCGAATCTACTTTTATGGTGGAGATGAACGAAACGGCGAGTATCCTCAATAATATTTCTCATCGAAGTTTGGTTTTGTTGGATGAGATCGGCCGCGGAACTTCTACTTATGATGGCATTTCAATCGCCTGGTCTATCGCCGAATATTTGCACAACCATCCTTCGGCCAAAGCCAAAACATTGTTTGCTACACATTACCACGAATTGAACGAACTGGCAAGCTCTTTTTACCGCATTAAAAACTACAATGTTGCGGTAAAAGAAACCGGACAAAAAATAATTTTTTTACGAAAATTGGTTCCTGGTGGAAGCGAACACAGTTTTGGAATTCACGTAGCTAAATTGGCTGGAATGCCACCGAAAGTTTTATCCCGTGCCGGAGAAATTTTAAAGAAATTGGAAGCAGAAAGAACAGGCGGCGAAAGTATTAAAGAAAGCATCAAAAAAGTACAAAAGCAAGCACTGCAATTGCAGATGTTTTCCATTGATGATCCGGTGTTAATTAAAATTCGTGATGTGTTAAATGCTTTGGATGTAAATACACTTACACCGGTGGAAGCTTTGATGAAATTGGACGAAATACAAAGGCTAATTAAAGGCAATTAGCGTTAAAGATAGTTCCCCAATTTTCTTTGAAAGAAGAAACAAGACCAGGAGTTTTTAAAAAAAGATTTACAAGCCATTTTTTAAAAATTCGCTGGTATCAAAACTATTTTTAGGTTTTAAAGCAATGTTATATATTGTCTTAAATTTATTACAATAGTTGCACCCGCATAAAAACAATATTGCAATACATATTTTAGTAAGTAATTGATCATTATCAAAAAATAAATTGTATATTGTAAACCGATTTAATCTTTGCTAATAATAAGATGATATACAGTAGCTTTCAACAGCTATCTATCATTTGATGTAACTTCACTTGTACAATTCTTGTACTCGAAAATAGTGGATATTATTCCATCATTAAGAAGATGTAAAAAAATTATTTCGGCCTCGAACAAAATCCTTTTTAAGATGTTAATAGTATAATTTATCACCACACAACATGAAGAAATTACCCACCAAGCTGCTTTGCCTTTCACATTTAAGATGGGACTTTGTTTACCAACGCCCACAACATTTGTTAACCCGTTTTTCGGAAATGTTTAGTACTTATTTCTTAGAAGAACCAATACATGACGCTGTAGAAGAGGCTTATTTACATATATCTAAAAGGCTTCCAAACTTGTGGGTTGTTGTTCCGCATATTTCGGCTGGGTTAACAAAAGCAGAAGAAAAATTGGTAATGAAACAATTGATGGATAAATTCATCAAAAAAGAAGATGGTGATAATTTTCTTTTTTGGTATTACACACCAATGGCTTTGTCTTTTACAGAACAATTAAACCCTGCGCTTACAGTTTACGATTGTATGGACGAGTTGTCCTTATTTAAAAATGCACCGGCTGAATTGAAAGACTTGGAAAAAAGATTGATGGCAAAATCTGATGTTGTGTTTACTGGCGGACAATCTTTATACGAGGCAAAAAAACATCAGCATGCAAACATACATGCCTTTCCAAGTAGTATAGATAAAAGCCATTTTGTAAAAGCAAGGACAAACAAAGTTCAACCAAAAGATCAGGCACAAGTTGAAGGAATTAAACTTGGATTTTATGGTGTTATTGATGAACGTTTTGACATAGAATTAATTCGTGCAGTTGCAGATGCAAGGCCGAATTGGAACTTCATGTTGATTGGTCCAGTTTTAAAAATTAACCGTGCACTTTTACCAGCTAACAAGAATATCCATTACTTGGGACAAAAAACTTATGAGCAACTTCCGGCTTACTTGTCTGGTTGGGATGTAGCTTTGATTCCATTTATGTTGAATGATTCAACCAAGTTCATCAGTCCTACCAAAACACCAGAGTATTTATCAGCAGGAAAACCTGTTGTTTCTACAGCAATCCGTGATGTAGTTAGTCCTTATGCGGTAAACAAATTAGTGCATATTGGTTACACTGCAGAAGATTTTATAGATGCAATTGAATTGGAATTAAAAAATAAAAATAGAAAAGAATGGTTATCCAAGGTTGATGCTTTTTTAAGTAAAAATTCATGGGACAATACTTGTGAAAGCATGTTAACTTGTATCCAAAATTCAATCAAAGACAACCAGAAGATTTCAATTGCAAGTTAGAAGTTTGATAAGAATTTATAAATTGAAAGTGTTGATATTACAATCAACACTTTTTTTATACATGTATATTTTTAACCGGTAAAAAAAGTATGTTAGCTTTTAAAATTGTAATGTATATTTTATAGTTAAACGAAAATAAATCGTGTAGTTCAAACCAAACAACTTGTTTATAGTTAAGGTTGAACAACAATCAATATTAAAATTTAAGTTATGGGTTTAGGTGAAAAATTAGTGGATAGTTTACAGCATTTAGTTGTAATTGGTGTAGATGGGGAAGAAGGTTATACCAAAGCTGCAGAAATGGTAAGCAGCAAAGATTTACTGGCACAATTTGAACAAGCCGCAACCAGCCGCAACATTCAGGCAGAAGCCATCAGGAATTATTTAAGTGATAACGGGATAGAAAAACCAGCACACGAAGGCGGTTTTTCTGGTGCTTTGCATCGTGCCTGGTTAGATGTAAAAGGTACTTTATCTAACCGTGCAGATAGCGTTTCCATTTCCAGTTGCCTTACCGGCGACAAAGCAGCGGTTGATGCTTATCAGAATGTTTTGGATGAAAAGGATTTACCAGCAGATCTTCATAAATTGTTGACCGAACATTTAGAAGCCCTGCAATCCGATGTTAAAAACCTGGAGCTTCTTTTACAGGATAAATAATTATAACCGTCGTTCAGATTGTTGTTTTTTTACCTAAACCGAAACAACTTCTGCACCTTGGCTCGTAGCTTTCTTTTTCGCCTAATAGAATTTTAGTATCGTTTTCAATCAGTCGGTAAGAATACAAAGCTGGTTTACCACAAATTACACAAACGGCATGTACTTTGGTAACCGATTCCGCCATAGCCATTATTGCTGGTAGTGGACCGAAAGGTTTTCCGGTAAAATCCATATCCAGGCCGGCAACAATCACCCTGATGCCTTTATTGGCTAATTTATTACAAACTTCGGGCAGTTCATTGTCAAAAAACTGCGCCTCGTCAATTCCAACAATTTGTGCATTGCTGCCTAAAAGCAAAATGGACGAAGCGTTTTCTACAGGCGTTGAAGGTATGGTATTGGCATTGTGCGATACAATTGCTGTTTCATCATAACGCGTATCCTTTTTTGGTTTGAAAATTTCTACAGAAAGCCGGGCAATTTGTCCGCGTTTTAACCTGCGGATCAGCTCCTCCGTTTTTCCGGAAAACATTGAACCGCAAATTACTTCGATGCTTCCGCCAAATTCACTTTTCCGCTTAAAAACATCTTCATTGAATAACATCTGCCGTAGTAGTTGGAGGCCGAATATCATAATTTAATCCTATTTTTGAACGTTGATTTATCAACATCTTCCCCAAATAGTTTATGAACCAGCAGGAAATATTAAAAAAAATCGGTGGGATTATTAATGAGCTGAAAGAGCAACATACCTATCTGCAAGCCAACGGTGATGATTTTAATAACCTGGAGCTGGAGCTTTTTATGGCCAATGCCCATTTTTTGACGGACCATATCGAGATACTAAAAAAGATATACGGACAAGTAAAACCTGTTGCTTTGCCAGTTGCCACACCGGTTTTTACTGCGGAGGAAGTTTATACCGAAAGACAGGAAATACCGGATTATTTTGAAGAAGAAGCACCGCTACTTTTGGCTGAAGAAAGCGTTCCTGAAAAAACAGAAAGCACTCCTTTTAACGAAATTGCCGAACAGGAATTACCGGAGGAACTGAAAGAAGAAGTAACGCACAGCGAAGTGATCGTACTTCCTGAAAGTTTTTTGCAAGAAGATGAGGAAGATTTGCCGGTTTTGGAAAATGCTTCTTTTACCGTACCAAAAATAGTAGAACCAGAAAAAACAGCAACCGAAGCAGAAGTGGTTTTTGCGGAACCAGAAGTTGAACCAAAAGTTGTCCAGGTTGAGGCTGAAGTAATTTCTCAGCCAAAACCAGAACTTGTTAGTTTTATTGCTGAAGTGTTGCCAGAACCTGCAAAACCAGAACCTGTAAAGCCCGAGATTGAACCAGTTTTAACCTTAAACGAACGGATTGCGGCACAGAAGGAGTTGGAAAAAGCTGCAACTGTATCTCATGCTTCAACAAAACCTGTTCAAGATTTGCAAACGTTGATCAGCCTAAACGATAAACTGCTTTTTGTAAAAGAATTATTTAACGGCTATAATTTGGCTTATGCCGAAGCCATTAATATTTTAAACCGTTACACTACTTTTGAGCAGGCCGAGCATTTCCTGAACATCAATTATAACGTTAAAAACAATTGGAAAGAGAAACCCGCAACTACAGAACGTTTTTTTGATTTGCTGCGGAAAAGGTTTAGTGTAAGATAATTCCTGAATTCCTGATACTTCTTTTACCACCTAAATTTAGATAATCCCCATTCGGTTAGAATCTAATTTAAGCAGGATAAAAATCAAAATTGTAAAGCTCCATAACGAAGAGCCGCCATAACTAATCAGCGGTAACGGTATGCCGATGACAGGAACCAGGCCGATAGTCATCCCAACATTAATAAAAACATGGAAAAAAATGATGGACGCTACACCATAACCATAAATCCTAGAAAAGTTAGAACGTTGCCTTTCGGCTATAAAAATAATCCTAAAAAGCAGGACTAAGTAAATGAGGATCACGGTGAGCGTTCCTGCAAAACCCCATTCCTCGCCAACGGTACAAAAAATAAAATCGGTGCTCTGCTCGGGGACGAAAGAGAACTTGGTTTGCGTGCCTTTTAAATAACCTTTACCCCAAAGTTTACCCGAACCAATTGCAATTTTAGATTGGTTAACGTTGTAACCAATTCCTCTTGGATCTTTTGTTATGCCCAGCCATTCGTCTATCCTAACCGTCTGGTGTTGTTTCAATACGTGTTGGTATAAAAAACTAACACTAAAAATCATGCTAATACAGATAACAAAGCCAGCAATAACTGTAATAATCAACGCCTGGTTTCTTTTAAAAAGATAAATTAGAACTGCCGAGATTGCTACCAAACCAATAATCAAATAAGTTTGGTTTAACAATAAAGTAAGGATAAACAAAGCAATAACCAGCGCGGTAACGATGAGGAAAAGCGGCGAAATGCCTTCGCGGTACAATACAAAAATCAGCGAGCAGAAAACGAGGGTCGAACCAGCATCAGGCTGTAAAATGATGAGCACCATTGGAAAGCCGATAATAGCCGCAGCAACCAGAAAAGACTTGGTATCGGTTACCTTAATGTTTGTTCCGCTAAGATAACGTGCCAGCATCAAACAAGTGGCAAATTTGGCAAACTCGGAAGGCTGCAAGCGGAAACCTCCGCCAAGCGAAATCCAGGCCTGGTTTCCGCCCACATTTCTCCCGATCACTAAAACCAGAACCAGCAAGATCATAGTGATAATGTATACCGCTGGAGCTAATCCGCTGAAAAACCGGCTTTCCATCAACAAAATAACAGTTGCCAGCACAGCAGCCGAGGCAATGTAAATAAACTGTTTGCCGTAATTGGTACTTAAATCGACTATGCTGGGGTGCGCTTCATCAAATATTGCCGAATGAATGTTAAACCAACCAATAATGCAGAGGGTAAGATAAAGGACAACCGTAAACCAATCTACATTAAAAAATAAACTGCGCTGGTTATTCATTTTCCTTCCTTTTGATGCTGACAGAAGATAGAGTAACTACAGGTGTTTTTTTCTTGCCTGTATCGGTTTTGATGCTTTTTCTGTTACTATCTGCCTGGCCTTTTTTTAATGAATCTTTTGGCAGGAATTTATTAACAGGTTTTGAAGAACCAGGCAGCGGAGGCAATAAGCTTCTTTCCATATATTTTTTAGGGTCGATGCCGGAGGGACGGCTGCTAATAGCATTTGTTAGGTATTTTTCTATGATAAAAGAAGCAATCGGTGCAGCCCATGAAGCACCTTGGCCACCATGTTCGACTACTACAGCAATCGCTATTTTGGGATCATCACGTGGGGCAAATGCAACAAACACGGAGTTGTCTTCGCCATGGCCAGTTTGTGCAGTACCTGTTTTGCCACACATTACTATACCTGGTATACGCGAAGCAGCAGCAGTACCACGTTCTACAACTGCTTGCATCCCATCTATTACGGAGTCGAAATAAGCCGAATCTATCCCAACATAATTTTTTTCGGTATATTCCTTTCTTATAACATCCTTTTCGCCTATTGCTTTTATTAGGTGAGGCCGATAATAGAAACCACGGTTAGCAATAGTTGCTTCAATATTTGCTAATTGCAGAGGCGTAGCTAACATTTCACTTTGACCGATACCTAAAGATATTACAGTACTTGAACGCCATCCACCACGGTGGTACATATTGTCGTAACGTTTTGCTGTAGCCAGTAAACCACGATTTTCGCCTGGCAAATCAATATTAAGTTTACGGGCCAAACCAAATTTAATAACCTTATTACGCCATAAAGTAAATGAAGTATCTGTATTTTTTGGTCCGTAACGATTGATAAGCTTCTCGAACACCATATCAAAATAACCATTACATGATTCGGCCACAGCACTACTTAGATTAACTAAACCATGGCGCTCACCATGAAAGCAAGGAATCCGGCGGTTACCGGCAACATAATAACCTGGACAATTATAAGTAGTATGTGGTGTGATGATCCCTTCTTGTATGGCAATAAGTGCATCCAACGGTTTAAAAGAAGAACCTGGCGGATAATAAGCTTGTATCGGCCGGATCAATAAAGGGCTGTAAGGGTTTTTGTACATCGCCGAAATATTATTTCCCCTGTCGCGGCCAACCAGTTCGTTCGGATCGTACGTCGGGCTGCTAACAAAAGCCAGGATTTCTCCGGTTGATGGTTCGATAGCTACAATACTGCCGACCTTATTTTGCATCAATTTTTCGCCCAGTTTCTGGATGCGGAGATCTAAAGAAGAAATCAACCTTTCCCCAACTACTGCTGCCGTATCATACTGTCCGTTTAAATATTTCCCTTTTGGAACGTTGCGCGAATCAACCAATAAGTTTTCTACACCGCGTTGGCCGCGTAGCACGTTTTCGTACGCTTTTTCAACGCCGCTTTTGCCGATGTAATCTCCCGGCCGGTAATAACCATTGGAAGTCTCAATGTTCTTATCATTTACTTCGCTGATATAACCTAAAAACTGCGCGGCAACAGAATCAGGATAAGTCCTTACAGAACGCTGCTGTACAAAAAAGCCCGGAAACTCGAACAAGTGTTCCTGGAAAGAATTGTAAAGCCTGGCCGACAGTTGTTTCTCAAAAATAGATGGCCGGAAATTGGAATAAACTTTAGCTTTTTCCCAACGCTGGTCGAAGCCTTTTTTATCAATCTGCAACAACCTGCAAAACTCTAAGGTGTCAAAATCGTGCACCTGTTTTGGGATTACCAGGATGTCGTACACATGCTCGTTTTGCACTAAAATTTTATTGTTTCGGTCGAGGATGGCACCGCGGTCTGGATATTTGATAAACCGGCGGATCACGTTATTTTGTGCAAAGGCCAGGTATTTATCGTCTATAATCTGGATATAAAACAAACGGCCGATCAGCATGAGCATCACCACCATGAAAATACCGAGGATTACGTATCGCCTTTCAAAAAAACTATTCATTAACGTACCTTTTTCCTGAAAAACATTAAACCTGAAATTAACATCAAAAGTACTGTAAATAACGTGCTAAAAATAACCTGTGTGGTGGTAAACAGGATTTGTGAGAGATGAAAAGATTCCAGGTTGAGCAGAAAAAAGTGATGCAAAAAGGTTAGGATCAAAGCGTACAAAAAAAACCAGCGGAAACCCATCAAGCTCAGAGTTGGTTCCGGTTCGTTGTCGAAACCTTCTTTTTGTACGGTGATGCTGATAAAAATGATGCGTACATAAGCTAAAAAAACACAGGAAGCTGCATGCAGGCCAGGCGTATCATAAAAAGCATCTACGGTTATGCCTAATACAAAAGCCAATATATACAGCAAAAAATTAGGAATATCGAACGGTAAAAGAAGTATGAACAGGATATAAAAGTATGGCGTAACCACATGGTATAACGAAATGTTTTTCAGCAAAAAAACCTGAATAAATACCAGCACGATAAAACGCAGCAGGTTGTAAATTATCGTCCTACTCATTGTTTTTCCTGCGCCTCCAATCCCGCTTGTTCTTGTGCCAACTTATTGGTTACCACGTAAACATATTGCAGGTTACTAAAATTTACCGACAAGTTTACTTCAATCCCTGTTCCGTTATTGCTGTCTTTCGCGTCCAATCTGTTGATGTAACCTAACATCGTTCCGGCCGGAAAAAGCGAATAACCCGAAGTAACAACCGGTGTACCCACTTTAATTTTAGCCTGTTTTGCAATATTGATAAGCATGGCTTTTGTTGGGTCCAGGTTATTGTCCCAGATTAAAGAACCTACATTGTTGGAATCTGCCAGCATAGCACTAATCCGAGTATTTTCGTGCAGTAAAGACTGGATGGTAGCCAAATTCGGTCCGGTAAAAGTAACAATGCCAACCACGCCAGAACCACAAATTACGCCCATGCCTTTGGTAATTCCAGCATTGCTTCCACGGTTTATGGTGAGGTAATTATTGCGGCGGTTAAAAGAATTATTGATAACCCTGGCCGAAATATAAGTGTACTGCTGTTTGTAAATAGTATCGGATACTGTTTTTACTGTAGAAGAATCTACATAAAAAGAAGATTTTAACTGGTTGCGTAAACGTGCATTTTCCCTTGCCAAACTATCATTGGTAATGCCCAGCTTAAAATAATCAGTCAACTGATCTACTTTCGAATAGATCGTTCCAACCACTTCGTTAGAAGAAGTGATAAATGTTGCTTTTTGAAAGTTGTTATACTTAACAAAGGTTGTTAAGGAGATAATTTCGAAAATAATAAATAAAAAAAATGCGTTGTACCTGGAAATGAAGATAAGTAAATTACGCATAAAGTTTTAAGTTACCAGTTACAAGTTGCCGGTAACTCATAACTGGTAACTGGCAACCGGATACTTCTTTTACTGCATTAAAAATTTAAAATTCCCAATATTTTTTAAAGCGGTACCCGTACCGCGAACAACCGCGCGTAAAGGGTCTTCGGCAACGTGAACTGGTAATTTTGTTTTTGCAGCCACACGTTTATCTAATCCGCGGAGCAAAGCACCGCCACCGGTTAAATAAATGCCTGTTTGGTAAATATCTGCAGAAAGTTCGGGAGGCGTAATTTCTAAAGCTTTTAAAATTGCTTCTTCAATTTTAGAGATTGATTTATCTAAGCAATGCGCAATTTCGGTGTAAGAAACGGTAATTTGTTTCGGTACGCCGGTCATTAAATCACGGCCTTGAACCGCAAAATCTGCTGGTGGATCTGCCAGTTCCGGTAAAGCTGCACCAACTTCAATTTTAATTTTTTCAGCGGTACGATCGCCGATCATGATATTGTGCTGGCGGCGAATGTACTGTACAATATCAGAATCAAAATTATCGCCGGCAACGCGGATGGACTGGTCGCAAACAATACCAGAAAGCGCAATCACGGCAATTTCTGTCGTTCCGCCACCGATATCAATAATCATGTTACCCATTGGTTCTTCAACGTCGATTCCAATCCCAACCGCTGCAGCCATTGGTTCATAAATCAGATATACTTCTTTTGCACCTGCAATTTCGGCAGAATCTCGAACGGCACGTTTTTCAACTTCGGTAATCCCGGAAGGAATACAAATTACCATCCGTAACGAAGGAAAAAACCAACCTTTACCTTTGTTAATCATCTTGATCATGCCGCGGATCATGTGTTCCGAAGCATTAAAATCAGCAATTACACCATCTTTTAATGGACGGACGGTGCGGATATTATCATGGGTTTTGCCTTCCATTTGCATAGCTTGGCGTCCGATTGCAATTATTTTGTTTGTAGTTCGGTCGAACGCCACGATGGAGGGTTCATCCACCACCACTTTATCATTATGTATAATCAGGGTATTTGCAGTGCCCAAATCAATGGCAATTTCTTGCGTAAAGAAGTTAAATAGACCCATTTGTTTTTATATCAGTATAAGCTGCAAAGTTTACGAAAAAATGTGCTATTAAAGAATATGTGGACAGTTTTATTGCGCGGATTAATGTTTAAAATGACGTACGCCGGTAGTTACCATCGCGATATTTTTTTGATTGGCCATTTGGATAGAATCCTGGTCTTTAATAGAACCGCCGGGTTGTAAAACTGCGGAAATCCCTGCATCTGCTGCAATTTCCACACAATCTGGGAACGGAAAAAACGCATCTGAAGCCATGACAGAACCTTGCAAATCAAAGCCAAAACTTTCTGCTTTTGCAATCGCTTGTTTTAGAGAATCAACCCGCGAAGTTTGCCCAACACCACTTGTAACCAGCATACTGTTTTTAGCCAGTACAATTGTGTTCGACTTAGTGTGTTTTACAACCTTATTGGCGAAAAATAAATCTTGTAATTCCTGTTCTGTTGGTTGTTTTTCGGTAACGGTTTGCATTTGTTGCGGACCTTCGATCACTAAATCTTTGTCTTGCTCAATCACGCCATTTAAGAGTGTTTTAAATAATTTAGAAGGCAGCTCAATTGGTTTTCGCAGCAGAATAATCCGATTTTTCTTGGAAATCAGGATTTTTACTGCTTCTTCATTGTAGGCTGGCGCGATCAACACTTCAAAAAATAATTTGCTGATTTCTGTTGCCGTAGCCGCATCAACTTCAACATTAGTAATAATTACGCCACCGAAAGCAGAAACCGGATCGCAAGACAAAGCCGCAGTCCACGACTCCAAAATGCTGTTTTTACTGGCAATTCCGCAGGCATTGGTGTGTTTTAAAATCGCAACAGTTGGTTCTTCAAACTCATCAATTAACGCAACGGCGG
>CAZZVO010000070.1:0-15234 GCA_964657505.1 uncultured Mucilaginibacter sp.
CTTCGATAACACTTTCTTTAGCAGCTAGATAACGTTCTGCTTCTAAAGCAGCCATACAACCTGTTCCGGCTGCAGTTACCGCTTGACGAAAAATTTTGTCCTGTGCATCGCCGCAGGCAAAAACACCTTCTATATTAGTTTGAGTTGAACCCGGTTTGGTGACTATGTAACCTACTTCATCCGTATCAATAAACGCTTTGAAAATATCTGTGTTTGGATGATGGCCGATGGCCACGAAAAATCCGGTAACGTCCAGCAAACGCTCTTCATTGGTCTGGTTGTTAATTACTTGTACGCCAGTTACTGATTGTCCGTCGCCTACAATTTCTTTGGTTTCTGTAGTGTACAAAACTTCGATGTTTGGCGTATGTAAAACACGGCTTACCATTGCTTTTGATGCCCGGAAATCGCGGCGCACAATCATATAAACTTTACGGCACAACTTAGCCAGATAAGTAGCTTCTTCTGCTGCCGTATCCCCTGCGCCAACAATCGCAACATCCTGATTTTTAAAGAAGAAACCATCGCAAACCGCACAGGCCGAAACGCCGAAACCATTATATTTTTGCTCGGATTCCAAACCCAGCCATTTGGCAGAAGCACCGGTTGAAATGATGACGGTATCAGCCAGAATCGTTTTCACTTCGTCCACCACAACTTTATGCGGTTGACTCGAAAAATCAACCGAACTTACATATCCAAAACGAATATCCGTACCAAAACGCTCGGCCTGTTTTTGAAACTGCTCCATCATTTCCGGTCCCTGGATGCCATCCGGATAACCTGGGAAGTTTTCCACTTCGGTAGTTTGTGTTAACTGACCGCCAGCCAGCATTCCGGTGTATAAAACAGGTTTTAAATCAGCACGGGCGGCATAAATGGCAGCGGTATAGCCAGCAGGGCCGGAACCGATAATGAGGCATTGTACATGTTCGGTGTTTGACGACATTCTATTTAAGGGTTTGTACAAAAGTACATTTTCGGTTGCATAATTGGTTCAAAGTAAATGTCAGACCAAGTTAATTTTAAGGTGGTAAAAGAAGTATGGCGTGTTGAAAGGTTACAGGATTTAAAATCCTTAGCTCTAAGGACGAGATTACAAATTACGAGTGTTTGGAAAAAGTTTGGAATTGATCTGTCATACTTTCAACCTTTATGATGAGATGCTGAAACAAGTTCAGCATGACAAAACCATTCTTTCGAACACTCTTAATTGTTGTCCAAATGAGTTGAAATAACGAAATTTCAATCTAATTCTATAAATTTAAAGCAGGGGTAATAATCCTTTTATAAAATGATTTCAAAGGGCGAACTGATAGAACTCCTATTCAACAAACAAGAGGTAACTGATTTCGACAACTATCCATTCAATCTGCCTTTTTTCAAAACTACAGACCGCCTTCAGTTTCATCCTGAAGTAACTTATTTTGTTGGTGAAAACGGAACGGGCAAATCCAGTTTGATCGAAGCTATTGCGATTCTTTCCGGTTTTAACCCGGAAGGCGGCACATTTAATTTTAACTTTAGTACAAGGGCATCACATTCCGATCTGCATCGTTTTTTGAAAACCTCAAGGGGCGTAAACAAGCGTGCCGATGGTTTTTTTCTACGGAGTGAAAGTTTTTTTAATGTAGCCACAGAAATAGAAAAACTGGATGAGGAAGGTGGCGGCCCCAAGATTATTGATTCCTATGGCGGCTTGTCCCTGCATGAACAATCTCATGGCGAAGCTTTTTGGTCGCTGTTTTTAAACAGGTTTTCCGGCAATGGCTTGTATATTTTAGATGAGCCGGAAGCAGCATTATCTCCAACACGACAAATGGCTATGTTGCTGCGCATCCATAAGTTAGTTAGGCAAAATTCCCAGTTTGTTATTGCTACGCACTCGCCTATTTTAATCGCTTATCCAAATGCTGTTATTTATGAGTTTAGTGATCAAGGCATCCAAATAAAAAAGTATGGCGAAACCGAACTGTTCAAAGTTTATAAAGATTTCTTTACAAATACAGATGAGTTGATTGAGTTTTTATTGCATGGTGAGGAATAATTTTGCGATGTGATACTTGTACTTTACGGTTGGATTGAAAATTTTTGGCTAAAAGTAATTAGAAATGTTAGTGAGCAACGTTAGTTATTTCTTCAAAAACTTTTGTTCACGCAATTTGAAAACTTCATCCGTTGTAATGAAACGGTTAAAACTTTTCTTTTCCAGTCCTTTGATTAAAGCTTTATCGCCACTCCAAATTTTATATTTAAAATGTTTGGAAAGCGCAACGTAGGTGATATCTTTTGGGTCAACATCGAACACTAATTTTTCTGTAGAAATCCACGTTACTGTGTTGATTTGTTCTTCGGATATAAACATTATATCCTTATAAATCTGAAATTCAGCTTCCTGAACTTGTGCTACTGTTAGTCCAGAAACCTTGATAATTTTTGGATAATGTTTTTTGATTTCTATTCTTAAAAAATCAGAGGCAATAAAAGTGAAGTACTTGTTAGAATTAATTAACAAATCTGCAATCTTCCCGATTGTATTTAATATTCCACTAAATACGATATTAGCATCAACTATTAATTTCACTACAAAAATCGGTTGCGGTTATTTTCCCACCAACTAGTATTAACTTCTTCAGCTAAACCATCCGCGTCAGCTTGTTTGGCCTTGCTTTTGGCTGTTGCCTCTAAATATTTTGTATAGTCAATCAATCGCTGAATACCGAAACTGTCCACAGCAGAAGATACCGTAATCACAATTTCATTATTTGTTGTTCTTTCTACCAGCATTTTTCTTATTGTGTTATCTTGTTTGAAGCTACAAAAATTTATTCATATTGAAATTTTCAAGATTACTCCTACAAAAATCATCACTCTTTCACTCCTTAATCCAATCTGCACCCTCCACCTTCAACCCACTAACCTTTTCAAATTGATAAGCTGTAATCCCCTCAATTACCAGTGCTTTTAAGTGATCAATTTCCAAACCAATTACATCGTTACAAATGATGATTGGTCGTTCATCCGGTTTTGCAGTGCTAAAAGAAATATTGTTGAGCTGCAAACCTTTTACGTGGCGGGCAAACAATCCGTAAGCTGGGTTTGGCCCGAGCAAAAACGGTTCTGGGTAGCCTTTTTCTAATTCCGGGAAAGCTTTCGCGCCTTGTGCCTTGGTGCCGCCACCTTTGTATTGTATATCGATGTTGCTTAAATGGATATTTTCCGCATAAAAACCCAGCGTTCCGGTAATTTGGATGCCGCTCAAAGAATCGGCACCGGTAACCAGAATGTTGCTGATAAAGATATTTTTAACTGTGCCCATCGTGGTGGTCGCTTTCGGGCCGCGGTTTCTTCTGCCCAAGGTTACGTAAATTGGATAGTGTGAAATATCCATCATCGTGATGTTGGTTACAATGATGTTTTCCATAATGCCGCCATCCACTTCCTCTAAAGCAAGTCCGTTACAATTTCTGAAAGTACAATTGGATACCACGCAATTGCGGAAACCACCGTTGGATTCCGTCCCAAATTTAATCCGGCCATTAGACCAGCCTGCTTTTGCTGGTATGCGTTTTCCGTTGAGTAAAGTCCCTTCCACGAAACCGGAAACTTCACAATTGCTGATCGCTAAGTTTTCAGTAAGCTGCTTTCTGCGTAATGCAAAAGAACTTTTCGGACAAATTGCATCATCATTCGGACAATTTACCCTGCAATTGGAAACGAGTGTGTTGGTGCAGCAATCAATATCGATACCATCGCGGTTGGTATCAATGGTGAGGTTATCCAGCGTCATCAGATCGCAGCCGGTCGCTAAAATGGCAAAATGGCCGCCATGAAAAATGGTTACATCGCGGATCAAAACATTGTTGCAAAGTTTTAAAGCGATGGCTTTATCGCCTGTGCCTATGGAACCGCCGGTTGGATCGCCGAGATGTTCGTGGTCTTTGCTCGTCATTCCGCCGCCATCAATTTTGCCACGTCCGGTGATGGAAACGTTGGTCAGGTTTTCGCCCCAAATTAAACTGTTGTGGAAATACGTGTGGCCGCCGTCTTGGTAAGCGGTATCCGGAAAAGGTTCGGCTTCGTCATAAGCTTTACTTTCCGGCGGAGCACCCAGAATAGTTGCACCAGCATCGATCATTAAATTAATATTACTTTTTAGGTGGATGCTGCCGCACAAATAAGTTCCGGCGGGTAAGTAAACCGTTCCGCCGCCGTGATCAGCACAATTTTGTATGGCTTTGTTGATGGCAAGCTGATCCAAATGTTTTCCATTGCCAATTGCACCAAACGCTTTAACATTGTAAAATGCGGATTGAAGTTTTGCATTTTGCACTTGTGCATTTACACCAACGGACAAGACGCAAAATGAAAAATAAATTAAGAAGTATTTCATAAGATTTTAGTCGATAAAAGAAGTAGTCTGTATCGTTCCAAATCAAAAATGATGATTTTGTTAGGCAGCCACAAATTATTTATTTTGAAAATTAAGTTGGTTAAAAAACGTGTGCTTCTTTTACCATTCTAAATCTTACAACAATCGGGAGTCGTTTTACAAATTTGTTATCCAACAACTAAACAGCAGGATTACTGTTGATTGAAATACAAATTTTATTAAACTTAAATTTAACTATGGCCAGCATTACCAACAAACCGCAACAAATCGTTTTAACCGGAAAGTTAAAATGGGTAGAACGCATTGCTTATTTGATGGACGACAAGTTTAGGCTGCCCGGCACAAAATTTCGTTTTGGTTTAGACCCTTTGATGAACCTGGTGCCAATTGCGGGCGATATTTCCGGGTTTATCGTGGCTGCTGCTTTGGTTTGGGTGATGGCCGAACACGGCGTAAGCAGGAAAGTGCTGATCCTGATGCTGTTAAATATTTTTATCGATGCTTTGATTGGTGCAATCCCTTTCATCGGACAGGTTTTTGATTTCTATTATAAATCCAATTCGCGCAACATTAAATTGTTGAAAGAACATTATGAAGAAGGCAAACACCAGGGAAAAGGTACGGGCGTTTTGGTGATTGTGTTTTTAATATTGCTGGTATTTTTTGCAGTATTTTTGTTCTTGATGTATAAAGTTGCAAGTTTAATTTGGGGATTGTTTTAGAAGTATTGAAAATAAATTAAAAAACAGGATGCTTCTTTTACCTATCTAAATTTGCATGTGTAAAATATTCCTTTAAAAAAAACAATTCCATTTCCATTACAATTTTTATTTGCTTTGCTTTCTTTCAAAAGAAAAAGCAGATACAAGAATAGCTCATTATTGAAATCATGATCAAATTAATTTGTACAGATATAGACGGAACGCTTTTAAACAAGCAACGGCAAGTGGACGATTATACCATCAAAGTATTTGCACAATTGGATAAAAGTATCCAGGTTGTACTGGCATCTTCTCGGATGCCGAAAGCACTTTGGCACATTCAAAAAAGTTTAAGTATTGAACAAATGCCATTGATTTGTTATAATGGTGCTTTGGTATTGTCATCAGGTTTAAACTTTGATTTGGAAAAAGTAATTTCTTCTGTTACGATTCCTGTTGAAACCGTCGACCAAGTAATCGAACTTGCAAACTTGCATCAGATCCACATCAGTATCTTTCAAAATAATACCTGGCTGGCATCTGCAATAGATTTCTATTCGGAAAGGGAAATCAACAATACACAAGTTAAGCCAGATGTGTTGCTAAAAGATTTTTCTGCTGAGGAATTGTACAATTTCATCTCAAAAGGTGCCCATAAAATAATGGTTATGGGAAAGCCGGAACTGATAGATGTTATCGAAAAAAGTTTGGGAACGGATCCTGCTTTGGCCATTTGGCGTTCGAAGGATATTTACTTGGAAGTTACACCACAAACTAATAAAAGTGAAGGTTTAAAGATTCTTTTGGAAAAGTTTCCAAAATATTCGGAGATGACTTTGAACGATGTAATGGCTTTTGGCGACGGCTATAACGACCAGGAGTTGTTAAAAGAGGTAAAGTTTGGAATTGCAGTTGGAAACGGCGTAGATGCAATTAAACAAATTGCTTATGCGGTTACCAAGCCAAATGTTGAAAACGGAGTGGCTTGTTACTTGGATGATTTTTTCGCGAATAATTTCTAATCCAGGTTTGGAAAATTAACACCGACTTTCACCCAGTAAAAAAAGCATCAAACTCAACTTCCACTGGTCGGGATTTGCAATTACGAGTGTTCGAAATAATTTAATCTTCTTTATCACACAACCTTTTCCTACACAAATTCAGAACCTACCAAATTCAAACAGCTAAATCAAAACCTCAACAAAAGATTGTAAATTTGCCAATATCGTTTAGGCAAGCAAAATAAAGGCAAAATACCTCAACCCATTTACTGATTTTGGTTTTAAAAAGATTTTTGGCGAAGAAGCCAGCAAGCCGCTGTTGCTTGATTTTTTGAATGCCCTTTTGCCGCAAACCAATAAAATTGCAGATTTAACTTTCAAAAACACCGAACAATTAGGACAAACCGAAGCCGACAGAAAAGCCATTTACGATATTTATTGTGAAAATAAAAACGGCGAAAAGTTTATTGTAGAGCTGCAAAAAGCCAAACAAAACTATTTCAAGGAAAGGACAATTTACTATTCCACTTTTCCTATCCGCGAACAGGCCGAAAAAGGCGAATGGAACTATAACCTGAAAGCGGTTTATTGTGTGGGTATTTTAGACTTTACTTTTGACGACTACAAAAACGAACCTGAGAAAAGCGAAGTAGTGCACACCATTAAATTGAAAAACCAAAACGGGGAAACTTTTTATGACAAGCTGACCTACATTTATCTTGAAATGCCAAATTTCAATAAGATGGAAGCTGGGTTGGAGACCCGTTTAGACAAATGGATGTATTTTATCAAACATTTGGAAGACTTTCAATCCATCCCAACAATTTTTAAAGATGAAGTTTTTATACAAGCTTTTGAAAAAGCTGAACTTGCCAAGTTTAACCAAACTGAATTAGACAGTTATGAAAACAGTTTAAAAACTTACCGTGACTTAAAAGGTGTTATTGACACCGCTTTTGATGAAGGCAAATTAGAAGGCAAGTTGGAAAGGAACATCGAAATAGCAAAAGCACTTAAAGAAAGTGGCATTTCAACTGATATAATAATTAAAACAACAGGACTTTCCGAAAACGAAATTAACAGCCTGTAAAACTCTACTAATCCGGATTTATAATATTTGCAATCCCGATCTTTTGAGCTGAAGATTTCTAATCCTATATCCAACTAACACACCACCAACTTTCAACCGATAAAAGAAGCATCGAAAAAAAACCAAATACTTCTTTTATCACCCCAATTATTGGAACGCACTATCCGCAAGTTTGCTATTAAATTTAACATCGCTCACTTTAAACTCGATGATCTCCCCGAAAAAAGAACTTTTAACAGAAAAAGGGATTTTAATGCCGTTGCCGCCATCGCGGTAATCGCTATAATCGGACTGACTGGTAATGCCCGCCGCGGTTTTGGCTTCCCGTATTTTTAAGCCGGTTGCCATATCGTAATAGGTTTTGGTGGTACTGCCGTTTGGATTTTCTGTCGTAATCAAATAAGCTGGCTGCTCGTTAACCATTTTTATACCTGGCGATAAAACCGATGTTGCTGCAGCAGCATAATTAAGTTCGGGAAAAATTATTTGCGCTTGTTTAATTTGGGCTTTGTCGCCCATTGTCAATTGCACCGGCTCATTGTTTTGCAGCGTTTTAATGCTGTCCTTATCCGCGGTGGTATGCCGTGTTATGTTGTAAGCAGGAATCTTCAACTCCTGCGAAAACTTATCGGGCATTTTATATTTGTTAACCATTTCCACCTGAATGCCATGTGTTTGCCCGGCAGAAGTGATGGTCACATCTTTCAAGTTCCTTAACTTTTCCGCACCGCCAATAGCATCTAAATATTTTTTAATTACGCTCTGCGCGGTTGTTCCCGCTGGCATGGCAATCCCGCTGTAGGTATTATTATCGGGTTGCATATCCGGCAAAATATGGTCGGGATCCAGCACAACCAAACTTATTTTTGAGCTGGAAGGATAATGGAACGTCCAACTTCCGCCGCGTTGCCAAATTTCGGCAGGTAATTTAACCGTACCTGTTTTGCCGTTTTCTTCTGTAATAGTTGCCGTAACCGGTAAAGCCATTTCCCCCAGGTTTTCTATGGTGATCAATGCTCCTTTTGCAACATCTTTTTGTACGTAATTAATCCCTTTTACAGACTGATCCAGCTTCCAAGTCGTAAAAAACCATTCTTTCCAGAACCAGCTTAAATCTTCCCCGGCAGCATTATCCATACTGTGGAAAAAATCCCAAGGCGTTGGATGTTTAAAAGCCCAGCGTTTAATATAAGTCCGGAAAGCATAATCAAACCGTTCTTTTCCAAGGATTTGCTCCCTTAAAATCGTTAAGCCCAAAGCTGGTTTGTTGTATGCAGCTTCGCCTAAATACGATGCCTGCAAAACATCAGGTGTGTTGATAATTGCTTCTGCCTGCGGACCAAATGGCGAAGCAGCATTAGCTTCTACGTCTGCTTTGGTGTAATACTCGCCTTTGTTAAATAATTTAGCATCGATTTGATTGATGAACGTATTAAAACCTTCATCCATCCAACCATATTTTCTTTCGTTAGAGCCTACAATCATTGGAAACCAGTTGTGACCGAACTCGTGGTTGGTTACGTCCCAAAGTTCGCCGGTCTGACTGCTGGCATCACAAAAAACAATGCCCGGATACTCCATTCCGGTCACAATGCCGCCAACGTTGGTTGCTGTGGGATAAGTGAACTCGAACCATTGTTTAGAATCTATTTCGATACTGGCCTTTACATATTCTGTCGATCTGCCCCAGCCTACTTTGCCGCCGCTTTGAGTTGGATAAACGGATTGCGCCAGTATTTTTTTTCCGCTTGGCAAATTGATACGGGCAGCGTCCCAAACAAAAGCATTAGAAGCTGACCAAGCCACATCGCGAGTATTTTTACACAGAAAATGCCAGGTAAGGGTTGGTTTTTTAAAGTAGTGTTCTTGCTTGATGACTTCGTTAGAATCACGGATCATCACCGTTTGATCACTGTTTTTAGCCTTAGCCAACCTGCTGATCGTTATTGGCGATAAAACTTCTGTCGGGTTCAACAATTCCCCGGAACCAACAATCGTTAAGTTTGAAGGTGCAGTAATGCTATAATTGATGTCGCCATAATCCAAATAAAACTCCGAAGCACCCAAATAAGGAATAGTGTTCCAACCGCTTACATCATCGTAAACTTCCATTCGCGGGTACCATTGTGCAATCTCATAAATCCAGCCATTATTGGTTTTCAATCTGCCCATCCGGTCTGTTCCGTTTTCGGGGATTTCGAAACTGTACTCAATTTTAATCTGGATTTTACTGCCTGAAGCTTTTAAAGAATCCCGAAGTTTAATTTGCATCCGCGTATCGGTAACCAAATAATTGGCTGCCTCTGCTTTTCCATTTTTAATAATAGTGACCGATTTAATTACATCGCCCTGCGTAAAAGCTTTGTTAGCAAAACGGCCGCCGGTTACTGGCGTAGCAGCTTCGGCGCGCGAATCCTGACGGTAAATGTTCTGGTCTAACTGAAGCCATAGAAAAGGCAATCCGTCCGGACTGTTATTGGTATAAGTGATAGTTGTGCTGCCCGTAACTTGTTTTTTTACCGTATCTAACACAACACTTATTTGATAATCTGCGCGGTTTTGCCAATATCTGCCGGAAGGCGAGCCGCCAGCCGTACGAAACTGATTGCCTTTATCCGCATAAAACATGTTGTCGAACACTTTATGCTGATCGTATTTGCTGGCAGGGTTCGTCGGTGTGTTTTGTGCCGAAATTCTATGAAAACCAGTTGCTAATAAAAAAGCAGCGGTAAAAACAGTATGTAATTTTTTCATTTTTTTGATGGATGTAGAAGAGCTTTTAAAGATAATTTTTACCAAGGTAAAAGAAGTATCAAACGTAAATAAATCTGTATATGAAAAATAGTTTTAAAATACAGTTTTAATAATTGGCTTAATAAACATTTTCAGGCGCAAAAAACAATTTTACAATTGCTGAAACTACATGTTATCTAAAATATTCGAAACATGTAATCAAGATAATACAAGCTTATTGGTTTTTGGGTGATAAAAGAAGTATGGCGTAATATCACCATCCAGATGAATTCAGATCAGCCTCTCAATACAAACCATTTCCCGAAATGATCATGGCAGCCAAACGCTGATCCAAGTTGTAAATATCTTTTCTAAAATTGAGACGACCGTTGCGGTCTGTAAAAGCGGTAAAATACGCGATAAAAACAGGTACTTTATCTGTTAAAGTTACATATTGCTCTTTGCCCGAATGCATGGCGCGGTCAATTTTCGTAGCGCTCCAGGCCGGGTTATTTTTGAGCAGGAAATTGGCCAGTTTTGCAGGTTCAACTACACGGATACAACCGTGGCTAAATGCCCGCGAAGATTCGTTGAACAAAGATTTGGAAGGCGTGTCATGCAAATAAATATTGTAACTGTTGGGGAATAAAAACTTAACAAGTCCTAAAGAATTTTTGACGCCAGGCTTCTGGCGAACAACAGGCAAACCGTTTTGATAACCTGTAATCTCCATCTGGTGATTAGCAATATAACCAGGATTTCTTTTGATCCCAGGCAACACTTCGTTCCTCACGATACTTTCCGGCACATTCCAATACGGACTAAAAACTACGTATTTAACTTCGCCATAAAACACTGTCGTTTGGTGCACCGTTTGCCCAACCACCACATTGCAACTCCACAATAAACTATCCGCGTGATAAACATGCAACTTAAACTCCGGGATGTTCACCGCTAAATAATCGCTGTTTAACTTTATCGGCAGCCAGCGGCTCCGTTCCATATTCACCAAAATTTGCTTGATTCTGGTTTTTAACGGAACATTCATTTCGGCAACCGTTTCTTTAGTCAGCAACCCGTTACTTTCGATGCCGTTCCGTTCCTGAAATTGCTTAATTGCTTTTTGTAATTCAACGTTGTAACTAAGGTTCAAAGTATCGCCATGAAAATCCTCCAACTTGTACAATCGTTTTTTTATTGATGAAATCACAGCAGAAGAATCGCCGGGTTTAAGCTGAAGATTGTTAACTGTGATCGGCAGAAATATATCTTTTAAATCCAACGCACGGTACTTGGCCAGATAATTCCTCAGTAATTCGTACTGCCGATAAACAGGTTCTGTTGTTGCCATTTGTTTCGCCGGCGCTTTCAGCAAGCTGTCTAAATATTGGTCGTATGTAATTTTCTTTCTCGGCAAATACCATTTGGCTGATGTACTTACGGTCGTGCTCATTCCATCCCAGGCCAGTTTCGAAAAAGCGAAATACTGCGCCGTAAGCATCAGTTCTAAAGTTACATCCGGCTGCTTTTTCGTTGTTTTAACGTTTACTTCGGATAATAAAGAATCCAACGATTGTTGGTAAGGAATCTTTTTGTAAACGCCATCGTTCTCTAAATTTTTTGTTCGATTGGCTAAATTGCCAGCTTGTTCCAGTAACAAACCACGATCAAACCAGGCGTAAGAATAATTTCTTTTGCTGTAAAAGTTACGGATTTCGTTACTATAGATTTTAATATCCGGGTATTTTCGCAAAAACGTTGTTATGGCCGTGCTATCAAAAATACTTTTCGATTGCGCACTAAAGTTGCCGGGAATCGTTTGGTCCCAGGCTCTCGCCAAGGTATCCCGCAATTTTGCTTTTTTGGGTTGCTGGCTGCAACTATTTAACGAGAAGCAACTGATTAAAGCCAGCAACACAAAATGTTTGGCAAGCAAAGTTTGCATACTTGCCGGAGTACTTGGCCAGGCTTCTAATTTTTCCATCAATATAAATACTTCTTTTATCGGTACTAATTTAAGCTTTTGTACTGATGCAAGATTCAACATTATTTTTTATACGATAAAAGAAGCATTCACAATTGTCAATTCTAATTTGCAATTAAACTAATTTGTAAAAGACGAAGGGAAAACCAATAACGGAATAGTTGTATGCGCAGCCATTTTTTGCGTGTGGCTTCCTTTTAAAATACTATCGAGCAAATTGTGTTTGCGATGTACCATTGCAACTATATCGATCTCTCCAAATTTGCATAATCCATCCAAGCCAGCATCCAAATTTGGATTTCTTTCGATCCTATAAAAGATATTCGGAAAGTTAGCTTTGTTGGATAAATCTTTGATCCAATTTTCTAACTCCGGAAAGTACTGCTTTCCATCGTAAACATGGATAATTAAAATTTCTGCATTTAATTGTTTGGCCAACGGAATCAAAGTATAAAGGTCTTTTAAATCATCTTCCGGGTTTTTAAAGTCCGCTGCAAAAGCTATCTTTTTCACTGTTGCAATTGAAGCTGCAGGAGGAACAAGCATCAAAGGAATTGTGGTGGCATCGATCATTTGTCGGCTGTGGTTGCCCAGGATAAATTCGCTCATTCCGTTGCTGCCATGTGTGCCCATTATGTTCATCGCAATTTGGTGTTGTGCAACCACTTGGTTTATAACATCCGTTACCGTGCCAGATTCAGTTACGTAACTCACATCTGGTTGAAAGCCTAACGCGTTCGCTTTCAATTCTAAACTTGCCTTTAAAAGCTTGAGTTCATCCCGGCTTCCGTCCAACAAATAATTTGACTCTTCCATTGGCCAACTTACAAAACCTGCTTGCGGAACTTCGGCCGGGACAATAACGGCGTTGCAAATAATAATATTGGCTTTAATTTGACTGGCCAATTGATAGCCATATTTTGCTGCATGTGTTGCAGCGGCAGAAAAATCAGTGGAAATAAGTATGGTTTGCATGTTTTTAGGGTTGATGTTAGCTGATGTAAAGCTGATCAATCCTCTCGGCACAAATAATGACGGCAAGCACTTTATTGTATGATATTGCTACTGATTTATAGCAGGACAAGCCTGATTTTCAGCCTTTCACCTGATTGGATCGTGCACCGTAACCAATTTTGTCCCGTCCGGAAACGTGGCTTCGATTTGTATTTCTTCAATCATTTCTGCTATGCCTTCCATCACATCTTCCCGTGTTAAGATTGTTGCGCCAAATTGCATCAGTTCGGCAACAGATTTTCCATCGCGCGCTGCTTCCTGTAACTGACTGCTGATTAACGCAATAGCTTCAGGATAATTTAATTTCAATCCGCGGGCTTTACGTTTTTCGGCCAATTCCCCCGCTAAAAACAACAATAACTTTTCGGATTCTCTGGGTGTTAAGTGCATAGTTTGAAATCTGTTATTAAGATAATACTTGTTTAGGTTTTTATTCTGAAATTTTCCATACTTCTTTTATCACTTAAAAAATGATAAACAATTTGATTTATTTAGATACAAGTTGAACCGATAAAAGAAGTATCTTTAATCCAAGTATAGAATTAAGATTGAATCTATCTACAAACATTCATTTTTAACTTGGATAATTTCCGCCGCAATACTTACCGCAATTTCTTCTGGTGTTTGACTTTTAATCTGGATACCAATTGGTGAATGTATCTGGTCTAATCTTTCAACAGGAATTCCTGCTTCAACATAAGAATCAAACATTTCTTTAATCTTTGTTTGGCTTCCAAGTATGCCCAAGTATTTTAAATTTTTATCCAGCAAAGCTTTCAACGCAAGGTCATCTGTACGATAACCAAAAGTCATGATCACAACGTAATTGCTTTTGCCTGATTGGATCAAATCAGAAAGTTCACTGTAACTTTTAACAATTGTTTTTTGGTGTGCAAACTCGTTTTCGTTCAAAGTATTTAATTCCGAACGGTCATCAAAAACTTCGATATAGAAATCCAAACCATTCATCAATTTGGAAAGTGCCAGCGAACAATGGCCGCCGCCGATAATAAATAAATGGTTTTTGTAGCCTAACTTTTCCTTATAAATCCATTCATTTTCATTTTCTATGTTGAAGAAAAAATTGTCATTCGGCACGTACTTTTCAAATTCCAAACCTTGTGGAGATAATCTTAATAACCCATTTTGATTGGCGTTTAAACATTCCAAAATTTGACCGATAAAAACAGCATCCGTTTTTTTAATCGGATAAAGCAGCAGCGTTTGCTCGCCGGAGCAGATCATGCCGCTTTGGTTTTTGGCCGCTTTTTTATCGTGAAATTGTTGTTTTAAATCAATGATTTGCGTTTGCTGGTTTAGCTTTTCTTTCGCCATTTCTACAAACTTGTGCTCCATAATTCCGCCGCCGATCGAGCCTTTCATCTCGCCCAAAATGTTTACGGCCATTAAAAAACCTTGCCTGCCTGGACTGCTGCCACTGCTTTGCAAAACATACAAAAGCATCACCGGGATTTGCCGTTGCAAGCTGTTACTGATTAACCTCCAAACTGCTCGTTGTTTCCTCATTCTTTTCCTGGTCTGGTTTCAACGGTTTGGCGTACAAAGCCATCAATGTTTTTTCTGGCGTCATCGGTGCCGAAAACGGGATTTGTGCAGAAGGATTGAAAGCTTTAATAGCATTCCGCAAAGCAAAATAAGTCCCGATGCCGTACATCAAAGGTGGCTCTCCAACTGCTTTTGAACGAAAAATAGCCAGATTATCCGAACTGCTATCCAAGAAATTAATTTCCAGCAGTTTCGGCATAGAATAAATATCCGGAATTTTATAAGTGGAAAGTGCGTTGGATTTCAGCTTGCCGTCCTTGTCATAAATCAGTTCTTCCATCGTCATCCAGCCAATTCCCTGCACAATTCCGCCTTCAATTTGTCCGCGGTCAATCATCGGGTTCATACTAAGCCCAAAATCATGTACTGTTTTTACCGCATCAATTTTATAAGTTCCGCGGATACAATCAACGGTCACTTCCGTAATCGCCGTTCCGTAAACGTGGTAAGCAAAAGGATGGCCTTTGCCCAAAAGTTTATCGAAATGGATTTCCGGCGTAGCGTAATGCGCATGTTCAGAAAGGTTTACGCGTTTTAAAAATGCCGACATTACCAATCTTTCCCAGCCCAATTCAGTCTTTTCGCCATTAACAAAAACATAATTATCTTTTAAAGTGATAGCAGATTCCAAAACATGCATTTCTTCGGAAGCCACTTGTTTTAAGCGGTTTACAATTTCGGTGCAAGCCATAAAAACTGCTTTTCCGTTTAAATCTGCCGTAGCACTTGCAGCAGATGGCGACGTGTTGGCA
>CAZZVO010000071.1:0-6379 GCA_964657505.1 uncultured Mucilaginibacter sp.
CATCAAAAGTTTAACTTCCAACCAATACTTCTTTTACCACCCCAAAACCTACGGCGTACCCATCGCCACCGGCAAAACCTTCCCATTAAAAAACTTATGCCCAGTCAAAGCAAAATCAGCAATGTATTTGCCCATTTCAAAAGCCATTACGGGTGATTGGTAACCCGGAAAAGCACGTTCCAGCATTTCGGTTTGTGCCGAACCTAAAGCTAAACAGTTTACTTTTATTTCCTGTTCGGCCAGTTCCTGCGCCAAACATTCGGTTAAAGTATGCAACGCAGCTTTGCTGGCGGAGTAAGCGGATAAACCAACAAACTTCGCGCTTCCCTGGAAACCGCCCATGCTGCCGATGTTGACGATGTGCGAGTTTTTTGCCATTAAAAGAAGCATCGCCTGTATGATGCGCACGTGGCCGAGGTAATTGCTTTGCAGCATTTCTACAAAATCGCTTTCGCCCAATTCGGCAAAAGGTTTGTTAATTAACGTGCCGGCGTTGTTGATGAGGATGTCAATTTTTCCGTCGAAATGTGTTTGGATAAACTGTTTCAAATCAGCATAATCATCGTGCACAATATCAAAAGCTACGGGATATAAAATGCAGTCCGGGTTTAAACTTCGGGAAATTTCTAACAAACGCGCCAGCTTTTTTTCGGAACGGGCCAGGGCAATAATCCGGTGTCCGGGTTGATGGATCAGTTCGATCACGGCTTCAAAACCAACGCCGCTACTTGCCCCGGTTATCAAAATATTCATAAAATCGGCTTAAACGGTACTGGTTTTTGGATCGATATCTGCTTCCTGCTGCGGTTCTTCTTCCTTCGGCAAACCTTCGTTCAGTCGTTTGGTGTTGAAAACGTAATAAATCCCCAGCAAAGAAATAACGGCCGAAGTAAGGTAAAACAGCAAACTAACCACCACCGCCAAATTGGTATCCATGTTAAACAAAGGCGCAAAATGGATAAAAATATATTCGCGCGCACCCAAACCGCCAACCGTTATCGGCACAACTGCGGACAAAGAAGACACCAGAAAAGTAAAAAGATAAGGCGAATATTTGCCGTTAAAATGCAAGGCCAAAAGGATAAACAAAACCGTAACCACCTGCATAGATTGCACCACAATTGCTTTGGCGTGTGCTTCCCAAAAGTAATGCGTGTAATCTTTAAAAAAACGGTGCGCCACAAAATAATAAGCGGCCGTGCCCACCAAAAAAACACTAAGCGGGATAGCGAGATGAATGTTGATCTGTGGGATAAAAATAATCAGCGATACAATGATCAAACCGATGGCCCAAAGTCCGCTTAGCCGGTCAAAAAAAATCGCCCAAAAAACCCTTTTTGCAGGCAGTTTATAGTTTTTGTTGAGGAGCCAGATTTTGTAGCCGTCGCCGCCAATCCCGCCAGGTAAAAACAAATTGTAAAACAAACCGAGCATATACAAACGCAAATTGAAACGGTAGCCAAGTTTTAAATGGATCGATTTAAAAAAGCTTAACAACCTGGAAGAAGCAACTAATTGCGAGGCAAAAAACGTAATCAAAGCTAAAAGTAAGTAAAGCGGGTTGGCGGCAGATAAGGTTTTTTTAACTACATTAAAGTCCATTTTCCGCAGCACCAAGTACAGCAATAAACTGGTAAAACCAATTTTCAGAACCGTTTTTACAACATCCCAAAAAACTTGTTTTTTGGTTTTGGGTACAGGTGTTTCGTCAATTTTAGCCATCTATCGCAAAAATACTAAAATCAGCCTATTTAAAAAGATAGTTTTAGGTCGATAAAAACAGTATTTAGGTGATGGTTCATGGCTGATAGCTTATAGCCGAAGGCTGATTGCTGACAGCTTTCAGCTAAAACAGCATTGCGTGGCTTTAATCTTAATTCTATTTTTGCTTTGAAATAAACTTTACTAAAAAAATGTCTAAAGTTAAAGTAGGATTGGTGCAGATGACGTGCACGGCAGATAAGGTAGAAAATCTGCAAAAAGCCATCAGCAAAGTACGCGAAGCCGCGGCGAAAGGTGCGCAAATTGTGTGTTTGCAGGAGCTTTTTACATCATTATATTTTTGTGATGAAGAAGATTACAACAATTTTAAGCTGGCAGAAGCAATTCCAGGTCCGTCAACCGATGAACTTTCGGCAATTGCTGCGGAGTTAAATGTGGTGATTATTGCTTCTTTGTTTGAGAAACGTGCGCAAGGTTTATATCACAATACCACAGCAGTTTTGGATGCTGATGGAAAATATCTGGGCAAATACCGCAAAATGCATATTCCGGATGATCCGGGTTTTTACGAAAAATTCTACTTTACACCTGGTGATCTAGGTTATAAAGTTTTCAAAACCAAGTTTGCCAATATTGGTGTTTTAATTTGCTGGGATCAATGGTATCCGGAAGCTGCACGAATTACGGCTTTGATGGGTGCCGAAATATTGTTTTATCCAACGGCAATCGGCTGGGCAACTACGCAGGATTTGCCAACTAATACCGAGCAATACAACGCTTGGCAAACCATCCAACGTTCGCATGGCGTGGCCAACGGTGTGCATGTGGTTAGCGTAAACCGCGTAGGAGAGGAAGCTGGCGTGAAATTCTGGGGCGGATCGTTTATTGCTAATCCTTTCGGAACGGTTATTTACCAGGCTTCGCATGATGAGGAGGAAGTTATTGTGCAGGAGTTGAATTTGAACGAGACGGATCGTTACCGTACGCATTGGCCGTTTTTGCGGGATCGTAGGATAGATTCTTATCAGCCTATAACTAAAAGATTGATTGATGAGGATTAAAAGAGATAGAAAGTTTGAAAAAAACTGTTGAATAAAAAGTCTATTACTTGAATTATAAATCATGAAAATTGCTGTTTTGGTTTTTTTCTTTTCAATAGCCTTAAAATCTTTTGGGCAGGTAAAAGAAGTAAATAAATATGATGCCGAAAACAAAGTGTGGTATTTTCTGGATTCTGTAAGAATTGGAAAAAATCAAATGTATTTTGCTCCAGATAAAATTGCAAACATAAATGTTGTAAAAGAAAAAGACACGCTCAATCAGGGTGTTGGCATCATTTACATTAAATCTAAAAACCCAAAAGATTTTAACTTTCTTACTTTAGAAAGTATAGAAAAAACTTATACAAAAAAAGTATCGAGTTCAACTCTTTTTATGATCAATAATGTGATTTTGAAAAATGAACTTTCAACTTATAAAATCGACTCGGCTTATATTTTAAATGTTGAAGTTTTAAAAGCCACAGAAATTGAATATTTAAAGGACAGAATGCCTCTTCTGACAATCATAAATATTAAACTAAAGACAAAAGAGAATATAGATAAAGCAAATGAAATTCGCCTTCGAGGAATTCGTTATTCTTTGCCCAATAATTTGAACAAATAAAATGAATGATAGAGTGTCTAATAATCCTTTAAAAATTCAATCTTCTAAACTTCAGGATTTTCCTCAGGATTACTATTTTCCTGCGGAATGGGAAAAGCATGAAGCAACGTGGTTAAGCTGGCCGCATAAAAATGAATCCTGGCCGGGAAAAATTGATCAGATTTATCAGCATTATTGTGAGTTTATCAAGCTAATTGCTGAAGGTGAATTGGTTAGAATTAATGTTGCTGATGCAGAAATGGAAGCATTCGCTAAGCAGCAATTACAAAAAGTTAACGCAGATTTAAGCCAGATCGAGTTTTATCATTTCCAAACCAATGATGCCTGGTGCCGCGATCATGGTCCGGCGTTTTTGGTAAACCATGATGCTTCTTTTATCGACCCAAAAATTGTATTGGATTGGGGTTACAATGCCTGGGGAAATAAATATCCGCCGTTTGATCTGGACGATGTTATCCCCACAAAAATTGCCGAACATTTTAACTTGCCGGTTTATCATCCGGGAATTGTGATGGAAGGCGGTTCGGTAGAATTTAATGGCGCAGGAACAGTTTTAACCACAACTGCTTGTCTGCTTAATCCAAACCGAAATCCGCATCTTAACCAAAACCAAATTGAAGAATATTTAAAACAGTATTACGGCGTGCAGCAGGTTTTATGGCTGGGCGACGGCATTGTGGGCGATGATACCGACGGCCATATTGACGATATCACGCGTTTTGTAAATGAAGATACGGTAGTTACGGTTGTAGAGGAAAATCCGGAAGATGAAAATTACCACATTTTGCAGGAAAACCTGGAGAAATTGAAAGTGATGAAATTATTGGACGGCCGTCCGCTTAATATTATCGAACTGCCAATGCCTGCACCGGTAATTTGGGAAGATACAAGACTGCCAGCCAGTTACGCTAACTTTTATATCGCAAACAAAGCAGTGATCGTTCCAACTTATCGCGATAAAAACGATGAAAAAGCTTTGCAGATTTTACAGCAATGTTTCCCGGATCGTAAAGTTGTGGGCATAGATTCGACTGATATTATTTGGGGATTAGGCAGTTTCCATTGTTTGAGCCAGCAGGAACCGGCGGTTTAGCGGTTAAAATCGAAGTAAATCACTAAAAAAACAAACTAAGGTTTAAAGCCAGATAATTACTTCGAATATCGTAAGGGCCAGACAAAGTATTGCTTAGTCCGTGGTTTAAAGTTAAACCGGTTTGCAAACTTAAATTTGGTGCAAGTGCCCATTCTGCGCCAGCACCTCCTATTAAACTCATTCTTAAAATGTTGGCTGCGGATGAATTGCTGTAGCCAGAACCGTTAACAGATTCTTTGCTGCTGATATTTATACCTGTGCCCAAACCAAACTGCCCGTAAAAGATACCCAAATTATTAGGGTTGGTTTTAAGTTTTAGGGTAAGCGGGATTTCAATATACTGGAGTTTGTCAATGAGTTGATTTTTGGATGATGTGAATAAAGCGGTTTGAACGTATGATTCCTTAGTTTTTAAATTCATACTGGTAACTGTAAATGCAGTTGAAAAAAAATAATTAGGTGCAAAACCAAAATCGCCCAAAATACCATAACTGAAACCTGCACCTGCGCCGTCGGCAGCAACAGGAGAGCCTTGTGAATTAGTAACGCGCACCCAGCCGATGTTAGGCGTTAAGGTAAAACCAAGTTTGATGTTACCTTGGTAGAAGCTGCCCGGCCTGTAAAACCCTTGCTGCGCCGAACTTAAAAAGGGCAATAACAGCAAGCAAAATAATAAGCGATTTTTCATGATATCGGAAAGGAGCTTGGCGAAAAACTGGAAATTGAAAACCGTCCGCGAAAACCAAAGTTAAACTAATGTTCAAATGTTGATACTTCTTTTACCAACTAAATCTTGTTCCTTCTGCCGGAACTGAAGCAAAATAGCAAAGCAAAAGTTATGTTTAATTCGTCAGCCAGTTTTTTGCCAAACTAATGTTGGGCGTTCGCCTTATTCTATTAAACTTAATCCGTCAATCCGGTCGAAATGTTTTTTGTTCAGTGTCGATAGAGGCAAATTGTTAGAAATTGCTGTTGCGGCAATGAACAAGTCTGCCATTCCAATTTGTTTTCGTTTGCGTTTTAAAGCGGAGTTAAGGTTTATAGCAAGTTGTGAAACTGTTTCGTCAAAAGGCAAAACTTTTGTCCTATCTAATAAACTACTCCAAAATGGTAATTGCTGGACAGTTGCACCAGAATAAATTTCGTAATGTGTTATTGCAGAAATCGAAAAGTCGTAACCTTGGTCAAACAAAGCTATAAGCACGGAATTTGATTTATCGCTCTTTCGGAAATAATCTATCAAAATAGAAGTATCTGCTAAAATTAAATTGTGCGCCATTCATCAATTTTTTTTCTGGTTTTTGCAATTGTTTCCAACTGCTTTTCTGAGAAAGTTGGTCCATTTAGTAGAAATTTTCTAAAATCTTCCCTATCCTTATCAATTGGTATTTGGGTTTCTACTTCTTGTTTAAGTTTTGTCCACTGTGTTTGTGGAAGCTTTTTAACCAATTGGACTAACTGGTCAAACCCTATTTCAACCTGTGCTTGCATGTGTCAAATTTAAGAAGTTTTTGTTGGACGGCGAATGGTGGGCATGTGGCACCTAACTACCAGACTGCTGTACTTACCTAAAGGTTTAAAATTGATACTGTTTTTATGCCGATAAAAACAGTATGGTCAATTGGATGATAGGTTGGGTCTCCGAAGGTTGATTAACCGCCAAACCACTTCCCCGGAAAGCAAAGCGGCAAGAGCAAAAACTGCTGGCAACCACATTTTATCTGCGGCAGCAAAAGCACCGGCCAACGCGGTTAAATACACGCTTAAAGGCAGCAAAGCCATCAAACCTAAACCATAAACATTAAGCGGGATTTTAAAAGGACGAGGCATTTCGGGCAGTTCGATGCGGAAAACAATCAGCGTAATAAATTCTAAAAATAAGGCTGCGCCATAAAGGGT
>CAZZVO010000071.1:6479-15217 GCA_964657505.1 uncultured Mucilaginibacter sp.
TGCGGAAAACAATCAGCGTAATAAATTCTAAAAATAAGGCTGCGCCATAAAGGGTCACGTCGATGATTAGCAAATCTGTAAAAGTCCATAAAACCATAAAACTGATTACCACGGAACAAACCAAAATAGAAACGTAAGGCGTTTGGTATTTTGGGTGAAGTTTATTTATTTTTTGGGGAAGCAAGCCGTCATCAGCCATAACTTTTGGTACACGCGAAACCGAAAGTAAAACGGCAGAATATAAACCTAACGTGCTGGCCATTCCTCCAAAAGAAAGCAAAGCACCGAGCCAGTGCCCGCCAAATAAAAGCCCGATAATGGGGAAGCCTTCTTTTGCGAGTTTTGCCGGGTCAACGCCTGATTGTTGTGCGATAAACACCGCCCCAAAATACACCGAGAAAATCAGGATAAAAGCCGTAAATATTGAAATGAGGTAAGTGCGCACCGGTTTGTTTACTTCTTCAGCATAAGTGGTCACGTTGTCCCAACCGATAAAATTCCACATAATGGTGTAAAGCGCCAGCCCTAAAGACGAAAAACCAATGCCTTTTAAGGTTAAATGCGGAAACGTAAAATGGCCTGCATGATGGTTAAATGCTACAAAGAAAAGGATGATAAAAGGAGCAAGCACCAATGCACTAAGCAACAGGGAAATCTTCCCAACGGGCACAATCCCTAAAATATTTAACCCGGCGGACGACCAGATGATGAACAAGCAAATGGGGATTTTATAAGCCTCGGCACCAGGAAAAAAGAAAGCGGCGTACTCTACAAAAAGTACCGGGTAAATGGCCAGATCTACAAAAGTGTAGAGCCAGGTCCACCAGCCTTCGTACAAAGCCCAGCGCATGCCTAATGCTTTTTTTACCCACTGATAATAGCCGCCGGTAATGGGCATCATACTGTTAAGTTCCAACACCGTAAAAATGGTAGGGATATCCCACAAAATTGGTGTGATGATGAGCAGCAAGAGCGCGCCGTGTTGCCCCGCATAAGTTAACAAAGGTTCTAAACCGTATGGCCCGCCTGAAACGGTAAGGAAGATAATGGCGATTAAAGGTAATATCCTTAGCTTTTTGTTGGCGGAACGCGGCGGCGGTGACATCATGAAATAAAGCTAAAAAATAAAATCATAAGTCAAATGTAGGATAATGGTTTCTCTAAAAGCTATGGAAATTTACCTGGAGTTTGGAGTAGGTGGTATGCAAAATCAGGTTTAACCCTTTATCTGTTGAAACCTCTTCATTTACAAGTCGTATAACTTCAAATTAAAACTATACCTGCGGTTTTTTAAAAAATCTGCGCTTTGTTTAAATTTTTTTCTCCCCAATCTACTACAATGCAAAAACAATTACAACTTCTTGTGTTACTGCTGTTTTTAGCAGGGTTAATTCCCCAAAAGGCTTTTGCGCAATTTCCGTATAACGAAAGTTTTATGAATTCTACTGCGCAGGGAATAAACTTTGGGGGATCACCCACGGCCTACCTTACCAGTGGAAATGTTGACCCGAATGGAAACGGTTACTTGCGGTTAACTTCTAACTCGGGAAACCAAAAAGGATACGCGTTTAGCTCCAGTAGCTTCCCTGCTTCAAAAGGTATTTCTGTAAGTTTTGAGTATTCAACTTACGGCGGAAGCGGTGCCGATGGTATCTGTTTTTTTCTTTTTGATGCCAGCGTAGCTAACGGAAGCTTTAATATTGGTTCTTACGGTGGTGGTTTGGGCTATACGGATATTAGTGCACCGGGGCTTTCTAATGGTTATTTAGGGATTGGGTTTGATGAATATGGAAACTTTTCTTCTTCCTCATCCGGAGGTAACGGCGGGACCGGCCGATCTACAAATTCTGTTACCATACGTGGCGCATGGGACGATTCGAGGGGTGCATATTATATGCTCAGTTCTGTTCAGCTTTCATCAGGAACCCATGGTTTTAGTACAATTGGTGGTTCTGGGCGTGCCGCAGCAGGAACAACAGACTATCGAAAAGCTTATATAGATATTATACCTCATGCTGGCGGAGGGGTTGGTTTTGATATCACCGTGAAAATTCAACATGACGCAGTTTCTACACCTGTTACTATCATCAATAATTATTACTATAACAAAGCGTCGCCAGCGAGTTTGAAATTTGGATATGCAGCTTCTACCGGCGGGTCAAATAATTACCATGAAATTAGAAATACAGCGGTAACACTTCCGGCAGGTGCATCATTAAACACGCCAACTCAAAGCAACCAAACTTTAACTACCTGTTCTAATGGTACCGGAAGCGTTAGTATTTCCAGCGGTTTCAGCACAACCAATTCTCCAAATGGTGCTATCAATACTGCGAGTGTTGATTTAGACCCAACCACTACCGGCATACAAACTACTTATACGGTTACCAATAAGGGGACTTTTACATCTGACGGAAGCGGCAACGTTACTTTTACGCCTTTAAATAGCACGGTTAGCGGTACGGCCGTTTGTAGTTTTACGGTTGCCGATAACTATGGCGCCACTTCTAACACTGCAACTATAACCGCAACTATTAATGCTTCGCCCAACCTGGTAATTACCAATCCGGCTGCTGTATGTTCGCCAGCAACGGTTGATCTTACCGCTGCCGCTGTTACGGCTGGTAGCGATGCAGGTTTAACGTTAACTTATTATACCAACTCGGCTGCAACAATTACACTTAGTAACCCAAATGCAGTTACAAGTTCGGGCACTTATTACATTAAGGCTGTAAATACAAATGGTTGTTCTGTCATACAGCCTGCTACCGTAACGATCAATCCGCAGCCAACAACTGCCAGTGCGGGTACCGATCAAAATATAACGGCTGCTACACCAACATCAGTAACCCTAAACGGTAATGTTGCTACTTTTGGCACAGGTTCTTGGTCGCAAATTAGCGGCCCTTCAACAGCCGCATTTGCCAATTCGGCACTTAACAACACCGTTGTAAATAATCTTAACCCGGGTAGTTACGTTTTGCGGTGGACGGTTACAAATGGCTGCGGATCATCAACTGATGATGTTATCCTGAACATTACAGGGACACAAACGGTCGCTTTTGCAACCTTGTCTGCTAAAACTTATGGTGCTGCTGATTTTAATGCTGCCGCAACCGCTTCTTCAGGCTTATCAGTAACTTATGTTAGCAGTAATACATCAGTAGCAACTGTTGATGCTACCGGTTTGGTCCATATCCTTTCCGCGGGCACAACTAATATCACGGCTTCCCAGGCCGGAAACAGCAATTACGCAGCAGCTACACCTGTTGTAAGAATTTTAACGGTAAACAAAGCACCGTTAACGATAACGGCTAATAACCAAAACAAACCCTACGGTGCAACTAATCCGGTGTTAACAGCAAGTTATACAGGTTTTGTTAATGGCGATACATACACAAGCCTAACTACCCAGCCTACAATCAACACAACGGCAACCACTGCTTCGGCAACGGGTACTTATCCTATTTCGATAAGTGGTGCAACAAGTAATAATTATACCATCACTTCTACCGCAGGAACACTAACGGTTGTTCAAGGCAGTCAATCAGTTACTTTTAATTCTTTGGCAGCCAAAACTTATGGTGATGCAGATTTTACTTTGTCCGGAACTTCCTCCTCTGGTTTGCCTGTAGTTTATACCAGCAGCGATGCAAGTATTGCAACAGTTACGGGCAACAACGTGCATATCCTGAAAGCTGGTTCGGTAACCATCACCGCTTCCCAGGCAGGCAACAGTAATTATAATGCAGCTACCTCCGTTCAGCAAACATTTACTATAAACCCGGCTGCGTTGACTATCTCGGCAGATAACCAAAGCAAAGCTTACAACACTGCCAACCCTGTTTTAACAGTAAGTTACAGTGGTTTTGTAAACGGAGATACGCCAGCCAGTTTAACGACACAGCCGACAGCAAGTACCACCGCGACTACTGCCTCATCAGTTGGCACCTATCCAATTTCGGTATCTGGTGCAGCTAATAACAATTATACAATTACCTATGTAAACGGAGTATTCACGATAGGGCAAAGCACGCCTACGGTTACTTTTAATGCTTTATCTGCTAAAACTTATGGCGATGCAGATTTTACTTTGGCTGCCTCTTCCTCTAATGGCTTACCCATCACTTACACCAGCAGCAACCCCACGGTAGCAACGGTTGATGCTTCGGGAACAGTGCATATCCTTTCGGCAGGCACGGCTGTTATTACTGCGGTGCAGGCAGGGAATGCCAATTATAGCCCGTCCAATTCTGTTCAACAAATATTAACGGTAAACAAAGCATTGCTAACCATCACAGCAAATAGCCAAAGCAAAACGTATGGTTCGGCCAACCCTGCATTTACAGTAAGTTACAGTGGTTTTGTTAATGGAGATACTTATACAAGCTTAACAACCCAGCCTACAATTGGCACAACGGCAACTGCTACTTCTGCAACCGGGACTTATCCAATTACCGTATCTGGCGCGGCAAGCAACAATTACAACATCACGTCTGTAAACAGTTTATTATTCGTTTATCCAGGCGCACAAACCATCACCTTTACAGTACAGCCCCGGACTTATGGTGATGCTGATTTCTCCCTCAATGCAACCGCTTCCTCTGGTTTGCCGGTAAGTTACAGCAGTAGTAACCCAGCAGTAGCAACGGTTGATGCTTCGGGAACAGTGCACATTGTTTCTGCCGGAAGTGTAACGATAAGCGCTTTACAATCTGGCAACGGCAATTATATTGCAACAACTACGATCAACCAGCAGCTAACCATTAACAAAGCAGCTTTAACCATTACGGCAGATACTTTACGGAAAGTATATGGTGCCGCTAATCCTCCTTTAACGGTTACTTACAGTGGTTTTGTTAATGGTGATACCAATGCCAGTTTAACCACACAACCAACTGTTGGCACTACGGCAAATGCGGCTTCGGCAGTTGGCGTTTACCCGGTTACAGTTAGCGGCGCAGCAAGTGCCAATTACCAGATTACTTATCGCTCCGGAGCGTTAACCGTTAGCCAAAACAGCCAGAACGTTACTTATGCTTCCGCTACTTCGGTTAAAACTTATGGTGATGCAGATTTCAGTTTACCGGCCAATTCATCATCAGGTCTGGCCGTCACTTATACCAGCAGCAACCCGGCAGTGGCAACGGTTGATGCTTCGGGTACGATCCACGTTATTTCCGCCGGAAGCACTACGTTCACCGCTTCACAACCCGGAAACGCCAACTATCTTGCGGCTGTTCCTGTTACCAATATTTTAACAGTAAGCAAAGCATTGCTTGCCGTAACCTCGGTCAATCAAAATAAAACTTACGGTGCAGTAAACCCGCCCTTAACGGCAACTTATACAGGTTTTGTTAATGGAGATAACAGTTCCAGCTTAACCACGCCACCTACATTTTCTACAACTGCTACCACAAGTTCGGCGGTGGGGACTTATCCGATTGTTGCCAACGGCGCGGCAGCAGCCAACTACAACCTAACTTATGCTGCCGGGACTTTAACAGTGGTAAAAGCAGCATTAACAATTTCGGCAGATAACCAGATGAGGGTAGCAGGTTTGGGCAACCCGCCTTTAACCGTAAGCTACAACGGTTTTGTGAATGGCGACACGCAAGCAAGTTTTACTGCACAGCCTACAGTTTCTACCACGGCAACAGCTACTTCTGCCCCGGGCACTTATTCGATTATGGTAAGCGGTGCGGCATCTGCCAATTATACCATTACTTATACTTCGGGAACGCTAACCGTTACCAATGCAACAGTAAGCAGTGTTAGCCTTGCACAAGTAACGCTGTTTGAAAACCGGCCGATTGGCACTTTAGCCGCAACGTTAAGCGCCACTTCCCTCGACCCGAACGCAACTTATACCTACACTTTAGTTGCCGGTACAGGCAGTACAGACAATGCTTTGTTCAGCATTCAGGGAAATAAATTGGTAACAGCACAAAGTTTGGATTACGAACAGAAAGCGGTATACAGCATCACCCTGCGTGCCATTAACCAGTACGGCTTGTATTTAGACCAAGCTTTTACCATCAGTTTAAGTGATGTAAACGAAGCACCAACGCTGGCGGCAATTAGTAACCAATCTGTTTGTAACCTTCCTTCTAACCAAACTATCACCTTAACCGGCATTACACCTGGCCCGGAAACAGCGCAAACTACAGCCGTAACTGTCCGCTCCAACAACGCAGCCTTGTTTAACTTTTTGTATGTTTCTTCTGTGTCGAATGGTTCTGCTACTTTAACCTACCAATTGACCCAACCAGGCACGGCAGTAGTTACGGTAACGGTGAAAGATAACGGTGGCACGGCAAACGGCGGTGTTGATAGCTTGAGCCAAACTTTTACGCTTACTGCAAACCCAACGCCTGTGGCAGCAATCACATCTGATAAAGGGTTGCAAATAGCCAAAGGCGAAACGATAACCCTTACCGCAACCGGCGGAAGTGTCTACAGTTGGGATACAACGCCAAATGTGAGTGGCACGCAAAGTTCGGCCATCATCAAAGTACGGCCAAGCCAAACTACAACTTACCAGGTTAAAGTAAGCAATGCTTCGGGCTGCAGCACAATGGCAAATATCACTATTAATGTGGTTGATGATTATTCGGAAATCCATCCAAGCAACATCCTCACCCCAAATGGCGATGGCAAAAACGATACCTGGGTGGTTAAAAACCTCGACCTCTACCCAAACAATACGGTTTCTATTTTTGACCGGGGCGGAAGATTGCTGAACAAAATAAGCCATTACAATAACGATTGGGACGGGATGTACAACGGTGCACCGCTTGCCGAAGGCACTTATTATTATGTCATCGATTTTGGCGAGGGCAAAAACCCATTAAAAGGTTTCATCACCATTTTGCGGAACAGGTAATTGCAGCAAAGGAAATAACCATCAGACCGAAAAAACACTCAACAATGAAAAAATCAACACCACTTTTAATAGCCCAAGGGGCAAAACATGTTTTAAAAGTTGCCTTACTACTTGCTGTTTCTATGCAGGTAAAAAGAGTATCTGCCCAACAGCTCGATCCGTTTTCGTCCATGTACTTCCAAAACCAGTACTTAACAAACCCTGCCATGGCGGGCATTGACAAAGGTTTGAACCTAAACTTAGGCATCCGCCAGCAATGGGCAACCATGCCCGGCAGTCCGAAAACACAGGTAGTTTCAGCGGATTATAATGCCGGTAAAAACGTAGGTTTAGGGTTAAACATCAGTAACGACCAGGCCGGACTGCTCCGCCAAACACGCGCCGTTGCAACTTATGCCTATCATGTACATTTGGGCGGCAACAACCAGCAACTTAACTTCGGCCTTTCGGCAGGGGTTACGGATCAGCACATCAATTACAACCAGGTGGAAGGCGACCAGGGCGATATACAAGTGGACCGCTACAACCAGCAACACCCATATTTAGACGGCGATTTTGGTATTTCCTACACCAGCAACAATCTAACCGTACAAGGTGCAGTGCCCAACTTAAACCACTTTTTTAAACGCAACACAGCAATTTTGGGTGTCGACCGTTCTGTTTTCATGACTTCCGTAAGTTACAAGTTTGCATTGGAAGAGATGCTGGACGGATCGGCCATCGAGCCTAAACTTGTTTTCCGTGGCGTAGATGGTTACAAGGATATTTTTGATGTTGGGCTAAACTTCACCCTAAAAAATGAAAAGCTGCACTTTTATACCATGTACCACACCAGCCAAAGTGAAAGTTTTGGTTTTGGGGCGGATATTAACAAGAATGTGCAACTGATGCTTTTTTATACCACAGAAACTTCGCCCTTAAAAACTTATTCTAACGGTGATTTTGAAGTTGGCCTGAAACTGCATTTATTTAAAGAATAATTTGAGCCGATAAAAGAAGCATGTTAAAAGTTTATACTTTCACTTGTCAAGCTTATATTCTTTCATTTGAGTTTTAAGCATTCCAAAATTGCGACTACAACAAAACAGCACCTAATTTTTGATCAGGTGCTGTTTTGTTGTTAATACTGTTTTTATCCATATAAAAACAGTACCGAAAAATTAAATTGAAAAGCTTGTAAGCTTTTACAAATCTTATTTGGCTAAAGAATATTTATCTCTTCTACCTTCTTTTACAGCAGTTAAAGAACCTTTTGCTTTTAGGTTAGATAATACACTTGCAATTTGTTTAAACAGTTTTTCGGGATCGCTTTGTGGTTCGTATTGCGCCATTGCTGTTGCAATATCTTGTCCAAAACCTTCACCAATTTCATTTAAAGCGAATGCAATTTTACCGCCCAAAGAAAGGTCTTGCGAATATTCTGACGGAACTTCCAATACTTTTGCTGCCGACGCTTTGCCTGTTTTTGCGGGTTTTGCTTCTTTCTTTTTAGGGGTTTTTGCCGAAGGTTCTTCTGCTTGTTCAAGCACAGCGTCTAAAAGGTTTTCTTTTGTTTGCTTGGCTGCCTTGGATGGGGCAGAACCTGAAAAAGCACTCAATAAATCTTCGTACTTTTTAACTTCTGCCTGGATGGTTTTGATCTTTTCTTTAAGATAACCAATGATTTCTTTTTCTGTTACGTTTGCCATGTAATTGTATGAAGGGTTTTTAATGAACAATGATAAACAATTTAAAAAGCAAATTTATTTAAAAAAACAAATTTGCTTTTCATGATGAACGTTGAGTTGTAAGCTTTGTTTTATGTAAACAATTAAAATAGTTTGAATTTCACTAAAATTAAAAATTGACACTT
>CAZZVO010000072.1:0-15198 GCA_964657505.1 uncultured Mucilaginibacter sp.
AGTAATACAAAAAACAGATTTTTCTTCCCTATAAAAATCTAAAGCCTGCAACATATAACTGATGTAGTTAGGCGTAACTACCAAGTCGTCCTCCACTACGATAAATTGTTCGTAATTATTGCAGAGGTAAGTGATACCTTGATAAAAGTTAGGTCCGGTACTAATATTCCTTTCCCTAAAATGTTTGTGGACTTTTTTAAAACCAGTAATGGAATTGACGTATTCCCTCGTTTCCTGCACGCCTTTTTGATCTTGCTCGCCTTTGTGTCCATCTGCAAAAAAAATAATCTCCATAGATGCACACTCCGGATTTTTCAACAATGCCTCTATAGAAGCTTTTAACTTGCCTGCCCTTTTGTAACAGAATACGGCTATAATTGTATTTTCAATCATCGTAATAAATTATTTTGTTAGATGGTAAACTATCAAGATCACCATCAATTAACATCACTTCTTCAATGTATCCCAAACAAAAGGGAACAAGGTTTTGATCCAAAGTTTTAAAAAAGCTGAAGGATAAGACAGTGGAAAATGATCTTTGATGAAACCCAGATATTCTTTATAAGCTAAGCCTTTTGGACTTTTCATATACGCTATTCTTTCTTTAAGTGAGGTGTTTCTGGACTTCCAATTATTACCATGGTCATTAACACAACTTCCTAAAAAACCTGGTGCTACCACCAAGTCAAAACCTACCTTTTTTGCTTTTAATGTATAATCGTAATCAGCAATGCCATGTGTAAAAGCATCAGATAAAATCCCAATCTTATCTATAATTTGCTGAGGTACCATCATGATGTTTGCATTGGCAACATCGCAATTTAAATATTCCGTTTCACTTTGCATGTAGTCACCTTTGTTCCAATACAAATGACTGTACAACTTTCTGCCGCCGTAAGAAGTTTCGCCGGTAGATTGATTGATTGTATTGCCAATACAAATGGCAGGCTTTAATGCTTTACTACTTTTAAGGCTGTAATAATTTAGCATGATAGAAATAGCATTTGGTGTTAAAACGGTATCGTCGTTTAACAACAAGTAGTAGTCTGCTTTAGATGATAAAGCTTGCGTCCATGAATTGCGCATACCGCCAGCCCAAAATAGAGAACCGTTTCCATGGAAGATATGTACATGCGGATACAAATCTTTCACAGCATCAGCAGTACCATCAGAAGATGCATCATCCGTTAAAAAAATATCTAAATGCACATCAGCAGCCAGTTTTTGGTTGCTGATGCTTTCTAAACAAGTTAAGGTTATTTGTTTGCGGTTAAACGTTGTGAGTAATATTGCAACTGTCATAGAAAATCTGAATTAATTACCGATAGAGGTTTATTCAGTACGTATCTTTTATCAATCTTTTCTTCAATTTTATCCATCATTTTTAAAATTTGGAATGTTTTGCGATGCTTCTTTTATCGGACAAAACATAAACAGTTTGGTTAATAGATCAACATTCAAACTTAGATTTACAGGCATAAAAGAAGCATGTTTAAGTTCGTGATATAAAGTTATAAAAACCTTAGTTTTTCAAGTACTTTACCTACCAAATAATTGTTGATGTGAAGGTTCTTCCAATGTATATGGTTCATCTTCTTCCTCCTCTACTATTGGCTCTTTTAAACCATCTTTTTCAATATAATACAAGCATAAACCAAAGTGCCCCCAAAACATCAAAGGCAGCACATAGTTAAGCGAAAAAAGTAAGCCAGTAAGGCAAAAAGAGATAAGTATTACGGTTTGTGTGCTGATTTTTTTACTGAATGCTTTTACAATCATGTATGCAAACAAGGAATATTTAAATACCAATCCAACAATTCCCTGGTAAAAAAGCATTTCCATATAACCTTCGTGAAAATGCTGCCCGGTTTTTTCTGGCCACCAATCTACCAATGGGTTTGGCATTTCAAAACCTTCGAAAGACCAGCCGAAAATCGGCCTGTCCCAAAATAAATTTCCATAAACTTCCCTTTGTTCTATCCTAAAATTTCCGGTACTTCCTTCTTTGGCAGGATTAAAAATTTCACTAAAACGATCAGAAAAAAAGTTGATCATGGCTGGATACAAGGCAGAAATAACAATATAACACAATACGATTATTATTACAGCACCTCCCAGAATATTGAATATTTTTGGCACGTTTTTTTTATTCAGCCTAATACTCAAAAGAAAAAATATCAAAAGTGCTAAGATTGCGCAACTCCAAACCGAGCGGTGCTGGTGCATCAGGATTACGGCAAAACAGAAAAATATTGGAACCAGAAATTTGATTTTATGAGTTGTGATGTAAGCATTTAAGTACCATAAAAAAGGTATGATCATCATGTAGATTTTGCTGGCATGGATAATACGTCCATCTCCGGAAAAAGGACCGTAATCATCCATCTCAATTTCATCCAAGCTAAACGAAAAACCACGACCGTAAATCAGCATGAAAGCGATGTATGTAAACAAGTAAAATTTAGCGATGAATTCTAACAAGTCTAAGTCGAACTTTTCGCAAATATGTTTGATAAACAAAGCATAGATAACCGGGAACAAAATGTAATACATGGTTAACTGCTGGAAAACAGTATCATACTTGTTTAAAGATTCCAAGACCAGCCGAAGAAGTAAAAGCGTGAAAATGCCCAGATAAACCCTTTCGTATGTTTTTAATTCGTTTATCGCATAAATCATGTAGCCATAAACAACAAAACCAAGTATCTTTTCGTAACTTAATACAATTGAAGAAACAGGGACAATAAGCCACGAAAATATTTGCTCCATGAACAAATAGGAAAGAAATATAATTAGAAGCTCTTTTACACGAAAGTTATAATTGAATATTTTGATTACAGTGTTTAACATCAATGTTGCATCGATTTAGTTTGACAAACTTACGTTCTCGAAAAGCCCAAGGTTTTGCTTACTTTACCCACAATTGTATTAAAAATTTTAGATAGTTTTTTTAAACCTCTTGGAAACAAACTCATGAACTGGATTCTGTTTAAGCGTGCATTTAACAACCTTACTTCCCTGCTGTTCCTTTTGTCATTCCACTTAATTTTAACTTCATTATCTAAATACATATTTTTAAGCTGACCTTCCTTTTGAGGGTCGATAACAGCTTTATAAATATCTACTTTTTTATCTACAAGTTCTTTATTAATATATCCCAAATGTTTTAACCTAAAATTGGTATTGAGTTCGATCCCTTTTATACCTTTTACATTTGGCGAGTCTAAAATAAAATCTTCAAAATAGCCAGAAGGATTTTCCTTCCACAACACCCGATCATGTATGGAAGTAAAAAAGAAATACTGGCCCGAACCAGCAAAATGCTCTTTGTCAATAAAATGAAACCTGCGGAACTTATATTTGGTTACAAACCTGCTGCTCATCAACTTGTCCAAATGTGCCCTTGTTATTTCTGGCTCAAATATTTCATCTACATCTAACCACAAACACCAATCAGGTTTACGTTTACGGGCCATCGCATACAGCATATTTTTATCCCTGCCTTCGTTGTAACCTTCCGTCCTAACAATATCAACAACTTTATGATGAGCCTTTAAAATTTCAAATGTTCCATCGGTAGAACCGTTGTCCACTACAACTATTTCATCCACTAATTTCTCAAAACATGCCAGCCAATCTTCTACAAATAATATCCCGTCTTTGGTACGGAGCATTAAAACTAATTTATGCATAATAGAAAATTAAATCCACCATCCGTTTGTTTTTGCATTACCACTATTATCAATTTTAAAATTCAGTACTTTAATACTAATGTTTTACAACTGATTTTAATCAATATATCTTTTGTAAAATCTATTTTTATTCTGCTATACTGTTTTTATCATACTAAAGTTGTGACTACTTTATAATTCAACACATCTCATTTACAAAAAAACATGGATAAAAGAAGCATGTAATTTATGACGTAAATCTAAATAGCTTTTTGATGTTTAGGTTGTTTGTTATTTGCTTTACAGTTTCCCTTATCTCCAAATCTTTCAAAAACAACAATAACAAATACGAAATTGTAAATAGTGTTGCATTGATAATTAATTTAGTTAAATGCAAGTTCGATGGAAAAAATCTGTCTAATACTATTTTAAACCCTAACCCAATAACCAAACTTAATGGAAAAATAACAATCCATTGTTTGATTGTATTTTTCACTAAAGACGCTTGCAAGTAACCCAAGCTGTATAAGCGATAGGAAAAGTAATAAGCATCTGTAATCATCAATACAATCATCGATACCGAAAGCGTACCTACAATGCCATACTTCTTAGCTACAAGAAATACAAGTAAACCAGACAATAAACCTCGTGCTATGTTTACCATACTATTTATCTTTAGGTCTCCAAGTGCATATCCCATGTTAGACATAAAATATCCAATCAAATAAAAGAACAAGTTGCAAACAAGCAAGTACATAATAGTATTTCCGGCGTATTGGTTGTTGCCTAACCAGGCCGTTATCAAATCGTTATAATTAAAGCAAAATACAAAACAAATAAACATTACTGCATAAGAATAAAATTTAAATTGTTTATTGATCAAATTGATGATCCCTGTATTATCACCAGTACCTTTTGCATGAGAAATTAAAGGCATCAAAGCAACAGAATGCCGCCCAATTAGCGATTGGGTTTGCAGGATTGGTTTCCTGTTGTTTTCTAAAACGGTAATCATGGAAGGAGGAATATACCGTGCAAGTATTACCGTATCCAACGAACCAGAAAAACCACTGATGATTTTTGAAGCTGATGTAAATGAAAATATCCTGATGAACTTTTTAAAGTATGGAAAATCGTATTCGATCCTAAGCTTTTCTTTGTTCAACAACGTTTTCATGGAAAATATGTTGTAAATATTGATGAAAAGTGCCCTGCACACATTGGCAAAAGCAATGGATATCAACCCATAATCCAAATACAAAAACAGTACATTTATGATTAGAAATATTGTGTTTGCCAATAATGCAGAAATAGCAACATTAGCCGAATTAAGCAATCCTTGGTTAATGCCCGTCATACTAAACGAAACCAAAGACATGCCTGTTGCAAAAATGGTAAGCCCAAGTGCTACTTCAAGGTTTGGATAATGGGACACATCTTTGTTGATGATCACGCCAAGCAATAAATAGAATATAAACCCAATCAGAATAGATACAACCAGAATAATACCGGATGCAATAAAACCAGATCCAATAGCCTTACCTACTTCGCCTTTAATGTTTTTACCGCGCATTTCAGCTATTTGCTGTTGTAGCACTTCACCTATTCCTGGGTCAACAAGTGTCATCCATCCAAGTACACCGCCAGTTGCCCACCAAATGCCTAATGTATCCCTGTCAATGTGTTTTAAATATAACGGGACTAAAATAACAGAATTGAGAATGTTTGTTAAAACATAACCGTATTGAAAGACCAGATTCCATTTTAATATTTTGTTATTCATTAATGTTGGAACCCTTCTAAACTTGTATCAAAAATTCTAAATACTTCTTTTACACCCATAAGTTATCTTTCGATCCAATTCAGGAAGTTTCGAGTTTAAGGTGATAAAAGAAGTATGCAAGATGGTAAAACTTAAACCAGCTAAAATTTTAAGATTATCTACTTGGATGCCGGCAATCTTTTATTGTTCTTTTTATTGTCATAACCATATACAGTTTGGTAGCCGTAACCATAATTGTATCTATCGCCAATAAACCCTCTTTGCGAAACCCCATTAAATACAATTGCTGCATTTGTTAATTTGTTAAGCTTATTGTTTTCATCAATCCGCTCCACAAAACGTTTTGGCGTATAACCATGGCGGACGATATATAAGGTTGCATCACAAAACGGAGATAAAATGTATGCATCAGAAACCGGGCCTACCGGGGAAACATCAATAATAATATAATCGAACAACCCATCAAGATAATTCAAAAGTTCTTCTGCACGGCCATTCATAATTAATTCCGACGGGTTTTCCGGTAATTCTCCTGTTGATACGAAAGAAAGGTTAGGGTTCAGAGCAGTTTGTTTGATAATAGTTTCAGGCCCAACTGTTCCAAGTAAGTACTCTGAAACGCCAATATCTTGCTGTACATTTAATTTGGCTGAAAGCGAAGGGTTATTTAAATCAAAATCTAACAGTACAACTTTTTTGCCCGTCATGGCTAAACTCATTGCTAAATTGGCGGCTACAAAACTTTTTCCTTCGCCCGAAATTGCAGATGTTACCAATATCCTTTTTTGCTTATTGCCGATACCTAAATAATTTAAGGTAGTCCTTAACTTTCTAAATTGTTCTGCAATCAATGTTCGATGGTTGTTTCCGATAACAATTGTTTCTTTTGATTTTTCATCTGATATTTCACCTACAACTGGCAACATCGTCAAATCTTCAATTTCTTTTCTAAACATCACTTTGCTTCTAAGCGTTTCCTTGGCAGTAATAATGGAAAAACCAGCTAAAAGTGCAATCAACATAGAACTCAAATAAACTACTTTTTTCTTTGGGCTTACGGGGTATTCTGATGATTCTGCCCGGTCTACGATTTTACTTCCGAAAATATTAGAAACATAAGATAGTTCGGTCTCTTCCTTTTTTTGTAGGAGAAATGCATACAGATTACTTTTTTCGGTTTGCTCCCGGTTAATATCTACCAATCGCCTTTGGGTTTCTGGCATGGCTTGCAAAGTATTTGAGTAGGAATTGTTTGTAGAAGATAAATTACTTTTGCTGGCTTCCAAGCTGCGTCTTTGGTTTTGTAAGCTCGCTAATATCTGTGGTTTTATTTTTGCTATCCGATCAATATAAGAAACATAAAGAGGGTTATTTTCACCTGTCGTTTTTCTCAAACTCTCTGCTTCTACTTGTAAGTCAAATATATTTTTTACCATTTGCGTTAAACCAGGATCTTCTACTCCTGCCATAGACGGCAAAATGCCGTTTGATAAATCTTTTGACCGGACGGAATTTTCAACTTGATTGATTACTGATAACTTCGTATTGATTTCACTTACTTTTTGATCATTCGTACTTACATTTTGCAAAAACAACTTGCCTTGTGTGTCTACATCGACTGCGCCCTTGTCAGCTTTGTAAGCCTGCAATTTATGTTCTATGGCTACAACATCATCTCCTACGCGAGCCAACCTTTCATTAATGAATTTAGAGGTGTTGGCCGCAAGCGTATTTTTCTCATCCAAGATAGATTGGTTATATACTTTTATCAGTTCGTTAACAATATCTTCTCCTCGCTGGGGGATTTCATCTGTGATACTAATATTAACAATGCTGGAAGTTTTGCTTACTGCGGTAACTTTCAATTTTGCACCTAAAGATGCTACAACATTTCTCGGCTTAGTGATTGAAAAATAGAACTTTTTATCAGTTGCATCAGCAGTATGGTATCGGTTCTTTTTAAAATTTAACCTGCCATACGGTGTGTCCACCCATTCATCTAAAGGGTAAGTTGTTTTATTAATTTTGATATTGTTGTTACTGACTGTAAAATAAACTTTGCTAACTTCCTTTACGTTATTAGTATCAGAAACAATAATAATTGGAGAAGTGGTATAAGCTGAGATACTGTTGAACCTTTTTTCTTCCGAAACAGGTGCATACAAATTAAGGTTCTTTACAACTTCGCTTAAAAGTGCTTTGGATTGAATTACTTCAACTTCGTTATCGACAATTTTTTTTGGTGAGATTAGATCCAAAGATTCAAGTGTTTTAGAATCTTCCGAACCTTTTTTTTCATCTTTAATTAAAATACGGGCGTTGGTTTCGTAAACCGGGACAGTAAATTTTAAATAAAACCATGCGCCGGCAAATGAAGCCAAAATCAAAATTAAAAATAGTGGCCAGTAAGGCAAAAACCTAAATATAAAGCTACTGGTAAAATTCGACTCCTTATCTTCAGAAACTTTTCTATTCATTATCATTAAAATTATTTTCGGATGAGATTGGTAAATATAATTGCAATAAAAGACAGGCCACTCAAAATGATCGGTAATATTACAACTGTTTGCCCGGCACTGGATATTTTCGCTTTGCTTGCTTCAACGTAAATAATATCGTTAGATTTGAGATAATAATATGGGGAGTAAAAAAGCTGGCTCGAATTCAAATTCAAATGCCTCAATATTTTTTTTCCGTTTTCTTCCCTAATCAACAAAACATTATCTTTTCTGCCGTAAACAGTAATATCGCCAGCCAGCCCAAGTGCTTCCAATAGTGATATCTTTTCGCTGGGCACATTAATTACGGTTGGATGCCCCACTTCACCTAAAACACTAACTTTAAAATTTAATTGCCTAACCACCACAACCGGGTCAACCAAAAGCTTTTTGCTTAAAAGGCTTTTAGTAATCATGTCTTTTAATTGTGTAGTGGTTAAACCAGAAACTTTAATGTTGCCAATAACAGGAAACTGAATATTGCCATCAGAATTAACCAAGTAGCCGGGCGATTGCAAATTTAAGCCGGAGGCAGATGAAGAGCTTACGTAAGAATTATTAGGTGTGTTAAATATGGCAGTAGCCTCAGGGTTAAGGCTGCTCACAGCAATACTTAACAAATCGTTGGGTTGGATATAAGTTAGTGGTGGTTCGCTTTTTGAAGTGATGGTTGTATCCCTTTGTTCAGAAAAATATACGGACTTCTTAACATCCGCACAAGACGAAATAAGAACCTGATAAAGGAAAAGGAAAAAAACTATCTTAAAATTGCGCTTCATAAACATTATTTGATGTGTCGTTAAATTAAAGTGTTCTTAAATTTTTATAAAAATATAAAAAGATTATTAGAAAATTGAAATGAATTGATTTAATATTAATTAGCTTACTGGTTAGTTTTACAGATAATTATCTAACAATACTTCTTTTACCCGTGTACTTTATATAAACAATTTATAAAAGACATATTGAATTTGAAGTACGTTTTAATCTGTATCTTGGATTTTATTCAAACTTAAATACAATTATATCAACTACAACTTGAATGTTTAATTAGATATTGCTACAGATTTTAAAATCTGGGTTAGGTTAGTTTCAAATGCATTTAAAGTAAAATATTTCAGAAACCTTTCTTTCCCGGCTAAACCCATTTTAACACGAAGTTCTGGATTTTCAATCAACAATTTCAGTTTATCTGCAAGTTCTAAAATGTTCTTTTGATGGACTAAAAACCCTGTTTCGCCATCGATTATTACGTCGGGTATTCCTCCTTCATACGTTGAAACGATGGGCAAGTTATACTGCATTGCTTCTAAATTAACCAAACCAAAAGTTTCGTAGTGATAGTACGTTGGAAAAACAAAAACATCGGTATTTTTTAAAAAAGCAGCCTTATCCTGACCATATTTTGGTCCGTGTGCAAAAACTTTTCCTTCCAAACCATAACTTACGATTTTGGTGTTAAAGTCTTGTTCTGTGATATCCGTCCAAGCGCCCACAAAATTGCATTCGTAGGAAACATTTTTTGTTGCTAATATTTTCAATGCTTCTAACAAAACAAATGCACCTTTATCAACCATCATGTTAGATAAAAACAACAATTGGCATGTTGTTTTAATTGCAGGTATTTGTATGTTTTGATTGCTTGTTTCTTTTAACTCGGGAACTCCATTTGCACAAAAATATACATCATCTTTTTTAACATAATATTCTATATCTTGATATAATAATTTAGACAATAAAATACTTTTGCTTTTGTTAAAAGTAAACTTGTACAAGATGTTATTGATATAACTATTTTTTGCAACGGAAACACCTTTGTTATGAAAATGATAAATGATTTTTTTATTGAATAATTTTAACAAGGCAACTATCAACAAATCTTTATAAAATCCTGGCCCGCTTGCCGTCAAAGTCATGTAGCAAAGGTCATATCTTTTACTTAAGATAGCTCTGATAATTTTTGATTGTATTCTTAGAATTGTATAAATCTTCTTCCAACCCATTTTGTTAATTTCTGTTACCGAGGTGGAAGTGGATAGGTTTATAAATGTGGTCGAAAATTCACTATTTACAAGTGAGCTTTCTTTAATATATTTCCCAACCATCGAAGCACCATGAACTGGATTAGGCAGATGTAGGATAAATAGTACGGAGGGCTTCATTAACATGAAAGAATTAAAACGTAATTGTAAGCAAATTAACAGGTTATTTCAATAACAACCGATTCGCCTAATCAATTAGCCTGCCAATACAAAACAGCCAGAACTATACTGGCAATATTTACGGTACTATGAACAATTTAAACTATTAAAATTATGATAACCTATTTTAAATTTTATGTTATAAAAAAAGATACTTCTTATATAGTATAAAAACCTATGTTTTTTATACCGGTAAAAGAAGTATCTAAAAAACTATTGAAAATCAGACCGGCTCCTCGTAAATATTACTTGCTGATTTCTTTTAATTTGATTTCAACCCTGCGGTTTTTTTGGCGGCCTTCCGCAGTTTTATTTGTGGCAATGGGTATTGTACTGCCGTAAGGTATGGCTACAATCCGATCTTTTTTTACCCCTTTAGAAACTAAATAATCCTTTACCTCAACTGCCCTTTTTTCTGACAGCACCCAGTTTGGTTTATATTGCCCAATAGAATCAGCATGCCCCCGAAGCGATACAACGTAGTCGTCATCAATCACCAACTTAGCCAATTTGTTCAGGTTGCTATAATACGCAGTCCGAACAGAAGCCTTGGCAAAGTCATATTCTAAATTTTTGGTAACTTCTGCAATCAATGTACTCTTGTCAATTTTAACAACTTTTCTAACTGCTTTTTTTGCAGGGATAAAATCATTTGCTTTAAAACTAAAAAAAAATAAGGACGTAGCTAAAACTGCAGAAAAAAATAATTTGGTTTTCATAATGTATTGGTTTTAAGTGGTTAGTGCACAAATATACACAGATAAAAGTATTTTTGTTTCTTGAAATATATTTTTAGAAGAATTCATACGAGCTACGAAAACAATATGGCAAGAGATTTAAAGTCAGAAATTTATTCGAGTCTCTTTAATTATTTAATAAGCTACAGGCTTTACAGTAAGCCTTTTAGGAAAGAACCAATAATCAAAATTTATTTTTACGTATCATCACTGTATGTTCTAATAACTTTTTTCCACCTTTTCCCGTTTAACAAAGAATTGTCAGACAAATAGTAACGTAGGAACTAATGGAGCGGAACTAATATGAGAAATTTTAGTTTGATACTATTCTTATCTTTAATTTCATCAATAGCAATTGCACAACAAGTGACGCAAGTTGATTGTTGTTTAAATGTTGGAAATAAAGCTACAATTGTTATAAATAATACTACAAATTTAATTGCCACAAATTCTATATCTGCCAATACTGTTGTAAATAATAACGGTATCTGCAATTTTAAATTAAGTGCTTCTGCCAACACTTCCGCAGGCGTTTACAATGCCTCAGGTAATTTAGTTAGAACCCTATGGAGTGGCGTAAGATATGCTGCTGGTTGTTATAACGTACAATGGGACGGCAATTTAGATGACGGCACCGCTGCGCCTTTAGGTGTTTATGCGGTAAAGATATTAAGCAATAATGTTACCTATGCAATGCAGGGCGGGATCGGTAATACCGGGAATTTTACCCAAAATGTTTTTAAAGGGTTTTCCGGCATAAACGCCATTGCTTTTACGGCAACAAAAGGTTACTGGGGCGAAAACTTTTCTGAGGGCAGCATCAGTGCAAATACGTTTAACCTAAATGACCTGGCAAACAATTATAAAACTGCGGCGACCATACAGGCAAGGGTAATGGCATGTGTAACCGACGGCACAAATATTTACTGGGCATGCAGGGACGATTACCATAACCAGAGCTTTGTTTATGCCACAAAAGACGCCGATAATTCTGGTGTGGCATTTAGTTTAGGGCAAAGCATAACAACTGGTCAAGGTAATGGGGTATATGCTTATGCTATCGGTGTTATTATCGGCGGTGACCAGTTGACCAGTTACACTTCCATAGCAGTTAATGCCAATTATATTTTTGCCTCACGCAAATCAACTAACCAGCTCTTTGTGTTTAACAAAACAACAGGTTCTTTGGCACAAACAATTAGCTTGTCCGGTATTTCAGCTTTAGCATGTACCACAGACCGTGCAATTTGGGTTGCCACATCTAATGCTGTTAATAAGTATGCCTTAAACACAGACGGTTCTTTAGGCGGTAACCTTCTTACATTAAGTACAGGTGTAGACGTTGGCCTGGCGGTTTCGCCAACGACAGCAGAACTGGCCGTTGCCGATTCGGCCACAGAACAGGTAAAGTTCTATAACGGCTCAACTGGTGCCTTAAATTCCACTTTTGGGCAATTGGGCGGCTATGTAAACAATGGCCCGACAGTCACTTATGATAAGTTCATGTTTACGGAGACAAGGGATAATTCGAAGCTGATCAGCCAGCCAGTTATAGCTTTCCAGCCAGACGGCTCTTTTTGGCTGAACGATGCCGGAAATTACCGGTGCCTCCATTATAACGCCGACAAAAGCTACAAAGAACAAATTACCTATGTGCCCGCCTGTAGGTCTATCAATGCCGACCCGAACAACCCTAACCGGGTTTTTGCAGACACTAAAGAATATTACCGCGACTACACCAAAACGTTGGGCACCCCCGGTAGCTGGTATTTAAAAAACAACTGGGAGGTTGGGGTCAGCCTGGATGTTTATGCGCAATTTGTACAAGTGGTAACTTTTCCAAACGGGCATACCTATGCCACGTCCGGCAGCACTGTTTACGATTTGGTGCAGTCTACAGGCCCTGTTAATATTGGCAGCATCAGCAGTACCGAAACATTAGAGGCAGACGGGAGCCTATACGAAAAAAGGAACGTTTCATCACCCGCATACCATCCTGAAATATGGAAATACCCTTTAACGGGTTATGCCGGTAACGGGATGCCACAGTGGGGCAACGCTATTTTGGTTGCCAACAAACCGGCATGGACGGCAGTTTCGCCTTATAACTACGTGAACAACACGCGTGGCGCATCTACCAACCAAAACCGGTACTTCTTTTTTGACCCAAGCATTTATGTAGGTTATGATGGCCTACAGTACCATTTGAGCAGCGTAAAAACAGGGCAATCGGTACATGAATGGCAAACTTCCCAGATCACCTTTCCGTCTTACAACGGCGATTACCCGCGGAACGGCTATTTCGACGTGGGCAACGGCAATGGCCCAAACGGGCAGCATAGCGAAAACTGTCTCGCCAACGTACAGGGCAGCAATATTTTCTGGCATGTAAACGGGGAGTTTTGGGGGGCGAATACCGGAAAGGCCGGTGCAGAAATAAACATTACCAACCACTATAACGAAGATGGCCTATTTGTTGGAAATTTCGGGATGACCGCACAACAGGCCGGTAACGGTGATAACTCTGGCTTTGCAGGAAATTCATACAGCACAACTTTATCCCCAGTCGGGGCGGACCTCTATTACCATACCTGTGATGAAAACACACATAGTGCAATTTGTGAATGGAAAATATCAAACCTGGCAAGCATCCAGGAACAACAAATTAGTTTGACAGTAAGTGCGCCGGTTAACCTGACAGCTATTACAGGAAACTTAATGACTGGTTTGCCATACCGTTCCACCACGTTTACAGGGGGCAACGGCTGGATAATTGATTCCCCGGCAGGGCTAAGCCTAAGCACCAATATGCAGCAGTTTCAAAAGGACTCTACAGATATTGCCGTAGGCGGGAACGGCAGTTTATCTGTGAGGAAGTACCTTAACAACACCAGTTTAAGCAGTTGGTCGTTTTCCGGTGGGCTGGGCTATCAAAATTCAGAGCCTACTTTCGGGACAGACAATAGCACAAGTGATAATTATCATTATTTGGAACTGGTTGATATAAACGGGAAAATAATTGCCCGCTTTACGGGAGACGAAGCAGATACAAGAAACAGTTATTACCCAAGGATGTGGCTGAACAATGTATTAGTTGCACAGGGAGGTGGGGTACATAATAACTACTGCTATCGAGATTTCAGTTTTGTTTACAATGGATCGGGAATAACTTTTAAATACAGTGGTTATCCTGATACAACCTTAACAAGCGTGTTTGAAACAGGGGCCAATTTATCGTCGCCCGCTTATTTACGCGTAAGCCAATACGGCAACCGGAACAGGTACATTAATTTGTATAAACTTAAATTCGTACAGGGGAATTAAATATAAATATTATTTTAAAATAAATAAAACCTATTAAAATACAATTGTGACACTATTGTATTTTATCGAACTTTTAAAAATATATTTCGTTAAAGAATATAACTGCACCTTAGTAAATAATAATAATTTATGTTTTGATATTGTTTTTATTAATAATATAACATAATAAAATTTCATACTTGTACTGCAACTAAACGATTTGATTGTAAACTTTATACTATTATCTTTACCAACAAAACAAACCTCTCTATGATTAAAAATTTATTTTACGGAATATTAGTCATGGCGCTAGTTTCATCTTGCGCGACAAATAAAGATTTGACTTATTTTCAAGATGTCAACAGGTCTACTGTAACTGTAGAAAATGCAGAGCCTTTTATTCCTGTTACTATTCAGCCATTAGATATTTTAGCCATTAATATTAGTAGCTTAAACCCTGATGCTTCTGCAGTGTATAATCATGGTATAGTTAGCAACAGCGCAACCACTGTCACAGGAGCTACTGATGCAACTGCGGTATCAAATGGATACTTAGTCGACAAGGCGGGGAATATACAAATGCCAATATTAGGAAATATAAAAGCCGCGGGCTTGACAATTCCAGAATTTAAACAATCGTTAACAACCCTGCTCTTAAAAACCTTAAAAGAACCCTTTGTAACTGCAAGTATCAGTAATTTTAAGGTAACTGTTATGGGAGATGTAGGTGCACCGAAAGTAATTAGGGTACAAAACGATCGTTTAAATTTAACGGATGCTATAACACTTTCTGGAGATTTAAATATAACTGCTGTAAGAAGTACTATTTTACTAATTAGGGAACAAAATGGTAAAAGAAGTTATATCCCAATAAATTTAAATTCAAAAGATATATTTAACTCTCCATACTATTATCTTAAAAACAATGATATCATTTACGTTGAACCTGGAAAATACAAGAATACTTTAGCTTTAGATAATACAAATAGGAATTTAGGTGTTATT
>CAZZVO010000073.1:0-15164 GCA_964657505.1 uncultured Mucilaginibacter sp.
GGGGTGAATGTTTACAATGATCAGTCCGGTTTATTAAAAACAACTCGCGCCGTTGCTACTTATGCTTACCACATTCCGTTAGGCGAAAATAACCAGAAACTGAACTTTGGTGTTTCTGCCGGAATTTTGAGTCAGCGTGTGCCGCTCGACCAGGTTGTTGGCGATCAGGGCGATTTGTCCCTGGCGCGTTACAACCAACGGCAAAGTTATCTGGATGGGGATTTCGGCGTGTCTTACACCAGCAACAACCTCACCATTCAAGGTGCTTTGCCCAATTTAAGAAGCGTTTTTAACCAAGATAACAACAATTATACGGTTGATAGGTCTTTGTATTTTTCGGCAGTAAGTTACAAGTTTGGTTCTGGGGAAGGTTTGAACGGTATTGCTGTAGAGCCGAAAGTTTGTTTTCGCGGCGTAAAAGGCTATACCAATATTGTGGATGCCGGCGCCAATTTAATGTTTGCCGATAACCAGTTTTCTATCCAGGGAATGTACCATTCTACCAAAAGTGCAACGTTTGGATTTGGGCTGAATAAAAACACATATTCAATATTAGCTTTTTACACCACCGAAACAGATGCCATCAGTAATTATACCAACGGTGATTTTGAAATTAGTTTACGGTTGAACTTGTTTAATAAGTGATACTTTTTTTTGGAAATAGAAACCCGTTACAATTGTGCAAGCTTTTTTTACTTGCATAATTGTAATGGGTTTTTTGTTGAAAATAAAACTACTTTTTTTTATAAGACGTAAGTATAGAAAGTGAAAAACATCAATTTAAAGTTACCAAGTTTTATAAAGTTGATACTTCTTTTATCGACCTAAATCTTATACTTCGATACTTGCATTTTTTAAATTGCCGATTGCGCTGTAAATATTTCTAACACAATTTTCCCAACTATGCGAATAAGCAAACTTGATTCGCTCCTGTTGCTTTTCCAACGTATTTTCGTCCAAAGCCAATTGTATCATTTGCACAAAACCTTCTTTGTTTTCGGCGAGGTAAGTTTGCTCTTCAAACATCAGCATACCTTCAGTTTTGATGGCCACAATGGGTTTACCCAACGCCAAATATTCGTCTATTTTCCTGGGATAATTACCAATCGTGATCTCGTTAATTAACTGCGGATTAATGCAAACATCCAAAGCGTCAATATATTGCGGTAAAACTGATGCTTCTTTTAGGCCAGTAAAATGGATGTTTTTAACTTGGTGAAGTGCACTTTCTTCAAAGCCGTCATCTTCCGGGCCAATTAAAACAATGTTCCATTCAGGTTTTGCGGCCGCAATAAACGCAATCAATTCAATATCTAAACGGGTTGAAGATAATACGCCTACAAACCCAATTAATGGTTTCGGGATATTTTCTAAATCAAACAAGTTGTTATGTTTTACTTCTGTAAAAGCATCAAAATCACAACCCTGGCCAATAAAAAAAGAATTCGAATTATACTTTTTACAATAGTTGGTTAGATAATGTGAGTTGGCCAAACAAAGATCACTTTTGCTGATTAATTCGGGTTCCAACTTTTCACCATGATGTTTCCAATATTTGGTTCCAATCATATAATCCCGGGAATAGTAGATACTTATTTCAGGCTTTAAAAATTCTTTCAAATAAAAACTTCTGAAAATATCATTATCGTTAAACAAGATATAATTTTTAAACCCGATTGAACTTGCAGTTTTAAAAATAGATTTTGCATAACAAGCATTATTCCGTTTGTTAATCAGATCAAACAAAAAATGGTTTTTAATCCAATTGATGGATTCCAAAATACAACTTGGATACAAGTTCCATAAATTTTTGTTGACTTGGATCAGGCTTTCTTCCTCGCCCTTAATCATCTTTACCCTTTTGATCACCTTTTCATCATTCCTTTTCCGATATTTCGTGATACGGTCTAACGGTGGGTTGATATAAAGTACGCGGTTATGCTTGCTCAGTTCTAAAGCGATGTTTTTGCAGTTACTGCCAATTTCTATATCCCAAGCCTGCTGTCCAACGATGATGAAGTCGCGGTTAGTGATCAATGCCTTTTCCATTTGCAGTATTTTGGGTAAGCGATTGATCTAATTTCAAGGTAACGCTGATGAGTGCCGCTACTAAAAAAAATAAAATATTGTTTGGAAACTGAACTAAAGCTTCCTGCGGGAAGTTGCCGATGTTAAGCGCGAATACAATAGTAGTTGCGGCAAGGCAATAGGATTTAAGTTCGGGGTCTTTAATGCGAAAATAATTTTTGATGCCAGTTTTCAAGATCAGGAACATGAGCAGGCATAATAAAAACAAACCAATCCAGCCCAATTCTACAGCAACCCGCACGTAGCCGCTGTCGGGAGGGAAATTTGCCAAGTAAGAATTTGGTGCAAAGCGAACTCCCCAAACGCCTGTTGCACCTAAACCACCACCAATTGGATGGGCGAGTATAAAAGGCTGTATGCGTTTCTGGTTGATTTTACGAACGTTGTAAGAAATATCTTTTGAGGGTTTAAAAGCTGTTTGAAACCTGTAAATTGTTGGGTTGGATGTTGGCACGATGATCATTAAACCGAGGATCAAACCTGCCACAACACTTATGGCCAGTACTTTACGACTGTAATTTAAAACAGCAATTAGAACGAGTGCGGCCGGAAGCAACACATAAGCACCCCGCGTACCCGAGTAAAGCATGTTGAGCAAAAAAAACAGTGTTAAAAGAAGCAACATTATTTTTTTCCAGGTTTTAAGCGCACCTGTCAACAAACAAATACAAAGCAAACTGCTGATAACCATGTTGTAAGCAAATGCAACAGGATCTGAAAAAATAGAAAACTTTCGCCATACACCACCTATAAATAGCAAGCTTATCTTTAGTGGATCCCGCAATTCTGCTTCTTCAAAAGCAAAAAAACCAAAATGTTCTTGTTTAAAAGCATAAGCCGCCGCAAAAAGAGACATACCAAGCCAAACTTTTAAGATAGTACGGATAAATTTAATAGTACGAATTTGATAAACAAATACAAAATACAACAGTGTGAGCACTGCAACGGTACGTATAGTGTACAACCAGGAAAACGCGGAAGAAGAAGAAGGGTTGATAACCTCCAAAATATTATAAACAATCCAAAGCAGTATAATTTTGCTTACTGGTGTGTTTGCAAAACTCCAATCCGGATTTTTTTTCTGCTGAATAAAAAAGCCTAATAAAAGAAGTACTTCCAGCGCATCCATTAAAGTTCCTAACGGAAAGTCAACACCAATCCGGATGATCCATAGCACCAGGTAAGCTGCAACCATCAATACCAGGATGCCTATTTCGGGATAAACCACAACGGCATAAATTGCTGGCAAACCGATTAAGACGATTGTGACCATCAACCCCGCAACTAAGCCTGATTTTGCAACTAGATAAGAAACAGCAAAGGCTGTCAGCAGCAGTATCGTAACGATTAGATAATTTAAACGAAAAACCAGATTGTTTAAGATGCCGCCAAACCCCGGAGTTATTTTCTTACCACCAGAATCAAAGTTGTATGACGACGGCCAAACCTTCATTTAAAAAAATAGGATTTTGAAAAAGAATATAAAGACGCTGAAAAAGGCCAAAAGCATAGCCAAAAGTTCAGCAACATTATGCTGTTGTTTTGGCTGGTTTTTGTTGCCAGGATGGATGGTTAGTTGCGGCCAGATCATAGTTTCTCGTGCATTACTTTTTCTATATCTGCCTGGAAATAATGTTTTGTAACAACAGTGCGTTTGCTGGCACCACGGATTTTCATCAGTGATAAAATCTGGTAAAAAATGAATTTTGGTATCCCAAATAATGCTTTGTATATGCGTGGATCGGCTTTAGACTGAATAAGGGAAATGAAAAAACCAAGGATAAAAGAAGCAAAGGCAGCTATCCAGACATAAGTATAAACAGGGTTGATCCATAGATTGACCACCGCGCAAAACCCGGATAAAATGAGGAAAATAAATATTGGCGGCCTTAAAAGAACCATGCCAAATAAAACCTGGTGCTTACTCAAATTACGTAAACCTCTCGTAATTAACCTAAAACCAAAACCATAGTAACGGAACCAGGTACTGATCCAACGTGTGCGCTGGCTAACCAACTGTTCCGGGTGCATTGTTTTTTCATCATAAACAATTGCCTTTTCTGCAAAAGCAATTTGTAAACGATAATTCACAATTTCTGCCTGTAGAACCTTGTCGAAACCTGCACCGCTTAAATCTATATTTTCTAAGCAAAAACGATATAATTCTGTCGTAAATGCCATGCCTGATCCAGACAAAGTAGCTGATGAACCGGATTTAAAAAGAAGTTTACCATCGTAATAATGGTAGTAAATATCCCTTGCTGCATCCAAACAGGCATACGTGGTATTCAGGTTTTTGGCAACCCTAAGTCCTTGTACAGCCTGGTATCCTTTGCTGAAATATAAATTTATTTCGTTTAAATACTCAGGATGGACAAGATTATCGCTGTCAATAATCGTTAGCCTTGGATGCGGCCTTACAAAGCGGTTTACGGCATAAAAATGAGAAGCAATATTACTGTTTAACGCTTTTTCCGGCCTTAAAATAACTACCTGTGGGTGCCTAATGTTAAGTTGCGAAATGTCACACTGGTCTGCAACAATATAAACTATAAAATTGCTGTATTCCTGTTTTAATATAGAATCAACAACTGCTTCCAGGCCGTCCGTTTGCTGATAGGCTGTAACGATAATACCGTAATCAGGTTCGGTTACCTTGTTCCACCTTTTATTTAACCTAAATTTATTCCTTGCCGCAGGATAAAGCAAGTACAACAACAACGGGAAAACCAGGTTATACCCAATTGCCAATTGCAAAATTTGCCATACAAACATTAATCCGCGGGTATACATCAGCTCAAAATTCTAAACGTTTTCTACTTCTAACTCTTTCTCCATCACAACTTTGTTCATGATAAACCCTGCAAATTTACCGTTTAAGGTGCGCAAATAATTAATATGCTGCTGTTTGTTTGGGTCGATACTTTGTTCTGCTTCAAAAACAGCAATTACCTGATCAGAAAATTGTATCCATTCTTTTGCTTTGTTCATCAGGCTTAAAGCTTGTGTTTCGATAATGATGATATCAAAGCTCGATTTCAGTTGGCCAATTTTATGCCGGATCACTTTTTCATTGCTTTTCTCCAGCAAAGAATAATCGCCGCCATGGTTTCCCAAAACGCTGATCAGGCTGTTTTCCGGAGATTGTATTGCTGCTTCGTCGTCCTTCAAAAAATCTTCAAGGAAGGCTTTTTCATGTGCCGCTTTGGTGATGGACGGATTATCAAAGTTTCCGTCAACAACCAGAACCTTTTTGTTGGCCATGGCATAAGCAGAAGCTAAGCTCATGGCCACAAGTGATTTTCCTTCGGAAGGATTTAAACTTGTAACTGCTAAAATTTTACCTGACGTGTTTACTTGAAAGTTATGGCCCCTCAGTTCGCTATCAATTTCGTACCGGATAGAACGGAGCAAATTTTTAAAATGCTGCAATTCGTTGGTACTTTGCAAACTATTTCCAAGCCGCTTATAATCAACTGCAGATTTAACAATAAGGTTTAACTGCCCTAAAACCGGCACCAGCGTAGCATTGGCCAATTCGAGCGGCATTTTGATCCGGTGATCCGCATAAAACATGATAAAGAACACCAGCAGACAAATAATTTCGGCCACTACACCGCTAAATAAGGTAAGCAGTAACTTTTTAGAGGGCTGTTTCGCCCCTGGCATGGCTGTTTCTACTTGTTTTATGGTCGGTTTCAGGTTAGCTTCTATGGAGGATTGGTTGTACTTGTTTTGCACATCTAAATATTCTTTAGTTGCAACATCGATATCGCGTTCGTAAGATTGAATGGCTGCATCAAAAGGCACAATCCGATCCAACTGACTACTTAGCTTGCTAATTTGGTTGTCGAGGTTACGTAAACCGGATTTCGCCATATCGCGGGTAATTTCCATTTTAACTTTCTCCTGAACCAAACTTTCTTTTCCAGCCAGCGGATTTGCCACATATTTATCGGCCATTTGGGCTATTTGTGTATTCAATATGCTTTGTATTGAATCGCTGCTTTTTTTGTAACGTGCATCAAAATTAGTTTGGATGTATTTATTGTTTACGGCAGCTAACCGATCTCTTGTTTGCGCAACCTCGCCGTTGATTTTTACTGAGTTGGCTTCTAAATACCGCCTGTCGTTCGGGTCAAAGCGGCTATCAATATTTGCAATGGCACTGTTGTAGGATAATATTTCTTTTTCCGCTTGTGCTTTCCGGTCACGGTAATTGGTAAGCTGCCCGTAAAGTGCATTTGATTGATCTTTGAGGTCCAGCACCTGGTTGCGTATCTTGTAATTTCTCAAGGCAGCAACTTTGGCGTTCATTGTATCTAACTTTTGTCCTACCAGCTTTTGTAAAAACTCGGTAGCATTATTTTTATTTTTTTGCTGATAAGCAGATGTGTAGGCTATAAACTCTTCACAAATAGCATTTATCGTGAAAGCAGAAAGTTGAGGCTGTTCTGATGTAAACTGAAGATGTACGAAATCACTGTTCTCTGTACGATAAACAGATAAGTCTTTTCTAATACTTTCTGCATCATATTTTTGGGCTTCTAAAACACTGTTCAGGCCATTCTCGTCCTGATTAGTTAAATCTAAAGGTTCGCGGTTCAAATATTTGTATCGAAAAACCCCGAGAGCGTGTAACCGGGCACTGTAGTTAAGCTGCTTCAACAGTTTACTGTAAGGCCGAAAAGGTTTGGAGCTTGTAAGATCATGTATGATCAAACTGTAAGATACCTGGTCTATTACCTTACCTAAACGAATAGTTTGTATTAAATTAGAAAACTGCTGGCTCGCTTTTGATTCCTGCACGTCAGCGTTTGCATTACCAAAAATTTGCTGCGTCTGGTCTATAATGCCGGTTGATAAATCTGTCTCCGATAAGTAAAGGTCTGGCATCTTCCGGGTTAAAAAGTAAGTAACCAGCAAAGCAGTAAAAGGTACGGCAATTAAAAAAAGCCGATAGCGGTGAAGCAGTTTTAAAAACCTGGCCAGTTCCATTATTTAATTTCTTCTAATTTAGCACCTACCATAGCTTCCAGTTCGCTTTTGGCAATAAAATAACCAGCTTCTGCCTGTAGTTTTAGCCCTCTGCTGGTTGAGGCACTTATCAAAGCTGCATTATACGTCTCGAAAGCAACCTCGCCTTTTTGGAATTTATATTTTAACTGCTTCAGCGAAGTTTGCATGTCCTGGTATGCCTCGGTTTGTGATTTTACAAGGTCTTGCTGCAACAGGTAAGTAAAATATTTTCGTTTTACATCAGCCACCAGCGTTACTAAATATTCGCTTTGCTCGTCGTTAGCTATTTTTAGATCCTGTTTTGCAGATTTTACGTTATACGGTTTTGCCAGGATTGTACCTAAATTTAACGATACGCCTGCCTGAATACCATTAAACAAAAAGCGGGTATTTGTGCCGGAAGTGGTGGTAGGAATTGCGTAATTCAAAGTGTTATTGGGCTGATAGATGTAAGAAAAAGTAAACACATCAAACCAGGAAATTTTTGCTTTGCTGATGTTGGTTTTGGCTAAGTCTGCTCGGTCTTTAAAAATTGCTACCCTTGGGTAATGGGTTTTGGCCGAAGTGATCAATTTTTCCAGATATGGATAGGATATATCTGGAACTACAGAATCCTGCGCCCTGGCAGCGGTTGCCAAAAATAGTACGATAAAAACAGTATACAGCTTTTGCATATCCGTGTTATACTTTTTCTTTTTGAAACATGGCCGGTATTGTCCGCACCACGATCCTGAAATCGAACCAAAAGGAATGGTTGCGTGCGTAGAAATTATCTAATTTTTTTCTTTCCCTTTCAGACATATCTTCCCGCCCCCTTTTGCTAATTTGCCATAAACCTGTTAAACCAGCCGGCCCCAAAAATCGTGTTGCCCATTCGTTGGATGTTAGTTGTTCTGCTTCGTAAAGTGGTAAAGGGCGGTTGCCAACAAAAGACATATTACCGATCAGGATGTTAAAAAGCTGCGGCAATTCATCAATACTTGTTTTGCGGAGGAAAGAACCGAAACGCGTAACGCGCGGGTCGTTTTTTAATTTAATAAAAACTGATTGGCCAGGTTTTTCTTCGGTTCCGTTGTATTGGTTTAGGTTGGAAAGATCAATCAGTTGCTGATCGGCATTGCTCCGCATCGACCTAAATTTGTAGAAATTAAAAATTTGATAACCTGTACCAACACGTTTGCTTTTATAGATGATTTTACCCCTGGATTCCAATGCGATTATCACGGAAACAACTATAAAAAGAGGCAGTAAAAACAGTATGCAGGCCAGCGAAAAAACAATATCGAACAGCCGCTTGCTAAAAGGCATTTTGTAAGTTGGGGTTACCTTTTGCGCCAAAATGCCAAGGTTCGGCTTGATCAACTTAAACCTTACTAAAAACTCTAACCGTTCGGCCAGTTCATCATAAGAAAAGGGTTTAACATAATAATCGTGTATTTTTAACTTCCTTATTTTTTGTTGTAAAGCACTACTGGAATTTGCGGCAATTAAAACTATGATCAACCCTTTTAGCAATGGGTTTTTCCGGATGTTATCAATTACATCAAAACAAAACTCTTGCGTATCAACCTCCATCAAAATAACTTCTGGCAAAGAGTTTAGCGATTGGTTGCTGAGATAGTTGTTAAACTGGTGGCAATCCGGGCTGGAAAACACCTGGAATTTATCGCCTAAGTGGTTTAACACATCTTTCTCTAAATCCGGGCCAGTGTAGGCAACACGTAGTTTGTAAGTAACATACGGGTTCCATTTAGTAGATGTCATTTGTTTCGGTGGATTTAAATACGTTGTTGATTGCCTCTTTTAGATCGGCCGGATTAAAAGGTTTAGTGATGTACCCTTCCACAGAAAAAGACATTTTTTTCACCTGTTCTTCAACATCTAATGCTCCTGATAAAACAATTACAGGTGTGTTGCGATAAAAGCCACTGATTTTGAGGTTACGGATAAAAGAAGTGCCATCAAAATAAGGCATTTTTAAATCCGAGATAATCAGCTCAGGATAGTTGCCATCTTCCAGCCAGCTAAAAGCTTCTATCCCACTCGTTTTCATCACTACTGTAAATTCTTTTGATAGGATAAAATTCAGCAGTTTTAGTATGCTTTCGTCATCGTCAACAACCAATATTTGTTTTTTCATATTTAATATTTAATACCGCTACTCTATGTAGGGCATGCTAACATAAACATTACTGCACTGGTAGTCAAACCTATATTGTTATTATTTAATAACATTTAACTACTCTTGCCGTATATGTTGCGCAAAACAGGTGGAAAAAATTATACTCGCGATATTTATTTTAAACCTGTAAATCAATATTCTTTTCTGCTTACTTTATTTGTGCTTGCTTGTACGAAGGTTAAAGCCGAGGGTTATCAAAAAATTAAATATTACTTAAAATTTATTGCAAAATGGGCTTAAAAGATGCCATAACAAATAATCCCTCCTTAAAAAAGTTTATTCATCGGATGTTGATCCCGAAAGGACAAGCAAAACCGCGGCTTTGGGTTAAGTGGATAGTCAACCCTTTTTTTCACCAAAAACAAAACGGAAGCATCATCCGAAGCCGTACCAGGATGGATGTTTTTCCTTTTAACCGGTTCGTTTTAGGTAAAGGTGCTGTTATAGAGGATTTTTGTACTATTAACAACGGTGTTGGCAATGTAATTATCGGTGATGGGACGACTTTGGGAATGGGCAACGTGCTGATCGGCCCGGTTACGATCGGCAAGCAAGTGATCATCGCACAAAATGTAGTGATGAGCGGTTTAAACCACAATTACGAAGATATAAACCTGCCAATACAAGCGCAAAGCGTTAAAACTTCCCCAATAATAATCGAAGATGATTGCTGGATTGGTGCCAACGCAGTAATTACCGCCGGTACAACTATTGGCAAACATTGCGTAATTGCTGCCGGTGCGGTGGTTACAAAGAACGTTCCGCCGTTTAGTATTGCTGCCGGCAATCCCGCGAAGGTGATCAAGAAATACGACCAGGACCAAAAAGCCTGGGTTAAAGTAAGCTGATGCTTCTTTTACCGGATAAAAACCCGAATGTTAAACAGAATGATAGCTTTGCTGTTGATAGTTTTTACCCGATAAAAGAAGCATACAAACAACCATGGAAGTTTTCGAAACAATATTAAACGGCACCGACGAGCAAATTGACGGATTGGTAACTACAACTACCGAAGCCGGTGCAGCAAACCATTACACCTTTTCATCGATAGACGGCTCTTTAAAGTTAACAATTGCAAAAGATGAAGACGGAAATTGGAAAAGGTTAAGCAGCACAGAACCTTATTTATCCGGTTGGGTAGAAGAGCTTGGCGGAAAAATTGATGCGTACACATCTCCCACTTTTTAATTGAATTTACTTTAACGGTTCGAGTAAATATTCCAATCCGTTTATCCTGATTTCCAACATCGTTTCCAGCAATATGCCAAGGTTTCCTTTCGGGAAACCTTGCTGTTTAAACCATAACAAATAATTTTCTGGCAAGTTGCAAATTTTACTGCCTTTATATTTTCCAAAAGGCATTTCCATAGCAACTAATTGCATCAATATTTTAGGGTTCATTTTTTATTCTGTTCAATTTTTTTGGAATGATGCTGATTTTTAGTCGATAAAAGAAGCATCCCCACAAAAAATTAAACTTTAAAAACTGTGTTTGATATTGTTGGATAAAGTATGTGCCGACCAATAACCGCTGGCCAGCAACCGGCGGATGGTAAACAACGGTTCAATTGCATCTCTCTTTTCCGATAATTGGAAAGCAGCCACAAAGCCACGTTTTTTTAACTCCGGGATGGCTTGTTCGTTCCACAAACCAAAAGGATAAGCAAAATATTTAATGGGTTTGCCGGTAATTTCTTCCAGCTTTTTGGTCGGCTTATCAATTTGCGTAACCCAATCCTGACCTTGAAATTTCTTCACGTTGTGATGGTCCCAAGTATGGCTGGCAATAACGTGTCCGTTATCCGATAGTTCTTTTACCTGCGTTTTGGTCATATAATGCGGCCTTCCCAACGAAACCGTCATGATAAAATACACACCTTTAAAGCCATATTTTTTCATCTGCGGAGCGGCTAAAGTATATTGGTCCAAGTCGGTATCATCAAAAGTAAGCATAATCGGTTTGGAGGGAAGTGCCGAACCAGTGTTTAAATATTGATACAACTGATCGGGCAAAATAGTATGGTAACCGCTATCGGCCAGCATTTTCATCTGCTCGCGGAAATCATTTTCCTGCACAATATAATCTTTAGCTGCTTTAGAATCAGTTGGTTTCCAATTGCGGATCTGGTGGTAACACAATATCGGGATTTGTTTTCGCCCCAAAACCACCGCTGCCGAAGCTGGTTTGCCCAACGCCGTTGTTGTACTCGTTGCAGGTTGTGTTTTTTCTGGCTGATCGGCAATTGCTGCTTTCTTGTTTTGTTGAGGCTGACAATTGCCCAGCATCAATATTAAAAAAGTTCCGGGCAAGGCCAGTAAAGTTGTTTTTTTAAATTGCGAAATGGTGTTAGAAAAATTCATGGTTTGTTTTACGCTGATGGTTTGAAAATTCAGCAGAAGATATTTATTATAAGTTTAAAATTGGAATACTTCTTTTATCAGGATAAATGTTGCACGTACGAAATCTTGCCCGAACCGTCAAAATCATAAACCCGCGGAACGCCGGTCAGCAAATCTACATGCGAAATTGCATCCGGACTCAAATTTTCCAAATGCATCATCAAGGCACGTAAACTATTGCCATGCGCAACAATCAAAACATTTTTGCCTTGTTGCAGCAAAGGCTCGATGTGGGCATAATAATAAGGCAAAACACGCTCTTGGGTTTGTTTCAAACTTTCGCCTCCTGGCGGCGCAATATCAAAACTTCTCCGCCATAAAGCAACTTTTTCGGCACCATATTTTTCGGCAGTTTCTGCTTTGTTTAAACCTTGCAAATCGCCATAATTACGTTCGTTTAAAGCAGCGTCTTTATAAATTGGAAGCTGTTTTTGATGGATGGTTTCTAAAATAATATCCAAAGATTCAACAGCGCGTTTTAAAACGGAAGTAAAACAAGCATCAAATTTCATCCCTTGCAATTTGCGGCCGCACATGGCTGCTTCTTCCCTGCCCTGCGCTGTTAAATCTACATCCACTTCGCCGGTAAATTTATTTTCGAGGTTATATTCGGATTGCCCGTGGCGCACAATGGCTAATTGACTTTTCATGTTATAAAAGAAGTATCAAATTTTTGTTACAAGTTTAAGTGATAGAATTGGTTGGAGAAAATGGAGTTTAATTTATTGCTGATTAAAATAAATTGTATATTTTCTTGTTAAGGAAAAATTTAAATTTATTTTTGAATACTTAAAGATACGTTAATACGAGAGTTGGCGGTCATGCTGCACGACGACCTAAACCGACGCGTAATTTACAACAATGAACTGAAATTTGTAAATTCGTAGAGTGAAACAGCAAGAAGCTATCGGACTTGATTTTGAAATTGATAAGCTGACAAACTCAATTGAAAACGCTTTAACCAGTGAAGTTTTCGATACAGAAGTTGTCAGGCTTACAAATAAAGACAGCAGACAGATCAGAAAAGCAGATTGGCAGTTCAATTGGCATAAGGAACTTAAAGATGAAACAAAAGAAGTTTATAAACTGACAACCGCTAATAACCCTACAATTATTCAAGGACTTTTAAGCATTGAAGATAAATCAGATCATATTTTTATGCACTTGATTGAAAGTTCAAAATTTAATAAAGGGAAAGAAAAAGTTTATCTTGGTGTTCCTGGAAATTTAGTTGCTTATGCTTGCAAAGTATCCGTTGACAAAGGTTATGAGGGCTTCCTTGCTTTTGACGCTAAAACAGCCTTGATTAAACACTATGAACAATCTCTTTTTGCAACACATTTTCGTGGACTAAGAATGTTTATTGAAACGAGTGCAGCTCTAAGACTCATCTCACAATACTTTAAAAGCTAAAAATATGGGACTGATAAAAGAACCAAAAGATGTTGACTTGTCGACCAAATCCGAACCGTGGTCAGAACAGGAACTTACTGACTTTAGAAAAATCATGCAAGACATTAAAAGCAAAAATGCAAAACGTAAAGATAGAACCAGTTTGCTAACAACTAAGCAGCCGCAAAACGTTTGATAAAGCACGAACCGCCAACATTGGTTTGGCAAAAAACTGGCCGACGGGTTAAACATCAACTTTTCGTTTTGCTATTTTGCTTCAGTTCCGGCTGACGGAACAAAAATTTAGCCGATAAAAGAAGCATCAGCATTTGAACATTTATTTAACTTTGGTTTCGGTGGAAGGAATTCTATTTTCAGTTCTTCGCCAAGCCCTTTCCGTTGGCGGCAATTTTAGAACCTTAATAGTTTAAAAAATGGACAGAGTAAGAGTAATTATTGACAATTGGCAACACGACCCATGGTATCGTGAATGGATTCCAATTTTAATAGCTTTAATTTCTTTAATTACTTCTTTAATTTTATTGTATTGGGCAAGAAAAGAAAATATCATAAGTCATAGACCATATGTTTGGGCATCAAACTATGGAGTAATTGATAGTGAACATAAAACAGTTATTCCGATTCCTTTTAGAGTTGGATTTCGTGTAAAAAACTCGCCAGCTAGAATTTTAAGTTTGCGAATATATTTTTTTTTAAACTCCACGCAATTGTTCAATTATACTCAAAGTCAATTTGTTAGATTTCCTGATGAAAATTCAGAATGGAATTTTGGAATAGGTCAAAGTGAATTTGAAAAAATAATGGATAAAACACCGGACGAAAAAGCATCTTTGAGAAGAAAAATTGAGATAAAATATTCATCACTAGACGGAGGAAAAGAATATGAATATAAATTAGAACAAAAATATATCCTATTAAATAATCAATGGCAAGATATTGCTGAAACTGCAAATTAAAAACTGCCGCTAACATTGGTTTGGCAAAAAACTGGTTGACGGATTAAACATCAACTTTTGTTTTGCTATTGTGCTTCAGTTCCGGCGGAAGGAACAATTTTTAGCTGGTAAAAGAAGCATTGAACTTAGGAACTTTTAATTAACTTAGGTTTGGGCTAACGCGTTTCAAATTCCAGTTCTTCCCCAAGCGTTTTCCGTTGGCCGCCATTTTTGGACAAGACCACTAATTAAACTACAATGAAATTCGGATTTAGGACACCATCATTAAAGAAAAAAATTGCTGCGAGGACTTCGGTTAAAAGATATGTTAGACATTCCTTAGGAGTAAAAGCACCAAAAGGTTATGGTTGGTTGACAAATCCCAAAAAAGCAGCTTACAATAAAGTTTACAACAAGACTTCAAAAGGTTGTATGCTGACACTTTTAATGTTGACGGCGTTTACATTTTCATTAATCTTTCTAATTATAATTCTTAACACTTAAACTATATCTGGTTTTGCTACAAAGCTGATCTTGTTGGAAGATTACGAAAGTAACGAACAGCCACATTGGTTTGGCATAAAACTGGCGGACGGATTAAACATCAACTTTTATTTTGTCATTTTACTTCAATTCCGGCCGACGGAACAAAATTTAGCTGATAAAAACAGCATTGAACTTTTTGTGATAAATTTAACTTTGGTTTGATGAGTTTCCAGTTCTTAACCAAGCCTTTTCCGTTAAATAATTTATCTTGTTTTAGCATATTTGATTTCTTTAAACATATAAGAATTGAATATCAATATCTTTCTCTAACTTTCATTTTCAAAAAGCTATGGCAACTTCTCAAAATACCGCGAACCTGATTTCTCAACTTAAGAAGCTCGACAAGGAAGATCAGTTAAACGTTTTTCAACAATTTAAACTGATACTTAAGAAAGCAGTAGATAATAATAGCACATCTATTCGATTAACGTCTCTTTCAGGTTTAGGTAGTGAGATTTGGAAAGACACGGTTATTGAAATTTATGTTAATGAAGAAAGGCAATGGTAATTGAAGATTTTTCTTCAAAAATTGTATTTCTGGATACATCTCCTCTAAAAACACCAGATGCTATTCAACTTGC
>CAZZVO010000074.1:0-15040 GCA_964657505.1 uncultured Mucilaginibacter sp.
GGAAGATATCCATGCTTCTTTTATCGACCTAAAATCTAAAGGTGTAAAAATCAACCAGGAAATTACAGATGTTGGCGGAGGAATGCTTTTGGGAAGTATTGCCGATCCGTTTGGTAACGTAATTGGTTTGATTCAGGAAGGTTAAATTTAAACTTACATGTACAAACTGTTCCGGCCAATTTTCTTTCAATTCGATCCTGAAAAAATACACCATTTTGTTACCGCAAGCTTAAAGATTTTTAACCGTTTTCCGGGTGGTTCAACTTTAAGCCGTGCTGTTTTTAGCATAGAAAACTTGTTATTGGAACGGGAAGTTTTTGGGTTGAAATTTAAAAACCCAGTCGGTTTAGCCGCCGGTTTCGACAAAAACGGCGAAATGATGGGCGAAATGGCCAGCCTCGGTTTCGGTTTTGTAGAAGTTGGAACGGTAACGCCACTGCCGCAACCCGGAAACCCAAAACCCAGGATGTTTAGGTTAAAAGAAGACGAAGCACTAATTAACCGAATGGGTTTCAACAACTTGGGCGTGGAAGTAGTTGCAGAAAGAATTTCGCAATACCGTAAACATTTAGTCCGCAACCCGCACCCCAAACCCCACACCTCAAACCTGATCATCGGCGGCAACATCGGCAAAAACAAAAATACGCCCAACGAAGATGCAGTGAACGATTACGTAAAATGTTTCGACCGGCTTTTTGATGTGGTAGATTATTTTGTGGTGAACGTAAGCTCGCCAAATACGCCTGGTTTGCGCGAATTGCAGGAAAAAGAGCCGTTAAAAAAGTTGTTGCAAACTTTGCAGCAACGCAACTTTAAAAATGGAATTTCAAGACCGATTTTACTCAAAATAGCACCGGATTTAACAAACGAGCAGTTGGATGATATCATCGAAATTGTAAAAGAAAGCGGTATTGCAGGAGTAATTGCAACTAACACAACCATCAATCGCGAAGGATTGGTATCTCCGCAGAAAACAAAAAATGAAGCTGGCGGATTAAGCGGCAAACCATTAACCAAACGTTCTACAGAAGTGATCCGTTATTTGTCAGAAAAATCAGAAAAAGCGTTCCCGATTATTGGTGTCGGCGGAATTCATTCTGCAGCAGATGCAATTGAAAAACTGGAAGCCGGAGCTTCATTAGTGCAATTATACACTGGTTTTATTTATGAAGGACCGGATTTGATTGGCAGGATTAATCAGGCTTTGTTGCGGAGGAAGGTTTGAAAAGGTTATGCTTTTTGTTGTTTGATTTTTTAACTGAGAGATTATTTCACCCTTTAATTATTTGCTTTGAAGAAGATTCCTCCCTGCGGTCGGAATGACAGGAAACGTTAATTATATCTTTTGTAAGTCGCCCTAAAATCGCCCAACATTTCCTCAAAACGTTTGGCAACAGTTTGCATAAATTCTTCGTCCAGCAGTTCAAAAACGCTGTTTACGCCATCGATCAAATCCATTTCGGCAACTTTGTAGGTTTGTTCAAAAACGCCTTTTTCGAATTTGGCGATGAATTTACTGTTCATGTAAAAAATGGAAACTTTAAAATCGGGATGAGGTAATTCTGCAATAACGCGCATATTTACAAATATTTATAAGATGTTTTAAATTGAGATGAAGCAAAATTTTAACCGGTAAAAGAAGCATTGTTGTTTGTGAAAGCATCATCACCAAAACCTGCCAATGGATTTTTCCCATGAAGTGTTCCCCAAGCTTTTAACGGAATAAAACGGGCAAAAAGTTCTTCACTGTACCAGTTTTCGCTTCGTGTTTTTTTAATCACTTCCACATGTTCTGGCGAGCGGTAAGCAAAGTTTTTTACCGCGTCTAAATCCTTCCAAAAAGAAACCGTTGCCTGGTGCGAAAACGGATCTTCACCCACACCAAAAGAGGTAACGTAACCAGGCGCAGCAGTCATGATCGAAGCAATTTTTTCCGCGTTTTTCCAGAAGTTTTTTAAACGGTTTAAGTTGATGGTGGCGCGGGTTAGCACGGCAACTGGTCCTTCGTAATCCGGTAAATTGGCTGAGCCAAAAGGTTCCTGCTTATCCCATTTGCCGTGCGTTTGGATGGGTTGAAGCAAAACCGTCCATTTTTCAGCGGTCAATTTTTTCCACCATTTTGCAATGAAAGAGTTTTGGTTGAATTGATGAAAGCTTTCCTCATCTTCCCAAACGGCCAATAAAGCCCATTGCTGCCAATCGGGATGGAAATCGAAAGTGCCATTTTTGCCGCTGCCCATCAATTTATAGAACGAACATTTTTGCTGAAAATACATCGGTAAACGAAGTATTGCCATTGCCATCAATGCCAGCGGAACAAAGGCTTTTCGGTAACGGACGATGGTTAAACTTACGATCATAAAAAGCGAATTAACGATAAATTTTGTTGCCGCTTTTCAAATGTTTTTGATTCCGACACCGGTATGACAGCGCGTTATTTAACTTTGCAGCATGGCAGAAGATTTAAACATCGTACAAAACGGAACTAAAGAGCAGCAGTACGAAGCGCTGGTTCCGCAAATTGAAGCTTTGTTACACGGAGAAACAGATTTGGTCGCTAATCTGGCCAATATCGCCGCGGCTTTAAAAGAGCAATTTAACTGGTTTTGGGTAGGGTTTTACCTGGTAAAAGAAGCACAATTGGTTCTCGGCCCGTTCCAGGGACCGGTCGCCTGCACGCGAATCCAAAAAGGACGCGGGGTTTGCGGGACTTCTTGGGCAGAAGCAAAAACGCTGATTGTAGCTGATGTAGAAGCTTTTCCCGGTCATATTGCTTGTAGTTCTTTGTCGAAATCGGAGATTGTAGTGCCGATTTTCGACGGAGAAAATGTAGTTGGCGTGCTGGACGTGGATAGTGCTGAACTAAATGAATTCGATGAAACTGATGCTAAATATTTAGAGGCATTAGTAAAGTTGCTGCAATTTTGAAACTGTCCGAAGATTTTTACCTATCAAAAGAAGTAACACAAATTGCCCGAAACCTGTTGGGAAAATATCTTTTCACCAATATCAACGGCGAAATCAGCGGTGGTTTTATTGTAGAAACAGAAGCTTACGCGGGCATTACCGACAAAGCTTCACACGCTTTTGGCAACCGTTTAACCAATCGCACCAAAACTATGTACCAGGCTGGAGGCATCGCGTACGTTTATTTGTGCTACGGCATCCACGAAATGTTAAATGTCGTAACTTCTGCGGAAGGCGAACCTCACGCTGTTTTAATCCGCGCCATCAACCCAACGGAAGGTTTGGATTTGATGCTGGAAAGAAGAAAAATGATCAGCATAAAAAATAACCTGACGGCTGGTCCTGGTTCTGTGGCCAAAGCTTTAGGCATTTCCCGTAAAATGAATGGTTCGAGTTTTTTGGGTGAAGATATCTGGATCGAAGATCGAGGTTTAGTTTTTCCGGAGGATCAGATTGCAGCCGTTCCGCGTATTGGCGTAGCTTACGCAAAAGAAGATGCGCTGCTGCCTTACCGTTTTTTTGTGAAGGGAAATCCGTACGTGAGCAAGCCCAACCAATAAAGTTTGAATCAAAATTGCAAGTTCTGGGTTAGGTTAATATAAATTCAAACAATCATGAGTACAGAATCAAAAACAGATCAAATAAAGTTTTTAAAAGACAAAATAGCAGACGTTCGGATTGCCATGCTGGTAACCGTAAATCAAAACCACGAAATTCATAGCCGACCAATGGGGACTGCGGATGTGGACGAACAAGGCAACATATGGTTTTTTACCAACGAGTTTTCACCAAAAGTTGGCGAAATTTCGTACGAAAATAAAGTGGTAGTTACGTATTCTAACCCAAACAACAGTACTTATTTAAGCATTAAAGGAACTGCTTCTTTAGTGGACGACAAAGAAAAAATGAAGGAATTGTGGAACCCAATTATCAAAGCCTTTTTCCCCGATGGTTTGGATGATCCAAAATTAACTTTGCTAAAAATTGATACATCAGAAGCCGAATATTGGGACAGCAATTCCAGTAAAATGGTGGTTGGTTTCCAACTGTTAAAAGCGGCAATCACCGGCGAAAAGTATGATCAGGGCGATCATGGAAAGATTGAGTTGTAAAAGGGATATTTGAATAAATTTAAAAAGGTGAGCAATTTGTTCGCCTTTTTTTATGTGGTAAAAGAAGCATTATTTACTCGGTAGTATTTTTAAGAAAATATTTCTGCTTCAAAATCAAAATCAACCTGGCGATTGGCTGAAACAAAAGAGCTGCTAAAAGGCTCGCAAATATGCTCATGATGACGTTTTGTTTAACCGGGTAAATACTCCCGATCATGTTTCCTAAAAACATTATTGGAGTTTGTATCATAAAAAGCATTAAAAACCGTCCCATTTTTTTGTTTCGCATTATTCTCATTTTTAATGACTGAAATTAAAACTATTTGTTTTCAATTTCATACTCTAACGGCATTAAATCGGCTACTTTCTCCCAAGCCCAATAACCTTCAAAAATTAGTCCTTGTGTTGGACTAAAAGACCCATTTTTATCAATCAAAATGCTATCGGCAATTAAATAAACTAAAGAAACTTGTCCGTCTGAAATTGGTTTTTTGGTTGCTGGTCGTTTAATACTATATCCTAAATCAACAAAATCTTGACTTTCCTTTTCGTTTTTGTAAACTACGTACAAACAGTCGGTAAATTTAATAGACTTAAAATTTTTGTTCTTTACAGTAAGCAAACTATCAAAACTAACGGGATCTTCCTCAAAAATCACTGGTTTTTGATACTTTGGATGCTCGCCCGGCATTGGTTTGCCTATCACTTTATAAGTATCAAAACCCTGGGCAGCATAATTATCGTTATAAATTGATTTAAAGAAATGATTAATCGAACCTGCGTAGGCCGTTTTTTGGTTTCGTTTCCACGCATCTTCTTGTTTTTGATTTCCTTTTGAGTTTTCGAAGGAAGGGTAACCTTCATAATGGACGATACTTGTTTGCTCATCAAATTCAAAATTATTAAGTAAATATTTGATTTGATAGCCAAGTGCTCTGTTTTGGACGATTAAAAATTCTTCTGCACTAACTTTTAATAACTTCTTTCTTTTGTCGAAATTTACATAAAGTACCTCGGGATTTGTTAGGACACAAGCGCGCGCATTTATAGAACGACCTAAAAACTCCCTTTTAAAAATAGAAATATACTTTTCCCGGTTAAAATCTGGGTGGATTGTTATTTCTTTTAATAGTAAGTTGCTTGGTTTTAGGCTGAAGTTTAAGCCAGAAATGTCTGTAGATAAGGTAACCGTTTTAATAACCGGCGAATATCCGATCATTTTTATCACCAAGTCATAATTGCCTGGGCTTATGCCTAGTAACTTGAAATTACCATTTTCATCTGTTGCAGTGATGCTTTTTGTACCGGTTAAAAATACAGTTGCCCCCGGTAAAACAATATTTTTTTCATCTTTTATTGTTCCGGCAACCGTCAAAATACCTTGTCCATGCACAGTATTCAAAATGAAAATGAAAACCAACAGCAAATAATTTTTTTTCGAGGGTCGGGACATGTGCATTTTGGAAAAATAGTCATTTAAGGCAGTTAAATCAACATCAATCAAACTTAGTTTTTTTCTGTTTCCATTTTATGCTGAAAATAGCTTTCGATCCAATCTACGCACATCCTTTGCCGCCTGGTCATCGTTTTCCGATGTTAAAATATGAACTGATTCCGGCGCAATTGCTGCATGAAGGTGTGATTTCGGCAGAAAATATCTTCTCCCCAAAACCAGTTTCCGAAGAAAAAATATTGTGGACGCATGATGCAGATTACTGGCAGCAATTGCGCGATTTAACTTTATCAGCTAAAGAACAACGGCGCATCGGTTTCCCGTTATCGTCACAATTGATAGAACGGGAAATTAGGATTGCACAAGGAACAATTGATGGCTGCCATTTTGCTTTTGAAAACGGCATTGCTTTTAACGTTGCAGGTGGCACGCATCACGCAGGCAGCAATTGGGGCGAAGGTTTTTGTATGCTGAACGACCAGGCGATTGCCGCAAATTACCTGCTAAAAACAGTATTAGCCAAATCTATTTTAATCGTTGATTTGGATGTGCATCAGGGAAACGGCACGGCAGAAATATTTGAACAGGAGCCGCGTGTTTTTACGTTTTCCATGCACGGCGCTAACAATTTCCCGTACCGAAAAGAACGTTCTGACCTGGATATTCCGCTGCCAGACGGAATAGAAGATGATGCATATTTTATGCTGCTAAAAGAAGCATTGCCGAAACTGATCGATCAGCAAAAACCCGACTTTATTTTCTATTTAGCTGGTGTTGATGTTCTTATGACAGATAAATTAGGCAAGTTGGCTTTAAGCAAAGAAGCATGTAGAGAGCGAGACGAATTTGTGTTAAACTTATGTCATAAAAACGGCATTCCGGTGCAGGTAAGTATGGGCGGCGGTTATTCGCCAAACATCAAAGATATTGTGGATGCGCATTGCAATACCTTCAAAACTGCGGTTCAACTGTATTTCTAACAATTGATTTTTCGCTCCAAAATCCTATTAAATGTTAATCTGACAGCCACTTTGAAGATTTGTTTTTTTAAATAATAAGGTAACTTTGTTGAATAATTTACGTAAAAAAGTAAAGTATATTAACAGAATTGTAAACTTAAAAACAAAAAAATGCAAAATTTATATATGATGGCTGCGCTGGTTAGAGAACAACAAATGCGAAAAATGGCCATCGAAATTATCCGGGGAAACATCAATATTGAACAGGCAATGGTTAGATATAATGTATCCACAAAAGAACATGTAATAGCAAGGGTTGAAGCTTTGAAACAGGAAAACAGACGGAAAGCTGAAAGCCACCAGCAAGATAATTTCCCAGCCGGCATTTTAGCTGCTTAAAACGGTTTGATCGCTGCGTTGAAGCTTTTTGCTGAAGTAATTGAAACGAAAGTAGAGCATTAGCGATGCCATCATCAAGCCAAGTGTTAAGCCGTACCAAATTCCGGAAGCACCGAAGCGAAGTTTCATTCCAAGAAAATAGCCAACCGGCAAGCCGATAATCCAGTAGGCTATAAAAGTGATGATTGCTGGAATGCTAACGTCGCCCATGCCACGCAAAACACCGAGGCCAATTACCTGTGTGCCATCAAAAAGCTGGAACAAGGCCGCAATTAAAAGCAGTTGCGCGGCAAACCCAATTACGTTTTGGTCTGAAGTATAAATCCAGGGGATTAAGTGGTTTGCTATGGCGAATAATATCGCAGTGCAACCCATTAATACCAGCGCAATGTGGTAACTGGAAATAGCCGATAAACGAAGCATCGCATAATTTTTCGAGCCAAAATAATTGCCCGAACGGATGGCTGCTGCGGCTGCAACTCCGCTCGCCATCATGTAAGTCATGGAAGCAAGGTTGATGGCAATCTGGTGTGCAGCTAATTCTACTGCGCCAATCGTTCCAATCAAAACGGCTGCGGCACTAAAAGCGCTTGCTTCGCACATATATTGAATGGCGATGGGTGCGCCGATAGCCAAAACACGTTTGGTAATGCTTCTGCTAATTTTGAATAATTGAAAATCGGAAAGGTATTTTTTGAAATGACTGGACCGGAAAACGTAAAAACTGATCACCACGGCCATCACGCTTCGGTCGATCAGTGTACTTAAACCAACGCCTCGAACGCCCATCGGCGCAATGCCAAATAGGCCTTTTACAAAAATTATCCCCAAAACAATGTTCAACACGTTTCCCCAAATGGAAATCATCATCGCTTGTTTGGTAAAGCCTAAACCTTCGGCAAATTGCTTGAACGTATTAAAAACCATGAGCGGAATGATGGATAATCCCATCAGCACTAAAAATGGTTTGGCTTCACGGATGACGGCCGGCGACTGACCCAAGTGGTTTAAAGACAATACCGATCCAAAATAGATCGATAAAAACAGTATCACGCCCAAAATCATATTGATCGTTAAACTTCCGGAGAGCAGTTTGCCGCAAGCTGCGTAGTTTTGCCGTCCGTTTTCTTGGGCGATCAGCGGTGTTAGTCCGTAGGCAATGCCGATTCCAATCACCAAAATCACAATAAAAACACTATTCACCAGAGAAACGGCAGCCAAAGCGGTTGTTCCGGCAAACTGACCAACGATGATGCTATCCGAAGTTTGAACCAGCACTTGCCCTACTTGCGAAATTATTACTGGGATTGCCAGCCGTAAATTATCTCGGTAAAAAGGTTGGTAGAGTGCGTAGAAGTTTTTCATTTAGAGGTAGAAGGTATCAGCTTTCATCGAATGCAGAGCTTAGAAATTAGGTTGATAAAAGAAGTATTGCTTAATTTATGAAGCCGTATAATATTCCTCTTTTTCAGTAGTGTGAACACGGATTACACCAGAAAGTACAAGATTTACCAGGATGCGTTGCGCCCGTCTTCTGCTTAAATTCAGTAAAACACAATATTCTTTTACGGTGATCCTTTCCTGCAAATGCAAGTATTCCAGCAATGCTTTTTCTTTGGATGAGTACTCGATCAACACACCTTCGTTGTTGTTGGAATGCTTTAAAACTTCCACCACAATTTTACTGGCCAGCATACTTTTATCTTTTATGCGAATGTAAACCCACCATTTCCCATCTTCGCCTAAAGAATAATGCGGTTTCGAATCGCTGGGTTCAATTTGGGCTACCAAAACCAGTTTATCATCAATATAAACCTCTTCAAAAATAGGTTCGAGTGTTGGGCGACAAAAGAATCCGGCGGCTCTGGTAATCATGTATTTTTCCTCGTCTTCAGATTTTACACCTTTTATCGTGCCATCGTCCAGCACGCCTATCAGTAAACGGCCGCCTTTATTGTTGGCAAAAGCAACCAGTGTTTTAGCAATTTTTTCGCAACTGGTAATGGTTTTTTTAAAGTCGAGGGTTACGCCTTCGCCTTCAATAATCATCCTTTTGATGTTCATAAAAGCGCCTCCTGGTTTTGTTGGTACGGCTGAAAAATTTCTAACCAGCGGTCTGGTTTCTTCAATCCGCTAAAACCAAACTGTTCGTACAAACCGTGTGCATCGGCAGTGGCCAAAAGCCAGCGGCGTAAATTTTTTAAATTCGGATAGTTGAGGATGGTTTGCAGCAGCCATTTAGATAAACCCATTTTACGGTAATCGACCGAAATAAAAACATCGCATAGGTAAGCAAAAGTAGCCTGATCGGTGATTACGCGGGCAAAACCAACCTGTTTTTCATGCTGATAAACGCCAAAACATAAAGAATTCTGTATCGATGTTTGAACTGTTGGCAAGCTAATGCCTGTGCCCCAATAAGAAACATGGTTTAAAAAATGGTGCACCATTGTTACATCCAGCAAAGATTTATCTGTAGAAATCAGGAAACCTTTTTTAGAAAAAGCATCATCATTCATGATCACTTTTGTAGCCATAATTTATTTGTGCCGAAGAAATTTTCCTGAAGGCAACCACACAAATATACTTGGTTTCTATCATTTACTGTTTGATAACAGTCCAACCTTTTACACTAAACTAAGAAAATACTTTTTTTACCAGATAAATTTTACAACATGCAAATGAAAAACGAATGGGGTCGGAAGCAAATCAAAGATAAATGCCATAGTTTTAAACAGTAAAAAAGTGTTTATTTTAATTTGATAACTATATTTGTTTATGGATGCGCTGATTGTTTACCCGGAAAATAAAGAACAGTTAACTGCCTTAAAAGCAGTAATGAAGGCTATGAAAATTTCTTTTGAGCAAAAAAGCCAAGTATATCCAGCCCAGGTTGTGCAAGGCATCCAGGATTCTTTGAAACAGGCAGAAAAAGGACAATTAACTTCTTATACCGGAATTAAAGATATGCTGAACCAAGCATGAGTTTACCCATTTTTTATACGCCTCGTGCTCAAGAGACTCTAATTTTAGTTCATGATTTTATCAGCCAAAAATTTGGTGCTAAAGCAGCAACTAAGTTTGTATTAAAATCTGAAAGAACCATTGCACTTATCGCCCAACATCCTTATTTGTTTAAGAGTAGTTATTTTGATATTAACATTCGGGTTGCACTAATTACAAAACGAACTTCTTTGTTTTATCGAGTTACTGCTACTGCAATTCACCTTTTGTTTTTTTGGGATAACCGGCAGGAACCCATTCTATCACAAAATAACTTTTAACAAAAAAAGCCTTCCAAACTAAATCAGAAGGCTTTTGAAAAAAAAATTCGCAGGATATTACATATTAACTCTTCTGCATATCCCTCAGCATTTTAATTTTATCGTGGGATAGTTTTAGTTTCGATTTTTGTTCAGCAACCAAATCGTGCAAATATTTCGGAAAGTGTTGGTTGGCTAAAGCTGTATCGTACGCGGCTTGTGCTGCATCTTCCCCTTTTTCGCAATTGGCTAAAATCGAGTGGCGATCGTGCCCTGTAAAAGCAGCTTTTACATCCATCCACGCGCGGTAAATTTTTCCGCTGTTGGTTGTGCCTTCGGCGGTTTCGCCTTTCAAAACCAAAACTTCTGTAGCTAAAGCCATTTTGCACTCATGGCTTTCGTGGATCATGTGCTCAAAAAGTTGTTTCAGATCGGCATTTTCTTCTGTTGATTCTTTGATGGCCTTATCGTAACCAGTAATCCGGTCGTTGTTAATTTCGATCAAGTCGTTTAAAGCTTCAACTGTTTCTTCGTTGTGTATCATGTTTTTTGTTTTTAAAATTATAGGTTACCTCAACAGCAATTGAATCTTTTATTTGTTTAGCAGAAAGCAAAATTTCGGCAGTCTGTGCTTAAGGGTTTTAGGTTGATAAAAGAAGCATTTGGTTAAATTGGATTTATATTGATCGGAACAAGATATTTTTAAGAAGGTAAGTCAACATAAACCACAGAAAATACTGGCAGGATAATTGGACTTATTTCAGCATCAACAAAAAATTACACTAAAACTTAAACTAAAACATCATGGCAAATCCAAATCCAGAACTTAAAGAAGGGCCGGTAGCAACCGCAATCGAAAACCAAACAGCAAAAATACCTTCAGACGTTTTTTTATGGGCAGCTTTAGGTTCAATAGGACTTTCTTTGGCCTTGAAAATTAAAGGTAGCAGACACAATGCACTTTTTGTAGGACAATGGGCCGCACCTTTTTTATTATTAGGCATTTACAACAAACTGGTAAAGCAATTAGGCAACGATTAATTGAGGTTTTTATCTTTAAAAAATCCAATCCAACTTTAAAAAGCGTTTAGGTTTAACAACTTAAACGCTTTTTTTTATGCTTCTTTTACCGCATTAAAATAATTATCAAAACAGGGATGCCAGTCGCGCGTTTTGGTGGTATAAAAGAAGCATCATGAAATATAGGAACCTGGGCAATACTTCCCAAAAATTATCTGTTGTTGGCTTGGGTTGCATGGGCATGAGCCACGCTTATGGTACAACAAACGATGAAGAATCTATCGCAACACTAAATTTAGCTTTAGATATCGGCATTAACTTTTGGGATACGGCCGATGTTTACGGTCCGCATACCAATGAAGAACTGATTGCAAAAGTGCTGGTTCCAAACCGCGACAAAGTTTTTATCGCGACTAAATTCGGTTTTAAAGCTGGCGAAAAAGGTTCGTTAAGTGTGTTCGATGGCTCTCCAGCTTATCTTAAAAAAGCTTGCGAAGGCAGTTTAAAACGTTTAGGTATTGATACGATTGATTTGTATTATGCGCACCGTGTAGATCCAAATATCCCGGTAGAAGAAACTGTTGGCGCAATGGGCGAACTGGTTAAAGAAGGCAAAGTGCGTTTTTTGGGTTTGTCGGAAGCTTCTGCCGCATCCATCCGCAAAGCACATGCGGAACATCCAATTTCTGCAATTCAATCGGAATATTCTTTCATCACGCGAGATCCGGAAAAAGAGATACTTCCTTTATGCCAGGAATTATCGATTTCTTTCGTGCCTTTCAGTCCGCTTTCGCGCGGTTTGTTTACCGAAAATTCTGTTTCCGCAGAACAATTGAAAGATGGCGATTTCCGCAAAACATTACCTCGTTTTAAAGAAGATAAATACCTGAAAAATAACCAGAACCTGGCTGCTGCTTTAAAGGAGTTTGCAGCTTCCAAAGAAATTACACCTTCGCAATTGGCACTGGCCTGGGTTTTGGCGCAAGGCGAGGAAATCATCCCAATTCCCGGAACCAAAAAGCGAAAATATTTAGAAGAAAATGCCGGTGCAGCAGATGTAAATTTGTCGAAAGATGATTTGCAGGAAATTGAAGAAATCCTGAAAACCTATCCGCATGTTGGCGAACGTTATTATGAAGCTTCAATGAAAATGGTGAATAATTAATGTTCAAAATCAGCTTAAACCTTTAAAACCATGGGCCAATCTATTTTGATGCTTTTTATTTTGGCAATCCCGATTGCCAGCATTTCGTGGACGGTTACGCATGAAGAGGTTTTTAAAGAGATCAGGGATTTTTGCGCTAAAAACAGTCGTGAACAAAAAACGCTTGCTGCCCGTAAGTTTTTTTATTTGTTTACCTGCGAATATTGTTTCAGCCATTACATCACCATTTTTATGCTGATTGTTACTGGTTATAAATTGTTATTTGATGGTTGGCGCGGTTATTTTATCGCCGGTTTTAGTTTGGTTTGGATCGCCAATATTTACATGAGTTTGTATGGTTTGCTTCGGGTTGACATCAAAGTTGAAAATACTACTGCAAAAGTGAAGGAGAAGCTGCTGGAAAAACAGGAAAATGATTAACAGTTTTAGGTAGATAAAAGAAGCATTAGTTTGGCTGCACTGTCAACCTGTCATTTTTCTATCCTTAAAATTGCTTTGGAACTATTGTTGATTTGCCTAACCCAACTAATTTAATTTTTAAAGTTATGCAGGAAAAGGGTTCTATCTCCATTCACACCGAAAATATCTTCCCGATCATTAAAAAATTCCTTTACTCAGACCATGAGATTTTTTTGAGGGAATTGGTATCCAACGCAGTTGATGCCACACAAAAGCTGAAAAGATTGGCCAGTATGGGCGAGTTTAACGGCGAAGTTGGCGATACCAAGATAAAAATAGCGATAAACGAAGCAGACCAAACCATCACCATTTCTGACCGTGGCGTTGGGATGACTGCCGAAGAAATCAAGAAATACATCAACCAAATAGCTTTCTCCGGCGCGACCGAATTTGTTGAGAAATACAAAGACAAAGAAGGCGACAGCAAGGATATTATCGGCCATTTTGGTTTGGGTTTTTACTCGGCTTTTATGGTTTCTTCCAACGTTGAAATCAAAACGCTCTCTTACAAAGAAGGCAGCGAGGCCGCACTTTGGGATTGTGATGGCAGTACGGAATTTACCATCAACCCTACGGATAAAACAGAACGCGGCTCGGACGTGATTTTGCATATTGCAGAAGATTCTAAAGAGTTTTTAGAAAAAGCGCGCATCCAAACCATCCTCAAAAAATACTGTAAATTTTTACCGGTTGAGATTGAGTTTGATGGAGAAGTGATTAACAACACAGTTCCGCTTTGGACTAAATCTCCGAACGAACTGAAAGATGAAGACTACATCAAATTTTACCAGGATTTATATCCGTTTACAGAAGAACCTTTGTTTTGGATTCATTTAAACGTTGATTATCCTTTCAATTTAACCGGGATTTTGTATTTCCCGAAACTGAAAAACGATTTCGAAATCCAACGGAACAAAATCCAATTGTATTCACGCCAGGTTTTTATTACGGATGAAGTAAAAGACATTGTTCCAGAATTTTTGATGCTGCTACAAGGTGTGATTGATTCGCCGGATATTCCTCTAAATGTTTCCCGAAGCTTTTTACAAGCTGATGGAAATGTTAAGAAAATTGATTCGTACATCACCAAAAAAGTTGCCAACAAGCTGGCAGAACTGCACAAACAAGACGAAGCTGCTTTTGCCGAAAAATGGCCGGATATTGGCTTGTTCGTAAAATACGGAATGATCAGCAATGAGAAATTCTACGAAAAAGCAAAAGATTTCTGTTTGTACAAAAACACAGACAATCAGTATTTTACGTTGGATAAATACAAGGAACACATCCAGGTAAATCAGCAAGATAAATCAGAAAACCTGGTTGCGATATATGCAACCGATGTTAACAAACAGGACGCATACATCCAATCTGCAAAAAGAAAAGGTTACGATGTGCTGGAGTTTTCGCATCCGATAGATAGTCATTTTATCCAAATGCTGGAAAGCAAAGTAGAAAAATTTACGCTGAAAAGGGTAGATGCTGATACCGTTGATAAATTGATTGACAAAGACCAAAAAACAGAAAGCTCGTTAAGCGCAGAAAGTGAAAAAACGGTTCAGGAAATTTTTGAAACGGCCATCAACAACAAAGACCGAAAGGTTACTTTAGAAGCGATGTCGCCAGAAGAACTGCCCGTGAATATTACGCAGCCAGAATTTATGCGCCGCATGAAAGATATGCAAGCAATGGGCGGCAGTGGTGGCATGTCGTTTATGGGAAACATGCCAGAAATGTTGAGCGTAACGGTAAATTCTAATCACCCGTTAATTCAAAAAATACTAAGTGCACCTGATGAAGTCGTAAAAAAAGACCTGGCAAAACAAGCTTACGATTTGGCTTTGCTTTCGCAAGGAATGTTAAGCGGCGCAGATTTAACCAATTTCATCCATAGAAGCGTTGATCTTTCTGTAAAATAATCGATCATCACGACTGAAAAAAGCATGCAGATATTTTATTTGCATGCTTTTTTTATGCCGGTAAAAGAAGCATCACAGAATTTATTTCCTGTAATGCTTTAAGTGTAAACCGGTTGTGTAGGAATTAGGGTTGAAGCAAAAAACTGAAAATCGAATTTGCCAATTCCACTGGGATTTGTACTTTTGACCCCGGAGAGCTGGCAGAGTGGTCGATTGCGGCAGTCTTGAAAACTGTTGAACTGTGAAAGGTTCCTGGGGTTCGAATCCCTAGCTCTCCGCCAGATAGCCACCAAACGGTATAAAAACGCTTAAAATCGATGATTTTAG
>CAZZVO010000075.1:0-14896 GCA_964657505.1 uncultured Mucilaginibacter sp.
ATCAACCGCACAGTTTTCGGGATATTGGCAAACCGCTCGCACAAGTTCCAGGTTCCACGTATCAAATGATTGACCCATGCTTCTTTTATGATACAAAAACTGGCAAGAACTTGCTTTTTTATGGTTCAGCACACCAACCAATCAGCGTGGTCGAAGTTGCAGAAGATGGTTATTCAATTATCAGTAAACCAATTGATGTGCTTCAACCTAAACCTTGTGTACAATTTGAAAGTTTACGCGAAGGTGCTTTTATAACTTATCAGCAGAAGTTTGACCGTTATTTGTTGTGGGTTTCAGGCGATAATACTTGGGCTGAAAATGGTTATGCGGTGAGTGTTTTTTGGTCGGACGACCCGCAGAAAGAATTTCAAGCTATTCCCGGAGACCATATCATTTTAAAACCAAATGAAAGTTGGGATTCGCCGGGCCAAAATTGTATTTTAACGGATGCAGCGGGAACGGATTGGATTATTTATCATGCCGTTGATGTTGCTGACCGTTATATAGCAGGAATTGAGCGATTTAAACGTAAAATGTGTATCGAAAAGGTTTTATATGATGAGGAAGGCTGGCCAAAAATTTAGTTGTTTTTGTGCTGTTACATTTGATTAAAATACTGCCGACTTCGAATCTTTTTAACATATTTCTATATCTTGCGTAAAAACCGAAACATTAAAATATGGTCAAAAAATACTTTCCGCTGTTACGCGTTCCTCATTACTTAAAAAATTTCTACATCTTCTTGCCGCTCTTTTTTTCAGGTGAACTGTTAAACCAGGATAAATTTACAAAATCGTTACTTGTTTTTTTTTCCTTTTGTGCTGTAGCAAGTGCAATTTACATCTTTAACGATTTGATGGATGTTAGTTTCGACCAGCAGCATCCTACCAAAAAAAACAGGCCAATTTCATCCGGTAAAATATCCAAGGTTGAAGCATATACTTTATCTTTTATTTTGGTTGTTATTGCTGCATTGATTGCAAGTTATATTTCTATAAATGTACTTGCTGTTATTTTAGGTTATTTTGTTTTGAACATACTTTATTCTATAAAACTTAAAAACTTTGCTTTGATTGATGTAACTATCATCAGTATTGGATTCAATTTAAGGGTTATTGCCGGTGGTTTAGCTTCACACATAACAGTAAGTAAATGGCTAATGATTATGGTTTTTTTATTATCCATGTTTCAGGCACTTTCAAAGCGTATGGATGATATTTATTTAATGGCAAAAGATGCCAATAGTCAGATGCGAAAGTCTATTCATGGTTACAATATTGAATTCTTGCAAATCGTTTTATCCATGTTGACGGGCGTCATGTTGGTTTGTTACATCATGTATATTATCTCTCCAGAGATTATTCTCAGGCTTGGTGAATATTCTTACTTTACAACATTATTTGTTTTACTTGGATTACTTCGATACCTACAATTTACCTTTATAAAAAAAGCAAGTGGTTCGCCAGTGAAGATTTTAACAAATGACCATTTTATACAATTATGTATTTTATGCTGGTTATCCTCCTTTGCAATTTTAATTTATTTTAAATGAAAGCCGTCTTAAAAATAGCGTTAGCAATTATCTTTTCTGTTTATGTATATCTAACATTTCTTTTTGCATTTAACGGCTATCCCGGTTTTATCCAAGACTCAACTTGTTTTTTGCCTGCTGCTTATTTTATCAACCATTTTCATCAATTAATCAATCCGCTTTATGATGCTGGCATAGATCCTTTGCAACATCGGTTTTTGTTTTATCCGCCTTTGTTTCCTTATATAATTGCTTGCATAAACAGCTTGATGCCAGAGTTTTATAACAACATGCACGTTACTTCAAACATCATTGATGTATCAAGTATAGTTGTTCTTTTTATAAGTGTTTTTATCTACATCAGGAAAAAAGGCTTAGAAACTTCCGCAAACTTATACTTGTTTTTGATATTGTGGCTTTTAGCTTTATTTTCTTTTTATGGTGTGCAGGAAGGCCGTCCGGAAGTGCTTTGCAAGTTTTTTATCTCTTGCTTTTTGCTGAATAATGTTTATCAAAGTAAACGTTTTTGCGATTTTAACAATGGTTTATTGGTTGGTTTAAATTTGATTACTTCGCCGGTTTCAACTTTTTATTTAATGGTGATAACGGTTGGGTTGCTTACGTATCAAAACAAATTTAAGTTAAAACCCATTTTAAAAACATTAATTGGTTTTGGTGTTGTATTGGGGATTTTTACAATTGTATATCCATATCATTTAATTGAATTGATACAAGGTTTGCGTAAGCATTCTCAAAATGTAATTGTAAATAGGTTTAGTACAGATTCTTTTAAAAACTTTATCAGCTTTTATATAACTTATGCTTATGCGCCTTTGCTGGGAATAAACTTTTTAATTGCAATTATTTATACGGCTTATGTTTTGCTTAAAAAGGACAAAAGAATCACACTGGTACTAGTTGTAGTTTTAACAAGTTTAGTCAGCTATTTTTCTTTTAAAGATATGCCGATGAATTACAACATGCTTGTTTTATCACCTGTTTTTTTCTTTGTCATATTTGTCATGATCACCGAATTAATAAGGCATAAAAGAAGTACTGAATTTAAAATAGCAACTGTATTCGTCGTTTTAGTTTTATTAGTAAATTCTACAGGTTTTATACGTAAAACACTTTTGTTTTATAGTACGCAAGACAATAAGGTTACTTCTGATAATTTCAGAAATGAATTTATCAAAGTTATCCATCAAACTAATAAAGGTAGAAAAGTTGGTATCACGTTTTCATTGTGGCCATATTGTTTGGATCATTATAAAAACATCACTTTAAATACTACCGATACTTCTATCCAATATTTGATGCAACAACAATTGTATTCTGGTTTTAGCGAACCTCAACCTCAACCCAACTTTAAACTGATTAAAAATAAATTTATCACTAAACATCCAAAGTTGGGCAAACTTCCTTTAGGCAATACGTATCCTTGGTTTCAAACAGCAATTTATGAACGAAAATAAAGTTATTGCTTTTTTTGATTTTGACGGGACAATAACCAATCGAGATATTTTTTGGGATTACCTTTTTTATCGCTTAAAAACTGGTCTATCACCCAAAAAACTAATTTACAGTGTTCCTTTTTTTGCTTTGTATTTAATAAAGGTTTTGAATAATGAGAAAGCAAAACAATTTATTTTCAGTAAACTTTTTAAAGGCGAACCGGCGGATAATTTCAAAAGTACAATCCAAAAATATTATGAAACTGATTTTAAAAAGCGATTGAAAAGAGATGCGCTAACCAGGATTTCATGGCATAAAAACAGTATGCACCAAGTTTATATTGTGAGTGCAAACTTCGATCTGATTGTACAACAATTTGCAGCAGAGCAATTCATTAAATTGATTTCCACGCAGTTAGATATTGAAAATAACATCATTACCGGAAAATTTTCGACCCAAAATTGTTATGGAATGGAGAAAGTGAACCGGATTAAAAAATCGGTTCCAAACTTGAGTTCGTTTACAAAAATTTACGCGTACGGCGACAGCAAAGGCGACCGCGAAATGCTGGCAATGGCAACTGATCCTTACTTCTGCTACTTTAAAAAATGATCCGCTTACTTTAAAATCAGCATACTTCTTTTATCGTATAAAAATACTTGGTTTTCGGTTTGATAAATCCCGATTTCTTCCTACATTTGCGCTCCGCTTTTTGGCGGTTAAATCATTAAATATCAACAGCAAATAATGCAACAGTACGAAACAGTAATCGTTCTTACCCCGTTGTTATCTGTAGAAGTAGCGAAAGAGGCCATTGCCAAATTCACTAAAATCCTTACTGATAACGGAGCCGAAATTATCCAGGAGGATAATTGGGGTTTGAGAAAATTAGCGTACCCTGTACAAAAGAAAACTACAGGTTACTATCACCTAACTGAATACAAGGCACCGGGTGAACTAATTAATAAACTGGAAACCGAGTTCCGCCGTGATGAGCGCGTGGTACGTTTCCTAACTATTTCTCTGGATAAACATGCCATCGCCTACAACGAGAAAAAACGTAGCGGTGCTTTTAATCAGCGTAAACCTAAAACAGAGGAGGCAGCAAGATAATGGCAAACGATCAGATTAAATACGTTACCGCCCCTAAAGTAGAGGATAACCGTAAAAAATACTGCCGTTTCAAAAAGAACGGGATCAAGTATATTGATTACAAAGACGCTAACTTTTTAATGAAGTTTATTAACGATCAGGGTAAATTGTTACCAAGACGTTTAACCGGGACTTCTTTAAAATTTCAGCGTAAAGTGGCACAGGCAGTTAAACGCGCCCGTCATATTGGTTTGTTGCCTTACGTTGCAGACTCGTTAAAATAGGAGGATACGAAATGGAAGTTATTTTAAAACAAGACATCAAGAACCTCGGCGAGAAAGATGATGTAGTAAATGTAAAGCCAGGTTACGGCCGCAACTTTTTGATTCCGCAAGGATTTGCAAGTATGGCAACCGAATCTGCACGCAAAGTTTTGGCCGAAAACCTGAAACAGGCTGCTTTTAAACAAGAAAAAATACGCAAAGATGCTGATGCAATTGCTGCGAAATTAGAAGGCGTAACGCTTACCATTGGTGCAAAAGCTGGTGAAAGCGGTAAAATTTTTGGTGCAATCAACACGATCCAAGTTTCAGATGCTTTGAAGAAACAAGGATTTGAAGTTGACCGCCGCAAAATTACTTTTGACAGTGACCCTAAATTTGTTGGCGATTACGTTGCAAATTTAAACTTGCACAAAGAAGTAAAAGTTAAAGTTCCTTTTACAGTAGTTGCTGAGTAAGAAGTAGAGAAGTTCGTCCTCCTGAGCTTGTCGAAGGACGGACACATTCTGATAATGCTTCTTTTACCACATCAAAATTAGTATCATAAATAAGAAAGGTGCCCAAGCAATCGGGCACCTTTCTTATTTATATTTGGATCGAAATGCGCCTATTTAAATATCTACTCAAATTAATCCTTATTGGCTTTTTCGGCATTACCGTACTTTGGGTTTTGCTTTATCGTTTTGTAAATCCGCCAATCACTTTATTAATGATAGACCGTGGTTTTGAGAGAAAAGCAGCAGGAAAAGATTGGAAAATTGATAAGAGTTGGATTTCGTTTGATAAAATGTCCATCAACATCAAAAAAGCAGCGGTAGCATCCGAAGATCAATTGTTTCTGGAACACCATGGTTTTGATTTACGTGCGATTGAACGTGCAATCGACAAAAATCAACACAGTAATAAACTAATTGGTGGGAGCACAATTTCGCAGCAAACGGCCAAAAATGTGTTCTTATGGCCGGGCCGATCCTACATTCGTAAAGCTTTTGAAGCTTATTTTACGATGTTGATTGAAGCGCTTTGGAGCAAAGAACGCATTATGGAAGTTTATTTGAACGTAATCGAAATGGGCGATGGTATTTATGGGATCGAAGCCGCTTCCCAAACTTATTTTAACCGTTCTGCTGCTGATTTAACTAAACAACAGGCTTCTTTAATTGTGGGCGTTTGGCCAAATCCGCTTAAATGGTCGCCGGTAAAACCTACACGTTACATCCGCCACCGCAGTTATTTAATTATGAAAAACATGCGGCGTTTGGCACCGCTTAGTTTTTAGTGGGTAAAAGAAGTATGCGTTGTCATTTCGGCCACAGGGAGGAATCTTCTTTCAACAAATAGTATTCTGCTTTGAAGAAAATTTCTCCCTGTGGTCGAAATGACAGCAAAAGTTAAGCTTCGATCAAACTGCTAAAAACGCGGGCATGCCAGCTATCTTTTAAAGGGATTTGCCATTTGGTTTTAAAATTATGGAAGGTGCTTACCAGGTTGTTAAAAACGATTGTTTCACTGTTTACTTTGCCTTCTTTCAGTAGTTTTTCAAATTCTTCCCGACTTGCAGAATGTATTTGATCATTTTCAAAATAAGCTGTATTAAAACGATCGAACAAGTTGATATGAAACTCTTCTTCCAAATCTTGCATAAAACGGACCGATTTATCAATGGAACAACCACTTGCACCAGCCTGGCTTTCATCAACCAATAAAACTATAAAACGGTTATGCAAAATTTGGGCAGCAGCTTTTAATTGCTGGTCATGTGCCGTCCAGTTTTGTGCAAACCCATTAAGCAGTTGTTGTAATTTTAATGTTTCTATTTCCTTTAGTTCACGGTTGGATTGATAGATCCAAATTTTTGAGGCAGGTGAAAATTCCATCCTGCAAAAATACTCAAAGGTAATTGGGTTGAAGCATTTTAATGAAATAGAAATATTGGTTTAAGGATATTTTAAAGAAAAGTTTAAAAAAATTTTTAAAAGCAAAAAAACGCACTACATTTGCAACCCAAACAAAAAGGTACCATAGCTCAGTTGGTAGAGCAAAGGACTGAAAATCCTTGTGTCGCTGGTTCGATTCCAGCTGGTACCACAAAAAAAGCCTGTTTTTTAATTGAAACAGGTTTTTTTGGTTTAAGACAGTTTTTATCTTGAAACTATTTTCAGTAGGAGGTACGGGCATACAACCAATGTTTTGCCTGATCGATTAGAAAAATCATTGCACTACAAATTTTGGATTAAGCACTTCTATGTTTGTACTAATTGCAATCTGCTGTTGGTTTTAAACCTTCCTTATCTCTCGAAAAGATAGCTTTGCCATTGTTATAAGTCACGATCCAAATACTATCGTAGTCATCATCCGGCCAAATTAAATTATCAGAAATACCTAATGCGTGGATGATTGATTTAATAGCTTTATGTTCCCAAACGATAATAACCGTACCTTTTTTGCTTTTTAAATCCTCAGCGATCATTGCCGAATCTTTTTCTGCATGACTGCTGTTGATCGGAAGATTATATTTGATAGCAATAGGCGTAATCGTTTGAAACATCCGTGCATGTTTTGTTGATTCGCCTAAATACATTGCCGGGGCAAACAGATAAGCCGGGACTCCAAATTTACCAGTAAGCAAAGCTGGCAATTGCAAAGCCCGATTTAAACCCTGGCAGGTTAGATTGTCGCCTTTTAATGGTTTTTCGCCGTGGCGGATAAAAATGAGTTTTAAATTTTTGGATTGTGCCGATACTTCTTTTACCAGGCAAAAACTAATAAAAGCAAAAAGGGCAAGGAGGGTGGTCCGCTTATTCATAATAGATTATTTGTGTTTATATAAATAAAAACACCGGTAAAAACAGTATCCTTTTCATTTCAACTAAAAACAAATTAATAAAGATTAGTGCTGGTTACCAGAGCCATTTAACTGATAGCAACCTAAATCTGCACCGGCTGGCGTAGCTTCTGATAGGCCATAAATTTTATTTAACGGTACAACAATCAAAGGTAAGACACCTGTATTTCCTTTTCCAATCAAAGGTGAAGAAGCCTGCAAACGGAAATTGTAAGTACCAATGGCATTGTATTGAGCCAAAGGATGGCCGGAAGTAGGCAATGGGAAATTTAAGAACATCGGATTGTTTTTTTGTACCACATCGCTTCCATCATAAATAGAACCCAAAGCATAATTAGCAGGAAGATATTTGGCCGAAGTGGTAATTAAAGGGATATCAGTAGTTTGTGGCTGCGTAATATAACCGGTTGGATAAAACTGGTTGGCTACACTCAAAGAATCTGCCCATTGATAATTATTGCCGTAGGATAAATGGGCAACATCAGCAACCGGACTTCCCACAACCCGAAATCCATATTTACAATTAATGGCTACGTTGTTATAATATTTCCCCGCTGCACCTTCTTCGTAATTGATGCAACCACCGCGGCCGCTTTGCGTTTGGCGGTAACCGCCACTTACAAAAGTATTGTTATACATCACGATGTTGGTTTGTGGCGCACCTGTTGCCTGGCCTTTGTTGGATGCTTTTTGTCCGTTAGTAGCTGTGCCGATAAAAAAATTATACGCCATCGTGCCAACCGTTCCACCTTTTACGTTGATACAATCACCACCGGAAACACCATTTTTTTCAAAAGTATTTCTGAAGATTGCAATTTTTCCGGCAGAAATACGCATCGGATCATCTACGCCACCATATAGCCAGGAATCTTCCATAATAAAATTGCCATTATAGTTGGCAAATAAAATACTGTATTGGTTTCCTGTTCCTGAACCTGCAATGGTAGAGGTAGCTTTGCCTTCTGTCAAACCTGCGAAACCAACATGTGTCCACCTTAAAACCATTAAATTACAATTTGGGCCACCGATGATTCCTTTCCATTTTCCGGCAAAAGCAGGATCGGCAGTTGCAGTTAAAGCACCAGGCGCATCATTTTCTACTACATTAGGTACACTTATAGAGTTAGGCTGATCGTGGGTGCCGTTACTTACCAAAGTTCCCAAAGCAATCAAACTGCTGCCGATACCCATGTTTAACGTTACACCAGGTTGCATTAATAAAGTGTCGGTAGCATTGATTACCAAATCGCAGCCATCTGCAACGCTGTAGGTTTTCCCGGTAAGCATCGTCCCTTTTACAGAAACCACTGTACTGCCGCCGCTACAGGAAAGGGGTGCTTTATCGCTAACCGGATTAGCAGCCGGAGGCGTGTAGTTATAAATATCAGTATGCTCAACTTTCCATTTCTGGCAGCCCGAAAAAGCTGTTGCAATTACAATCAAAATACCTGTATATATTAATTTTTTCATCGTTTGATCTTTTAAAATTTCATTTAGAATTTATATCTGAAACCGCCCAAAAACAAGGTTTTGTAGTAATCGCTTTGTACCAGGGTTTGTGCTGCAATATCTTGTTTGCCTACAAATTCCTGCTGTTTGGCGTCTAAGCTTCCATGCGGATATTTCAGGTAAATTTTATTAGCCGTGTTGGTGAGGTTGTTTACTTTACCATAAAAAGATAACCTTTTTGCTAATGTTTTTTCGAATGAAAAATCCAATTGGTTAAAAGCGTGCTGGTAGAAATCTAAATTGTAATAAGGGGAAACTTGTGCCAACCTCTCGCCGGTGTAAACAAAAGCAACTTGCATATCTAAACCTAATTTTCCGCTTTTAAATAAAACAGAAGCGTTACCAACATTATTTGCCTGACCTTGAAGCGGACGGGTTTCATTGACGAAACTTTGTTGTAAGCCCAAAGTTGGATCGCTGTAATAAAGTAACTTGGTTGTAGTTATCCTGGAATGTGTGTAAGTGTAATTGACCGAAAATCCAATCACCCCAAAAAACTTGGTTGCTAAGGCTTCAAAGCCGTAGTTGGTTGCATCTCCATTATCGTTTTGCGGCATGATGACTTGATTACTTGGTCCGCCATCCCTTACTACAAAGTATTCAATTGGATTGTGTATTTTCTTAAAAAAAGAACCTAACAAAATCTGATCAGCACCACCAGGGAAAAGTTCGTACCTAATATCAAAGTTATCGGCAGTAATATGTTTTAACAATGGGTTGCCTACCTGGTCAAAATACTCGCCAGTAACTTTATAAGGGACAATTTCCCCAAAACCAGGGCGGCTGATCGAAGCAAAGTAAGATGCCCTTAAATTTTGATTATCTGCAAGTGTATATTTTAGGTGTAAACTTGGCAAAACATCGGTATAATGGATTATGCCGCTTCTTTGTGTTACAGTTAGTGGAGATTGAGTTGCATAAGTCATGTAAGTATTTTCAACCCTTACACCACCTAAGACCTGTAAACTTGGAATAGCATTAAATTTAAATTGTAAGTATTCCGAATTATCATCCTCCTTCACGTTGTAGTTGTTCTGTAAGTCTGGATTGTTGCTACCGATACCATCTGCTGCAGTAGTAAAGCCAAAAGGGATAGCACTAAAGTTGTTGTTAAACAAGGTAGATTTTCCGCCGTTTAAGCCGTAAGTAATATAATCTGCATCACGGTTTTTGTGTCTATACAATCCCCCTAAAGAAAACTCCACAATACTGTTACCAATTTTAGGGCTATAAACGAAGTTGCCATAACCAGCAACATCCTGATCTTTATTGTTTTCCCAATGGTGGGTTAGTTTGGTATTATTATCAATTTCTGCAGTTAATGCACCAGAACTGTTTAAGGATTTATTGGCATCGTAAGAAAACTCGGTGCGGTCTGGCTGGTGCCTGTTGGCGTTGGAGTAAACGCCGTTCCAATCAAAGCGCAAGTTCCTGGTTAAAATATGCTCACCATGAAGTGTGGAGTTGTAAATATTTTGCTGGGTTAATGTACTGCGGTTAGAAATAGTGATTTGTTTACTTAAACCGGTAGAGTTTAAACCTAAACCTAAAGTATCCGAAGTCAACCTGGATTCGAACTCGTTTTGATGGATGTATAAATTATACAAAGAAATCCTGTTCTGGCCATTGATTACATAATCAATCTTGTTATGAATTCCTAGACGTTCTGTTTGTGTAGAATAAGTACGGTCGTAAGCATCAGAAAATTGTGGCGAATTTGGTAGCGGTATGGCAGAAGGCTGTGCATTTGGCGTCAGTTCTTTTGAGTTTGATCCGCGATAAATATTCTGGTAACTCGCAGAAACTACCACACCAAGTTTGCCTTTTAAAAAGCGGTCGCCAATGGTCAAGCCTGCTGTTGAACTGAAAGGGGCCGAAAGGTTTTTGTCGCTGCTTAACGCTCTGTTATTAAAATCGTTGTAAGTTGCAGCATAACTATTGCCGTTGATTACTGCTGGAGATGTTTTGTTAGGCGATGCACTAAAGGAAGAAAACGGCCTTGATGACGAAAATAAGGAAGAAAAGCCGCCAGAAACATTAGCACTTAATATAAATCTGTCTGGTGCACTTTTCATCACTAAATTCATCACACCGCCAATGGCATCGCCTTCCATACTTGGGGTTAGTGCTTTGATTACTTCCAAACGTTCTAACATTTCGGAAGGGAAAACATCCATCGGTACAAAACGAAAAGCAGGGTCTGGGCTTGGTATTTTAATACCGTTGACCAAAGTAGAATTATATCGCTGGTCCATCCCGCGGATAATAGCATAACGCCCTTCGCCGCTGGCCGACCGCTGCACGGTGACGCCGCTCACCCGTTGCAAGGCATTGGCAACAGTAACATCCGGCAATAATTGAATAGTATTTGCCGAAAGCACGTTTTCTATGCTGCTTGCATTTTTTTCGATCCCCCTGGCAGAACGGTCTGTTTCCCTGCTGGCCTGGCCTTTTACCATTACTTCAACCAAATTTGTACTGGCATTTTCCAACCTAAAGTTTAAAGTTGAAACTGCGTTATCGTTTACTTCAACATCTTTTCCTTCGGTAGTTTTGTAACCAATAAAACGGACTTTCAATTGATAAATGCCAGGTTTCAAATCACGGAAAACATAAGAACCATCTAAATTTACCGACGTGAATTTTTGAAAACTGCCTTTTTCTACGGAGACAGAAGCTCCAGTAAGCGGCTCTCCTGATTTGGAATCTAAGACTTTTCCCTTGATAATTTGGGCGTAGGATGAAACGCAAAAACCAAGGAAAACAAAAAGAAACAGGATTGATTTTTTTAAATTGTATGGGTTCGCCATAAATGAATAGTTAAAATTTATGCAAAAACCCGATCCAAATCTGTAGCAATTCTGAATATTTCGCTTTTGGAGAATTACGTAACTTATTGATAATATTAACTTAACATTATCTCTTTGTTCTGCTACTTAACGTTAATTTAAATGCTTCTTTTACCACATAAAATTTAGTATCATCTATGAAAAACTACTTCAGCCAAAACTTACAATGTTAAAATTAAGGGCATAAAAGAAGTATTGACAAAACTTTAAACTCCTTTAAAACAAGCTTTCGGTTTTGTAACAATTGTAATGGCTTTCCCAAAATTCAGATTTTTTACAGTCTTGGGTTGCATTTTTGCAGCCAATACAATTTTCAAATTTGAATTTAAATATGAAGTATCTACTTACTCTTTTTACCTTAATCTTTTTATCAACAACTATTAATGCTCAACCCAAAAGCTTGGAAGCAAATGGCCATATAACCGGTAAAGTTATCGATGCCATTACCAAAGCTGCTGTTGATTACGCTACCATAACTGTTTTTAAACAAGGCAGCACCAGTCCGTTTAATGGGACAGTTACCGATACAAAAGGTGCTTTTGACATTAAAAACCTGCCTTTAGGCGAATACGAAGTTTCTGTTGATTTTATCGGTTATCAGCGTAAAGTTGTTAACCATGTTGTTATTTCGGGCACTACGCTTAATGTTTCTTTAGGCACTATCAGCCTTACTTCGGTTCAAAACCAGTTAAAAGGCGTTACCATTACCGGAACTGTCGCTACCGTGGAAAATAAAATAGATAAATTGGTTTACAATGCAGGAAACGATTTGACAGCACAAGGCGGCGTTGCAATTGATGTACTAAAAAAAGTACCGATGATTAGTGTTGATGTTGACGGAAATGTAGAATTGCAAGGCAACCCGAACATCCGGTTTTTGATTAACGGCAAACCCTCAAGTATTTTTGGTGCCAGTTTAGCAGATGCATTGCAATCTATCCCGGCGAGCCAAATCAAAAGTATCGAAGTAATAACCAGTCCTGGTGCTAAATACGATGCAAACGGAACCGGCGGTATCATCAATATCATTTTAAAAGATAGCAAAGTACAAGGCTTTAACGGAAGTGTTAACCTTTCTGCCGGTACCAGGCGCGAAAACGGTTCCCTTAATTTAAACCTGCGGAAAGGGAATTTTGGGGTGAATGCTTTCTTTTCGGGCAACGATCAGATCAACACCACAACAAAGACAACGAACGACCGGCTTTCACAAAATAATGCGGCAGATACTACCACACATTTGGTTCAACAGGGAAATAGTGCTTTAAAAAGAAGCGGTTACAATTCCGGTTTAAGTTTTAATTGGAGTATCACGCCAAAAGATGAGTTTACTGCTTCAGTTGGTTTTAACCATTTTGGCAATACCAATAGCGGCTTAACCAACCAGCAACAAAATATGCAGTCGTTGTTGTCCAATAACATTTTCTCAAATTTGGTTAGTTTGCGTAACTCGAACAGCAAGTTCAATGCAAATGCGGTAGATTTTAGTGTTAATTACAAAAAAACTTTTAAGAAAGAAGGCCAGGAACTGGATGTTTTGTACACAACCAGTAGCAGTACAAATACCTCCAACTTCTTCCAGCAGCAGAATTATTTGACGGGGAATTATCCATCATCCGGCTCGTTAAGCAATAACCCTGGTAAAGACAGACAAAACAACATTTCCATTGATTATACGCACCCTTTTAGCGATAAATTCACTTTAGAAACCGGTGCAAAAGGCGTTTTCGAAACCATTAACAACACGGTAGCAACAGATACACTGGCCGGTGCCGATTTTATACCAAATGCCAACCAAACTTATGGCTTCAACTATAGCCGGCAAGTTTATGCTTATTATCTTTCTGCGCAGTTTTCTTTGTTTAAAGATTTTATAGATGGTAAAGCCGGGCTTCGTGATGAGTACACTACTTCTTCCGCGGATTTCCCCGGAACAAATCTTCCAAGCTATAATACTTTGGCACCTTCTGCAGTACTATCCCACAAGATTGACAAAACACAAACCATTAAATTAAGCTATACTTACAGGATACAACGACCAGATTATGGTGATTTAAATCCGTTTTATAACATCAGCGATCCGCATAATATCAGTACAGGTAACCCGAACTTAAAACCAGAAATTGGACACAATTACGAGCTTGGGTATAATAAATCTTACGAAGGCGGTGCAAATTTTTACTTCGGTGGTTTTTATCGTCATAATACGGATGACATTCAACAATACACCTTGCAATTTCCTACTTTAAATATCGGTGGTACCCAGTATTCAAATGTTTTTTTAAACCAACGTGAAAATATTGGTTCCGAAACTACAACCGGTGTTAACTTGTATGGTTCTGTTCCTGTTACAAGTAAACTAAACTTGCGTTCTAATATGTTTTTTGGAGACAGGATTACAACAAATCCTGGTACTGTAACCAATCCCGGAAACGTGAGAGTTAGTGGCTTTACTTACCGTGTCAACTTAAATGCTTCTTATAATTTTCCGCATGATTTAATTGCCGAAGTTTTTGGAAATTACAACGCATCCCAACGGACGATACAAGGCACGAGGCCCGCATTTGCATTTTACAACATCGCTTTGCGTAAACAATTGTATGATAAAAAAGTAAGTATTGGTTTAACTGCAGCTAACCCTTTTAACCAGTACCTCACTCAAAAATCTGTTGTTATGGGAAGTAGTTTTTACCAAACTAACATCCGGCAAGTACAATTCCAATCTTTTGGTATAAGTTTGAGTTACAAGTTTGGCAAGCTCGAATTTAAAAAGGAGGAGAAAGAAAAAGATAAGGATGATGATAACAATTCAGTACAACCAGATCAGCCAAACCAACCTGCCAAGCCTAATAATAGGTAATTGTTATTGTAATGCGGGTTAAACTAATTCGTAATTCGACTTATTTGTTTTCTTAACAATGCTTCTTTTATCACCTAAAAACTAATTTGACTTTTGTTAACAGTTTTAAGTTGGTAAAAGAAGCATCAGTTTTAATTAAACATATAAAATTTTTAAAAAGATTTTTTTAAAAAACCTCTCCCAAATTCACAAAAAAGCCTTTAGAACCATTACCAATCCCGTAATCGACACACAAGTTAGTGTTGGAGTGTTTGTTAAACTTTATCCGTATTCCAGGTCCGTATCCAGGTAGTATCCTTTGAAATTGGTTGTTTGTATAATTTGAAAAACTTTCTGCATTAGCAAAAACTACACCTCCTAATAAACCGTTTTTGGTGATTTTAAAACGATATTCTCCTTCCAGATACAACTCGCTATTTCCCCTAAACCGTCCTTGCGGATAACCTCTTCCCGTATTTCCGTTGGTATCCCAGCCGG
>CAZZVO010000076.1:0-14787 GCA_964657505.1 uncultured Mucilaginibacter sp.
ATCAACTTTAATAGCTTGGACTTGTTCGATAAATTCGCCTTGAGGTGTAAATTGTACTGATAAATCTTCGCCAGATTTTCCTCCCCAATTAGCTTCATAATTTCCTTTTTCTTTTTCCCAAGTTACTTTTGCAGCCATTGGATACTTTTGTTTTAAAGCTGATTTTACAGGTGCTGGTATGGCATCTTGCTTAATGCTTTGTGCCTTTGCTACATTTAGCAGTAACAATATAATTGGAATTGAAGTAATTAAATGCTTTTTCATGATCTTTTTTTTTCTAAAATTAATATTTGATTCTGTTCTAATGTTGTGGATAAAATTTCAGATTTGGGTTGATAAAAGAAGCATGTTAGAACTAATATAAATAATCAAAAGGTCACCTTCTTTGATTCTAAAAGTAGAAACACAATTTTACAAAATTATATGGTCGTGCATAAAACTTGGTTAAAACTGTACAGAATTTATCCAAAATGTGTCCCTACTTTTATTTACTGTGAAACTATTAATTATTGAAGACGAGAAAGGCTTACGAGAAAGCATTGAAAGTTACTTTAACGAAGCCGGAAATATTTGCGAAACTGCCGTAAACTTTGCAACGGCCAGGGAAAAAATTAACCTTTACCGTTACGATTGTATTTTGTTAGATATTACTTTGCCGGGCGGAAATGGTTTGGCTATATTAGATATGCTGAAAAAAAATGAATACCCTGATGGTGTGTTGATTATATCTGCAAAAAATTCTTTGGATGATAAACTTAATGGTTTAAACCTGGGCGCAGATGATTATTTAACCAAACCTTTTCACTTGTCGGAATTGCAAGCAAGGGTAATGGCGATTATCAGGCGTAAATCTTTTGGTGGAAATAACTTGTTAAAATTTAACGAGATCAGCATTGATTTACAAGCTAAAACCGTACAAGTTAATAACGTAGCAGTCAAATTTACACGTAAAGAATATGCTTTGCTTTTGTACTTTTTTGTAAACAAGGGGAAAATAGTATCCAAGAATGCAATTGCAGAACACTTGTGGGGAGATGAGTTTGATGTAGTTAATAATTACGATTTTATTTACTCGCATGTAAAAAATATCAGGAAGAAGTTGTTAGAGTCTGGCTGCAAGGATTATATACAAGCTGCTTACGGCATGGGTTATAAATTTACCGACTTGTGAAACTTTTAACAAAGTACAACAGGGTTAATTTAATAACAGCCATCTTGGTTATATTGATAACAGGTGTTATTTATTATCAGGTCATCAGCATGATTTTAAACCGCCAGGTAGATCAGGATTTGGAGGTAGAAGAACAGGAAGTCTTTGAATTTGTGCGGTTAAACCAACATTTGCCGCAGGTTTTTAAATCGACCGATCAGCAAATAGTATTTCAAAAAGTTGAAGGTATTGCAATTTTTCGCCATTTCATCAACACCAATTTTTACAATTCCAAAGAAAAAGAAAATGAATCGGGCAGGGGCTTAATTAGTTCTGTAATTGTAAAAGGGCAAAAATACAAGATATTAATTGTTGAATCTAAAGTTGAAACAGAAGATCTTGTCCAGATTATCTTTGGGATCACATTGGCCGTAATTTTAATTTTATTAGCTGTTTTGTTTATTATCAACAGGCTTGTTTTGCAACGCTTGTGGCAACCTTTTTATGATACTTTGTTTAGGTTGAAAACCTTTAATGTTGCTGATCAGGAAAAACATTTTAAGAACATCAACTCTGGCGTGGAAGAATTTGACGAGTTGAACAAAGTAATCAATTTAATGTCTTCCAAGGTCATCAAAGATTATAACGATTTAAAATCTTTTACAGAAAATGCTTCGCACGAATTGATGACGCCAATTGCAGTTATCAATTCTAAGTTGGATAGTTTGCTGCAAACAGATCAGTTCTCCGAAGGGCAAAGTAAAATACTTGGGGACTTGTACCAAAGTGTGGCCAAGTTAACCCATTTAAACAAAGCCATGCTGCTCTTGGCTAAGATTGAAAACCAATTATTGTCTGATAAAAGAAGCATCAGCTTAAACACCGTGCTGCAAGATCAGTTGCTGCGTTTTAACGAACTTTTTGCCATCAAAAACATCAACGTCAGCAGTTCCATTGCAGAAAAAAATGTAATGGCGAATGAATTTTTATTGGAAATCTTGCTAAACAATTTGATCAGCAATGCCATCAGGCACAACTTAAAAGGCGGAACAATTCAATTTGAGTTGAATGATAGTGAATTGATCATCAGCAATTCGGGCAAAAAAGAGCCGTTACAAGTTGATGAAATTTTTAACCGTTTCAGCAAGTCTTCAGAATCAGAAGGAAGCGGCTTGGGTTTAACCATATCTAAACAAATCTGCACAACTTATAATTGGAATTTGAGTTATCAATATATCAATTGTAAACATTCTTTCATCGTAAAGTTTGTAAACTTGCAATCCTGATTCTTTAAAACTCCTTTTAACTTGTAAAATTTTTATGTGGTGGATTTATGCGTTACTCTCAGCTTTTTTTGCATCCTTAACAGCCATCTTTGCTAAAATTGGGGTTACTAATGTTAATTCTGACTTGGCAACTGCAATCCGTACAGTTGTTATTTTAATAGTGGCCTGGGGAATTGCCATGGCCAGGGGCGAACTAAAAGGGATAACAGAACTTTCGCGGCACAGCGTTTTGTTTTTGGCTTTATCGGGATTGGCAACGGGTTTATCTTGGATATTTTACTACAAAGCTTTGCAAATTGGCAAGGTATCACAAGTTGCGCCGGTAGATAAATTGAGCGTAGCTTTAACCATCGTACTTTCTGTAGTTATACTAAAGGAAACACTATCGGTAAAAGCTGCGATTGGCGCTGTTATGATTATAGGAGGGACTTTAGTTTTGATCTTTTAATTTACTCGATGGCCCGACCGGAAAACGCCATACTTTGTTTAGCATACTAAACCTTTTAAAACCTTCGCCCAACAATAATTTTAAAAATTGCCTTGTCTGTGCTGCTTGTGAACCCATAACCGATACCCGCGTTAAATTCCCAATCAGGGCTAACATTCAAATCAGTGGCCGCAAACAACTGCTGCTGCTGTTGTTTAAAAGTATCGTAATGAAAAAACGGACCAGTGCTGCCGTAATATTCCAATCCTAATGCAACTGCTTTGGTAACATCATAACTGCCTTTTACATTTGGCGAGAATATCAATCCACGCCCAGCATCGGGTCCTTTAAAACTTTCATCCAAAGTTGGGTTGAGGGAAACATAAATTTTAGACCACTTTTTATCGATGATTGGACGGATTTCAAGTGTACTTGTATTTGCAGAAAATTCCTTTTTTTGAAACCCAAATTCTGTAGATATGCTTACGCCGAAAGGCCAGTGCCAGCTTTCTGGTGCTGCTACCCTTGGCCGGATGTGCGAGCCAACATAAGCCGTTCGGCCGCCGTTGCCAATCGCATTAAAAAAGTAAAAACCAGTTTCGAACCAAGGTGTCCAGCCATGCGTTATTTCTACTGTTTCGTGGATCACATGGTTGTCTGGCAACTGCCCGTCGATAATTCCCTTACTTCCATTGAGCGTGTAATTACTATGCAATTCAACCATGGTTCTGCCTTTTTCTACCGTTTCAGAACCATAAACTTGTATTTCGTAATTATCCTGTGCTTTTAGTTTGAAGGCCGAAAACAAGATAATCAGCAGCAGAAAGATTTTATTCATGTAAAGGATGTTTCTGTGTGAAACTATAGGAGAATTCTGGAGGAATATTGGAGTTGCTGTTTTAATTGTGTTTTGTAATGCTTCTTTTATCGGGCAAAAACTTCAACTGTAATTGTGTTTTTTAAGGAATTAATATAAACACAAGTTTTAAGTGGATAAAAGAAGTATCATTAAAATTAGACTAAAAATCGATGGTAAAAATATGCCAATGATCAGCATAATTGTATTTAATATTGTAATGATAAAGCATACAAATATTTTTCACAAGTGTAAGCCCAAGGCCTGTACCTTCCGAATGTTTGCTCTTTTGAAAACGTTCGAAAATGTTAGCTTCCGGCAAAGGCAATTGTTGACCAGTATTTTTCATGATTAATTGTGTATCCGTAAGTACAATTTCAATTTCGCCATTATTGTAATTGTGGCGTATGGCATTGCTGAAAAGGTTATTCAGCAAGATGTCTATCAAATACTTACTTGCATAAATATTTTTATCACTTGAATGATAGCTTGCAACAATACTTTTACTTTGGATCAACTCCTGGAATTGTTGCAATTTATCTTCGATACTTACTTTTAAATTGATCAAACTATCATCTTTAATCAAGTTGTTATCAATCCTAACCAATAATAAAAGCGATTGGTTTAAACGAGATAGTTTCGCCATCGAAGTATAAATGCTTGTAATTTGGGTTAACTGATCGGCATTTAGCGTTTCATCTTGTATCAAAGTATCCAATTTAGAATTAACAACAGCAAGCGGCGTCATCATTTCATGTGAAGCATTTTCTGTGAAAGATTTTAAGTGCAAGTAATCGCTTTTTGCTTTGGAAGTCATACTGGCCATGGCATTGTTAAGCTCCAGAAATTCATCAACTTTAGAATGGTTAACAGCCATTTCAGGATCGGCAGAAATATCAAATGTTTTAAGTTGGTTTAATAATTTGTAAAAAGGCTGCCATAAATCGTTTATTAGCAGATGGTTAGCAATAGAAAGCACTACAATTAAAACAACGGTAAGCAAAATTGTAATGATCAGGATAAGCTGTACCAAAAATTGTGTGCTTTCTTTGGATACTGTTATAACTACCTTATAATTTTCATCTTTATAGGTAACGGTGCCAGCCACAGCGCGGCCAGATTCCTTTTTTTTCTCTTTAAAATTGTAATATTGGGTATCAAAAAAAACGGTTGGAAAAACCCGTTGTCCAATCTTGGAAAAAGTAGTTACATCCTCATCAAAATCTACTTGTACAGGCAGCCTTTGGTTTTCTTTAATGTAATCTCTTACCTCTTCAATTTCTTCTGTAAGGTCTCTGTCCAATTGCCTGTTAGCGATATAACTTATGGCAGCATAATACACAATGCCTGCAATTAAAAGCACAGAAACGGTAATAATCAGGCTAACTTTGTTGTAATGGGCTGCTAATTTCATGTGTTATAAAAATTTATAACCAACACCATAAACAGACCGGATGTAATCTTTCTTGGCCACATCGCTCAGTTTTTTCCGCAGGTTTTTAATGTGCGTGTAAATGAAATCAAAGTTGTCGGCCATATCAATTTCATCTCCCCATAAATGTTCGGCCAATGCGTGGCGCACAACTACTTTGCCTTTGTTGGCAATAAAATAGAGCAGCAGTTCATATTCCTTTCGCGTAAGCACAACCGGGATATTGTTAACGCTTATTTCCCTTGCAATCAAATTAATGTAGATCTGCTCGTAATAAAGTGCTTTGTCTCCGTTAAAGTTTTTTCTCCGGTAGATGGATTCTACCCGGGCTTTCAGTTCGCCCAGATGAAAAGGCTTTACCAGGTAATCGTCGGCACCATCGTTTAGTCCCCTTACTTTATCATCAATAGAATTTCTTGCCGAAAGGATCAGCACGCCATCGTTTTTATGGTTAGCCTTTAAATAATCCAACAAGGTAAAACCTTCGCCATCTGGCAATCCAATATCCAGCAAAATACAATCATAATTGTACAGGGCAACTTTAATCATGGCAGAATGAAGGTCGTAGCAGCTTTCGCAAATATTTCCGTCGCCGGCAAAGTAGCGTTCTATATTTTCCCGAAGGCCTTTTTCGTCCTCAACAATTAATAGTTTCAATGGCTTTTTAATATAAATGTACAATAGAAATTTGAAGCAAATCTGGAGTGTTATTTTACCGATATTGGAATAGTTTATTTTAATTTACACCACCTTCAAGTTTACTTCAGAATTTGGCAATAGTTTTACCACGTAATTTGTGAGACCATCAACATAAAAACCTGTTTTGCAGGCAGTTGATTTTGCAATATGAAAGAAGATAAAATAAAAGCAACATTTGTTATACAAAAAGTCCAGCCGGCCTTGCTTGGGCTGATGGACGGTTCGGTATCTACTTTAGCACCTATTTTTGCAACCGCCGGCTTGACCGAGCAGCCCATAAAAGCATTTTACGTTGGGCTAGCCGCTTCGCTTGGGGCAGGCATTAGTATGGGTTTGGCAGAAGCTTTATCTGATGATGGAACCGTGACCGGTAGGGGCAGCCCAATATCGAGGGGCGCAATTACTGCAATTGCAACATCGGTAGGAGGTATGCTGCACACACTTCCTTTTTTAATTAATAACCTTAAAAGTGCCCTACATTTGGCTTACATTGTGGTTGTTGTCGAGTTATTGGTGATTGCGTTAATCCGATACAAGTTCATGAAAACTCCGTTGTGGTCAACCATATTACAGGTAATAGTTGGTGGCGGGATTGTATTTATATTAGGCATATTTTTAGGAAAAGCAGGAACATAATTTGAATAGAAAATGGCAATTATAGAACCCGTAAAAGAGGATATCGAACATCCCGAACATATAAAAACCTACTCTGCACCGTTGCGTTTATGGCATTGGTTAAATTTAATTATCATCAGCGGCTCCTTGTTAACGGTTTTGGTTGATTCTACACTTTTAAAAAAACGCACCATCAGGCAAGTTATTAAATCTGAACTTGGAAATGTTTCGGATCAACAAGCAAAATCTATAGCCCACACTTTGAACGACAAAGTTTGGGAATTTCATACTTACTTTGGATACGTACTTGCCGCTTTATTGCTATTTCGCATTGGGATGGAATTCTTCCAAAAGCGAGATCAAAAACTTTTTAGAAAAGTTAAAAGTGCTTATCAACAATATCACATTTTTAAAAAGAACAGAAAATTAGCACGGCACGAACTTTTAGTCAAAGTTTTATACTTTGTATTTTACTTGTTGATTTTGGTGATGGTTTGTACTGGACTAAGCCTTGCATTTGAGGATGATATTCCGGCACTAAAAGCAATACATGCCATCCGGCAAATACATAGTTTTTGCATGTATTTAATATTGGCTTTTATTGTTGTGCATATAATTGGCGTTTTACTTGCGGAGAGAAAAGAAGGCAAAGGGATCGTGTCTGATATGATTAATGGTGGTGGTTAATTCAGCTTTTAGGTGAAGAAATTACTGCAAGCACGCGCCCGTTGATGATGCAAGATTAATTTATGCGATCTTTTGTCGATAAAATTAGCTTGTTTGTCGATTAAAGCCAACACATCTAAAATTAATAAATGATAATTGTAAGGTTACAAGTACATGCTTCTTTTATCACCTAAAAAATATTGTTCTATAATTTTTAACCCAATTTTCAACACAGAATTATAGGTATAAAAGAAGTATTTGATTTTTAATAAAATTATACGTTAATCAATTTAATTCCGTTCAAACCAAAAAAAATTGTATTGATTTTTTTAAACCTTTTAAAATAAAAGCCATGGAAAGAAAAGAATTTTTATCATTAATTGGTGTAAGTGCAGCATCGTTTGCATTAATCAACTGTGTTGGTTGTTCAAAAAGTTCTGATGCTTCGTCGTCAACGGTTACCGGCCCTACCAATGTAAATTTCACGCTCGACTTAACTGCTTCGGCCAATGCAAATTTGTTAACTAATGGCGGCTATATAATTTCTAACAATGTTATTGTTGCCCGCACTTTGGCTGGTGCTTACATAGCAGTCCAGCAATCGTGCACGCATGAAAATTATACTTTGATCTATCAGCCATCCAATCACCGTTTCTATTGTAACAACCATGGTTCTGCATTTACAGAAGCTGGCGTTGTGCAAAATAGTCCTGCTACAAAAAACCTAACAACTTATAATACCTTGGTAACCGGCACTTCACTAAAAGTTTACTCCTGATCTTGTATAAAATGAAAACCTTAATTGTAATACTTTTTACCACAATTTTATCTCCGATAACCTGGCTTGGTAATTTTCAGGAGGCAAAAACCGAAGCGGCAAAATCGCACAAGTTAATTGTAATTAATTTTTCTGGTTCTGATTGGTGCGGCCCTTGCATCCGTTTAAGAAAAGAAATATTAGAATCTGCAACTTTTGAAAGTTACGCTGCCGACCACTTGGTATTGGTACGTGCTGACTTCCCTCGGCAGAAAAAAAACCAGTTGGATCAAAGCCAAATTAAATTGAACGAAGCTTTGGCAGACCAATACAACAATGAAGGCAAATTTCCTTACACTTTGTTGGTTGACGAAAACGGAAAAATATTGAAAAAATGGGATGGCTTTCCAGATGTTTCACCTGCACAGTTTGTGGAAGAAATCAAATCAATTGCGGATGCCCGGCATTGAGAATTTAACGGCAGAAAACGTGATTCACAAACGTATTTTGAAGTTGATGGGCAACCGTTTTGAAATTAGTGTGGTAAGCAATAATCAAGATCTGGCCGAAGAAAAGATTGATCTCGCCATTTTAGAAATTAAGCGGATAGAAAAGCTTTTGACCACTTTTAGCGAGGACAGCCAAACGAATGAAATCAACCAAAACGCAGGTATAAAACCAGTTGAAGTTCATGCGGAAGTTTTCAATTTAATCCAACGGTCTTTAAAAATATCAGCTTTAACACAAGGTGCTTTCGATATAACTTATGGTTCTATTGATAAAAGCCTTTGGAATTTTGATGTGAATATGAAAGCTTTGCCCGACAGAAAAACAGCGCAAGATTCGGTAAAGTTGATCAACTACCAGAACGTTAATTTAAATGCGGATAAACAAACTATTTTTTTAAAAGAAAAAGGAATGCGTATTGGTTTTGGCGGGATCGGTAAAGGTTATGCGGCTGATTGTGCCAAAAATTTGTTAAAACAACAGGGTATTGAAAGTGGAATAGTTAACGCCTCTGGAGATTTAATCACTTGGGGAACGCAGCCAAACGGCAAACCTTGGACAATTGCCATTGCCGATCCAGACCATAAAACGCGGCCGGTTTCAACTTTAAATATCAGTAACATGGCCATTGCAACTTCCGGTAATTACGAGAAATATGCAATTATCAACGGAAAAAAATATTCTCATACCATTGACCCTAAAACCGGATTACCAGTAAGCGGGATCAAAAGCGTCAGCATTATTTGCCCAAGTGCCGAGCTGGCCGATGCTATGGCAACACCCGTAACGGTAATGGGTGTTAAAGTTGGACTTGACCTGATTAACCAATTGCAGCAAATTGCCTGCGTCATCATTGACGATCAAAATCAGATACATACTTCAACAAACATTAACTTAAAAAACTAACATGCGCAAACAAATTTATGCAGCAGCTATAACCGGAATGGCCTTACTTGCCAGCCTTGCTTCCTGCACTTCGGTAAAGCAGTACCAAAAAAACCGGATCAATGACGCAGAAATGGAACTTTCGGCTCGTAAAGCGCAAAAGTTTGAACAAAGTTTTCAATTGTACCGAGAAGGGACTTCTGGTGCAAATGGTGGTAAAAGTGGCGGTGGTTGTGGTTGTAATTAATCAGGTATTATAAATGAGAAAAATATATTTATGCGTAGTTGGATTGTATTTAGGCATCTCGGCTTCGTTCGCGCAAACTGCCACAGATAGCTCTGCTTATAAATCTCGGAAAGTACAGCTTGACGAGGTAAACTTTGTTTCCGGCTACTATCATCAAAATGGAAATAATTCGGCTGTAACAGGTGGCATTGGTACAGAAAAACTGACTGATTTTGCCAATACAATCGACCTGCAGCTATCAAAATTAAATAAACGGGGCAGAAAAAACACTTACCTTTTTGAATTAGGCGTTGATCATTACACTTCTGCTTCGTCTGATAAAATCGACCCAAATAGTGTTTCATCAGCTTCTTTGTCGGACACGCGGGTTTATCCTTCCTTAAACTGGACGCATTCCAACGAAACTACCGGCAATGCTTTTGGCTTTACCGGTTCTTATTCGCACGAATACGATTATCAATCATTCGGTGCCGGTTTTAACCTTTCCCGTTCTTCCAAAGATAAAAACACGCAATTTGACCTAAAGTTGCAGGCATTTTTAGATACCTGGAAAGTGATCTTACCAGTAGAACTACGGCCTGCAGGTTACGGTTCTGGCTCCGAAAGGGACTCGCGGCCGGTGGATAATACGCCTCGCAATTCCTTTAGCAGTTCTTTTTCGTTATCTCATGTGATCAATGCCCGCTTGCAAGGCTTAATTGTTGTGGAACCATCATATCAGCATGGGTTACTGGCCACCAAATACCAGCGGGATTATTTTACAGATGGATCCGAAAGGGTAGAGAATCTGCCAAGCAGCCGCTATAAATTGCCCATTGCTGCCAGGCTAAACTACTTTTTGGATGATCATTTTATCATCCGCACCTTTTACCGTTACTACATGGATAATTGGGGCATCCGGGCGCACACCGCAGAAATTGAAGTGCCCATTAAATTTACTTCTTTTTTATCGCTTAGTCCTTTTTATCGGTACAACAACCAAACTGGAACACGTTATTTTACGCCTTACGGCCAGCACAATGCAAGCGACCAATATTATACCAGCGATTACGACCTTTCAACTTTAAACAGCAGTTTCGTTGGTACAGGTATCCGGCTATCTCCCCCAAAAGGCGTTTTCGGCTGGCAGCATTTAAGTACGCTGGAATTGCGTTATGGCCATTATGTACGTTCAACCGGGCTTAATTCTGATATTATAACCTTGAATTTAAAGTTTAAATAGTAACCTTTTCATTTGTAAAGCTCATGCTTCTTTTATGCCTGCAAATCTGGTGCTGCTTTTATGCGGATAAATATCAAACCATATCAATTTTAGGGTGATAAAAGAAGTATCAGAAAAAACCAAAGTTGAAGTTCTAAACCTACAATTCCCCGTATATTAACCAAAAATATAAACGTGGATACTTACTTACAAACCGCTGCGGATGTTTATCGTGCCGCCGCCCTAAAACCCGATGTTGGCCTTTGCTGCACAACAACCCCAATGAACGCTTTTCCGGGCCTAACTATTCCTTCCATTATGCAGGAAATGAACTATGGTTGCGGCTCTATCGTGAGTGCCCGCGATTTGGTGAACAACCCAAAAGTTTTGTACGTTGGCGTTGGTGGTGGGATGGAACTGCTCCAATTTTCTTATTTCAACAGAAATAAAAATGGCGTGGTTGGTGTGGATATTGTGGATGAGATGCTGGAAAGCTGTGCCAATAACCTACTGGAAGCAGAAAAATTAAACTCCTGGTTCCGGAAAGAATTTATCGAACTTAAAAAAGGTTCGGCACTTCAACTGCCCACTGACGATAATTCTATCGATGTTGCGGGTCAAAATTGTCTGTTTAACATTTTTAAGGAAGAAGATTTAAAGCAAGCACTAAAAGAAATTTACCGCGTTTTAAAACCTGGCGGCCGTTTAGTAATGTCTGATCCAGTTTGCAACCAGCCCATGAACCAGGCTTTACGAAATGATGAACGCCTTCGTGCACTTTGCCTTACCGGTTCGTTGCCGTTATGGGATTACATTAAAAGTATAACGGATATTGGTTTTGGTACGATTGAAATCCGCGCAAAACGACCGTATCGTGTTTTAGCACCCGGACAATATCCAACCGAAGAACTGCTTTACATTGAAAGTGTGGAAGTTTGTGCGATAAAAGACCCAATGCCAGCAGACGGACCTTGCGTTTTCACCGGAAAAGCAGCTATTTATTTTGGTTCGGAAGAATACTTTGATGATCAGAAAGGCCACGTTTTATTGCCCAACCAGCCTTTGGCCGTCTGCGATAAAACGGCTGGTAACCTGGCCGCTTTAAACCGCACTGATATTTTCATATCGCAATCAACCTTTTTTTACGACGGCGGAGGCTGCTGTTAAAAGTTCTGGTAAATGGATATTTTTATCACGGGCGCAACGGGCTACATCGGCCAACGGCTAACTTTAAAATTGGCGGAAAAAGGACACGTAATCCATGCTCTGGTAAGGGATTTGGAGAAAGCCAGGCTTTTGCTAAACCAAACTAACATCATTCTATTTCAGGGTGATATCATGGACAAGCCTTCCATTCTTCAAGTGATGAAAGGATGCAAACAAGTTTATCATTTAGCTGCTTTGGCTTCTGTTTGGCATAAAAATCCTTTTGCTTTTTACGAATCAAATGTGATCGGCTTAAAAAATGTGTTGGATTGCTGCGTGAAATTGCGAATCAAAGACGTTTTGTTTACATCAACGGCAGGAGTGGTTGGCGATTCAAAAAATGGGCAGCCAGTTGCAGAACATACCAATCATTGCCCAACTTTAGAAACTTTATATGAGAAGAGTAAGGTAATTGCCGAAAATCTATTGCAGGAATATAATCAAAAAGGCATCCGCGGGATCATTGTAAACCCAAGCCGGGTTTATGGTCCCGGCTTGTTAACTGAAAGTAACGGTTTTACCCGTTTGATGAAAATGTACATCAACGGTAAATGGAAAATTAAACCGGGAAACGGCCAGAGCATTGGCAATTATGTTTTTATCGAAGATGTGCTTAACGGAATGCAATTGGCGATGGAAAAAGCAAAACCCGGGGAACGCTATTTGTTAGGCGGAGTTAATACGAGTTACACAAATTTTTTTAGCCTGGTAGATGAACTCACCGCAACGAAAAGGAAAATGTTTAACTTCCCTTTACCAGCCATGTTGTTTGTTTCGTGCTTGCAATTATTAATGGCCAAATTGTTTGGAATTCAACCTTTAATCACGCCGCCATTCGTTAGAAAATACAACAAGCAATGGATTGTTACTTCTGCAAAAGCCGAGAATGAATTAGGTTACACCATCACTCCGCTTAAAGAAGGTGTCAAAAAAACAATAAAGTGGCTGTCGGAAACGGAGAATTCGTTTGTTAATGTTCGTTAACGGCTTTCACTAATTCCTCGTAAGTAAAAGCTGCTTCGTGAAATTTCTTTTTACCCGTTTTGGTATTTACAATCAAAGTAGCTGGCAATGCGCCAGACCAATCTGCGTTAATGCGTTCGTTGTAGGAAGATGATGCTTCGTTTAGCAGGTAAATTTCACCGCTCAAGTTATGTGCTTTAACAAAAGGTTTTACACCGCTTTCTAATTTTGATTTCAAATCTGTGCTAACCAAAATAACTTTTACGGGTTTGCCTTGGTTGGCATTTTTAAACTTTTCAAATTCCGGAAGTTCTTTTACGCAAGGTTTGCACCAGGTTGCCCAAAAGTTAACCACGTAAATTGTATCCTTGCCTTGTTTAAAACGGTTTTCTAATTGTGTAACTGTAATTAGTTTTACTTGCTGTGCGTGTAATTCAACAGAAAAAAACAAAAGAAGTATCGGTAAAAGAAGTATTCTGAATTTCATAATTGTTTAGTTTCGATTAGCTTTTATTATTTAATTGTACGTAGAAATTTGAACAACAGTTCTCCCTTTAATAAATGAAAGTAAGCCTAATTATTCCAACTTATAACGAAGCCGAAAACATCGGCGCACTTCTTGATTTTTTAATTGAAAACGGCGACGAAAGTTTGTTAGAAATTATTGTTGCTGATGGCGGCAGCACAGATGCAACATTGGAAGCTGCAAAAAAAACAGGTGTAAAAACAGTATTGTCGCCAAAAAAAGGCCGCGCTGCACAAATGAATTATGGCGCAAGCATCGCCAATGGCGATTTGTTTTATTTTGTTCATGCCGATACTAAACCACCTAAAACTTATTTAAAGGATATTTCGGAATCCATAAATCAAGGTTATGATTTAGGCAGATATTTATCTAAGTATGATAGTAAAAGCTGGTTGTTAAAGATGAATGCTTTGCTAAGCCGTTTAGATACTTTTGCCGGGATGGGTGGCGATCAAACTTTATTTATCACCAAAAAATTATTTCAGCAAACAGGGGGTTTTGATGGCAACATGAAAATTATGGAAGAATTTGAATTTTGTGGCCGAGCCAGAAAACAAGGCAAGTACAAAATTATGATGAAACCTGTTTTGATATCCGCCAGAAAATATGAAAAAAATAGCTGGTTAAAAATTCAATATGCAAATTATACAATTGTAAAAATGTACAGAAATGGTGCTTCGCAGGAAAACATGGTTAGTAAATATAAAGAAATGTTAAATTGAGTTTAGATTGAAATTTTATTTTTTTCTAAATCGGCCGCCTCATCTACGTCATGCAACTGTTCTAATATTGCAAAAGATAACTTTAACAATTCTGCATCTTTTAAGGTTTGTTTGGCAACTTGATCGGTACTCCAAGCTTTGTTGATAAAAAGTTCCGGAATAAAATGGTTCATTCCTAACAAGTAATAGCCGCCGTCAAAAGTTGGCCCGAGCACTACTTCTTTTACATCCAAAAAATTGATAGCTTCCTCTAAAACTTCGGTTTGTAAAGCATAACAATCACTGCCAACAATCAAAACCTTTTTAAAATCCTGATCAAACAATTCTTTAAAAGCTTTAGACATCCTTTCGCCTAAATCATTTCCAAATTGTTGCCTTTTTGTATAACCCGGATTGCTCCAAAGGTCGTGCTCTACAACTTGGTCTGCATAATAAACAAACTTTCTACAATTTAAAGGAAGTGTAATTTGGTGCGTATGTTCCAGCAATAGTCTGTAAACTTTTAATGCTTTTTCAGCACCAATTACTTTGCCCAATCTGGTTTTAACTTTGCCTAATTCCGGGTGGCGCACAAAAATAATGAGTGCCGTATTTAAAGGATTGGATAGATTCATGGCATGTTAATCAGCAACTGCCCCGCCG
>CAZZVO010000077.1:0-14623 GCA_964657505.1 uncultured Mucilaginibacter sp.
CGCCTCTTAAACTAACAGCATCTTTATAATTTCTGGGCGAGTAAGTATCTTGTAAAGCAGGTGTGTTTAAGGCATAGTCAAAAGCAAGTACCTTGTATACACTCCAATGGACGTAATTCACATCCACAGCGAGCGTCCATTTGTTAGATGGATAAAATCCAAAGCCAACAGATGTAGTGGAAGGCAAAGGTATGCCAGCCTTAAAAGTATTTGGTTGCGGAAAGCTGGTTGCCAGCGATGCAGGTACCGTAAATACAGCATTGCCATTGTTGATCGTTGTGGTAACCTTAGACCGGTAATCGAAACCAATGGTTATACCAGACTCTGTTTTGAAGAAAGCACCCGCATTCCAACCGTAACCATGGCCGCTGCCTTTTAAATCCGCTTGGCCATCAGCCGCGTTGGCATTAGAAATCGGGATAGCCCGGCTTAAGTCAACACTGCCAAGGCTATATACAAAGCCACCGCCAATACTTACAAAATCGGCCAGTTTAATACTTAAAGTAGGTTGGATGTAGATAGCTTTAAGGTTCAGGCTTTCCAGTACATATTTGCCTTGCCATTGGTTTCCCCAGTTCGTTAATCCGCCAAAAGGAGTGTACACGCCTAAGCCAAACTTCCACCAACTGCTTTTTGGCCCAAAAGTGCCATAAAAAGTAAAAGGTGTAGCTAATTTGTTTGCCGTATAATATTGCCTGTCGGTGCCGGAAGGACTAAAATCCGACTTAAAAATTAACGGGCTTACACCTGCCTGGATATAATTTTCGGGCAGCATGGCCAAAGCGCCAGGGTTAAAAAGTACGGATGCGCCATCTTGCAGAAGGCCGGTACCGGTTGCGCCCATGCCAATCTGTTTTTGCCCATGCAGGTTGACTTGGAAACCCTGCGAAAACGCCATTACAGGCAATGATGCCAGCAGAAGTAGTAGAATTCTTCTCATTATGAATAAAAATAAGCAAGCCTTAGGCTTATGATTGGTTTATACGTGATTAAAACGCAAATGTAAAATTACTTTCAATAGTTTTTTAAAAAAGGGTCGAAACGCGGAAATTTTAGTCAATTAGTCGGGAAGTTATTGTAAAACCAAACTTGTGATTCGAAATTTAAAAAGACAATCTTCCAACTATTGAAGCTGAACTTTTAACTTGTAATCCAATAGATGCAACGCTTCTTTTATCGCCCTAAAAACAGCAAGGTTTGTGCTTCGTAAAAAAATAACATCAACTTTACAAGCATAAAAGAAGCATACATATTTGCTTGGATATAATTTAAAAGGTTTTAAATCTTATCATCTTATTCAATCTTTCCAAAAGCATCTCCATAAACCAATAGATTTAGATATGTTTGGCAAACCGTACACAGCTATCTGGTATGATCAAAAAAATTGCCCAATTAAGTTTTCCAAAGTTTGCTGATTTATATGCCGATAAATCCATCGGCACAGATTTTTTTATAACAGAGGAAAAACAGTTGCTGGAATTGAGCGAATTTCCCTACAGATCGGCAGGTTATATCATCGGGATTTGTACCCGCGGCACTTCAAAAGTAGAAGTAAACCTGCAAGTTTACGACGCCAAACCAGATGCCATGCTTTTGGCCACGCCGTTTCATGTGTTAAGAATTTACGATAGCAGCGAAGATTTTTTATGCCGTTTTGTAGTTTTTTCTAAAGCTTTTTTGCTGGAAAGTAGTATCAACAGCCATTTCCTGGAAACATTTAGTTACTTTAAAACTTCGTCCACGCCGGTTATTTATGCTGATCATGATAAAGCCAAAATTTTGCTGGAAGTTTTTATGCTGATCAAGCAAACTTTGCAAAGGGAAGGCCACCCTTACCGTGCAGAAATTTGCCGAAGTAATTTAACCACATTGATTTACGAAGTGGCGGCGGTTTACGAACATCAGCATGTAATCACCAAAAATAAGCAAACCCGGAAACAGGAATTAAATATGTTGTTCCAAAACTTGGTTTTTAACAAATATAAAAAGCACCGAAACGTACAGTATTACGCTGATGAACTGTGCGTTTCCTCAAAACACTTAACAGAAAGCATTAAGGAAGTAACCGGAAAAACAGCCGGCGATTGGATTGATGATGCAGTGATATTGGAAGCCAAAGTTTTGTTAAGAAACCACGAAATAAGTATTGCACAAATAGCAGAAGAAATCCATTTTCCCGATCAATCTTCCTTCGGTAAATATTTTAAAAAGCAAACCGGATTTTCTCCTTCAGAATATCGTGTTAAAGCAAATGGTTAATAAGTTTTTCTCCGAAATTTTGACCAAAACCTCCGCAATCCTGCCCTTTTTCCTATTAACATCAAACTTAATTTTGATTTTGAAAATATGGCCTGTTTCGATCTGTAACGAAAAAGCCAAATACAGTTAAACCAATTATAATGAAAATATTAGTTTGTATAAGTCAGGTGCCGGACACGGTTACCAAAATTGTATTGAAAAACAACAATACCGCAGTTGAAGAAAATGGTGTAACATTTATCATTAACCCTTATGATGAATGGTACGCGCTCGTGCGTGCACTCGAACTAAAGGAAACCGGCCTTGCGCAAAGCGTCCACGTAATGATGGTTGGCAGGGCAAATACAGAGCCGGTTATCAGAAAAGCATTAGCTATTGGTGGTGACGAAGCCATCAGGATCGATGCCGATAGTACCGATTCCTACACCATTGCCAGCCACATTGCGGATTATGCTAAGAGTGAAAAATACGACCTGATCCTTTGCGGAAAAGAATCTATCGATTACGCAAACGGAGCAGTTGGGCCGATGATTGCCGAGATGCTGGATACAGATTTTATCGGCTTTGCAACTAATATTGTTGTGGAAGGAAATTCGGCTACCGTAAAACGCGAAACGGATGGCGGAGAAGAAACCGATCTTTGCAATTTACCGCTTGTGATTTCTTGTCAAAAAGGTGTGGCAGAAGCCCGGATCCCAAATATGCGCGGCATCATGAGTGCACGGACAAAGCCATTGAAAGTAATCACACCAACCGCAATATCAGCCTTAACAACGGTTGCAAATTACGAATTGCCGCCAGCCAAAGCAGGTGTAAAATTAATTGCTGCCGATCAGATGGACGAGCTGGTAAACTTGCTGCACAGCGAAGCCAAGGTAATTTAACGCGTATTTTAAACTCAAAAAGAAATGTCAGTAATCGTATTAGTAGAACATACAGAAGGCAATATCAAAAAGAAAAGCCTTGAAGCGGTGCAATATGCATCTACAATTGCTAAAAAATTAGGTACTACAGCCACAGCGGTTGCAGCAGGAAAGGTTGAAGAAACAGAATTGCAAAACCTGGGACAATATGGTGCCCAAAAGGTGCTGCACGTTGCTGATGACCGTTTGAACGAATTGCATGCCCGTGCTTACACCCGTATTTTGGTAAGTGCCGCGCGGCAGGAAAACAGCCAGGTAATCGTTACCCTCCATGATGTTAATGGCAGAATGATTGCGCCTCGTGTAGCCGTGCAGTTAAAGGCCGGTTTAATATCCGGCGCGTTATCTTATCCGGATACAGAAAATGGGTTTGTTGTTAAAAAATCGGCCTTTTCTGGTAAAGCCTTTGCCTTTGTAAACGTTACCAGCGATGTCAAAGTAATAATGTTGGCACCAAACACTTTTCCGCTAAGCAAAATCGAAGGCAATGCCACAGTTGAAAACTTTGAAGTAGCATTTGAAGAAAAAGATTTTGGCGTAAAGGTGAAATCTGTAGATAACATTACCGGGGAAATTCTATTGTCTGATGCTGAGCTGGTTGTATCCGGTGGCCGCGGCTTAAAAGGGCCGGAAAACTGGGGCGTAATAGAAGATTTGGCACACGAATTAGGTGCCGCAACCGCCTGTTCGCGCCCGGTTGCTGATGCACATTGGCGCCCACACCACGAACATGTTGGCCAAACCGGCGGCACTATTCGCCCTAACCTTTACATTGCTGCAGGTATTTCGGGTGCAATTCAGCATTTGGCTGGTGTTAGTGGTTCTAAAACAATCGTCGTAATCAACAAAGACCCGGAAGCACCATTTTTTAAAGCAGCAAATTATGGTGTGGTGGGAGATGTGATGGAAGTTTTGCCAAAGCTAACCGCCGCCGTTAAAAAATTTAAAGCCGAACATCACTAATACTTCTTTTATGCACATTTTTTTTGAAGGCCAGGTACTTTGGTCGCAGATAGATGCCAACCAACACATGCGGCATTCGGCTTATGCTGATTTTGCTGCACAAGCCCGTATTAACATGCTCGAAAAATGCGGGTTGAGTGCGTTAAAATTTCTTGAATTAAACATCGGCCCGGTATTATTTAAGGAGGAATTGGTTTACCTGCGTGAAATTGCACTGAACGATTATATCAAAGTTACCTGCGAAATTTCAAAATCGAGAGCTGATGCTTCCCGTTGGACAATCCGACATGAAATCTACCGGGGCGATGGCGTAAAAGCTGCAGTTGTTGTTGCCGAAGGTGCCTGGATCGATACCGTAAAACGCAAATTAGTTGCCTTGCCCGAAGGCATGAGTACTTTATTTTTAAGCTTGCCGCACAGTGATGATTTTGTGGAAGAAACACCAAAACCAAAATCATAAAAATCAACTTAAAAAATATCAACATGACTTTAAAAGAGCAATTTGAAGCCGCAGTTATAGCAAGTAAAGCGTTACCTAAACAGCCGGATAACGACGAATTGCTAAAATTATACAGCCTGTACAAGCAGGCAACAGAAGGTGATATCAACCCGGAAACTCCTGCTCCCGGCATGTTCGATTTTGTGAACAAAGCAAAATATGATGCCTGGACAAAACTTAAAGGAACATCTGCTGAAACGGCAATGGAAGATTATGTAAAAACCGTGGAAACGTTAAAAGGCAATTAGCTTTTTGCTTTTTCAAATCCTTCTAAATTGAATCCTTTTACTTAATTCTTTTGATGCTTCTTTTAGCATGTTAGAATTGGTAACATTAATCAGTGGATCAATTCCAAAAACACTAATTTTAAGGTGATAAAAGAAGCATCGTTAATTTAGTCTAAATGATTCGGCATCAATCAAAACAACCGAGCTTTTGACAAATCATTCCGAACTACAGACCTTTTTTCTATTGCCGCAACTATGATATTTGTTGCATACAACCTATAAGCCAATTTATTAATTAGATACCGTTCTTCTTTTACAAGCAAAGAAACATAAACCGCATTTCAGTTGATTTAAAAATATTTTGCTGAAAAAAACACCTGTAAAAGAAGCATTGCCTTCATAATTTAAACTTAACGATATGCCCATTTTGAAAAAAAACCTGCTGTGCTGTTTAGTCCTCATTTTTGCAACAGCATTTGCGGCTAAAGCACAAGCGGATAAAATAGAAGGTATTTGGTACAATGATATTAAATCAGCCAAAGTCCAAATTTTTAAAGCCAGCAACGGAAAATTTAATGGGAAAATAGTTTGGTTAAAAGAACCTTTAGAAAACGGCAAACCCAGAACTGATAACCTGAACTCTGACGAGCAATTGCGCAAACGCCCACTATTAGGTTTGAATATACTTTCGGGTTTTGAAAAAGACAGCGATAACAAATATGTAGACGGCAAAATTTACGATCCTAAAAACGGAAAAACCTACAGTTGCAAAATGACTTACAAGGGCAAAACGTTGGATATCCGTGGATACATTGGTATTTCTCTGCTCGGCCGAACTACCGTTTGGGAAAGGGCAAATTAATTTTCTACAAAAAATCGACTTAAAAAATGAGTGCTAAAAGAACTATAAAAAAAGTTGCCGTATTGGGTTCGGGTGTGATGGGCAGCAGGATTGCCTGTCATTTTGCAAACATCGGTACCGAAGTATTACTGCTGGATATTGTACCAAAAGATGCTGTACCGAACGATACCAAATCCAGAAATAAGCTGGTAAACGAAGCATTGTCGGCTGCTTTAAAATCAAATCCTTCACCTATTTATTCCAAAACTTTCGCCCAAAATATTTCGACTGGTAATTTTGAGGATGATATTTCTAAAATCGCTTCGTACGACTGGATCATCGAGGTTGTGGTAGAAAGGTTAGATATCAAACAAAAAGTTTTTGAACAGGTAGAAAAGTACCGCAAACCAGGAACTTTAATTACATCAAACACTTCCGGTATCCCAATCCATTTGATGGCCGAAGGACGAAGCGAAGATTTTCAGAAGCATTTTTGCGGCAGTCATTTCTTCAATCCGCCGCGTTATTTGAAGTTGCTGGAAATCATCCCAACTAAAAATACCTCACCGGAAATTATTGATTTTCTGTTAGATTTTGGCGAAAAGTTTTTGGGCAAAACCACCGTTCTGGCTAAAGATACGCCCGCTTTTATCGGTAACCGTATCGGCGTTTTCAGCATCATGAGCATTTTGCATTATGCTGATAAAACCGGTTATACGATTGATGAAATTGATAAACTGACGGGGCCGGTGATCGGTCATCCAAAATCGGCCACTTTCCGCACCAGCGATGTGGTTGGTTTGGATACGATGGTGCATGTGGCCAACGGATTGAGTGCGAATGTACCTGATGATGAAGCGAAAGAACTATTTCAAATCCCGGAATTTGTTACCAAAATGGTAGTCAACAATTGGTTGGGAAGCAAAAGCGGACAAGGTTTTTATCGGAAAGAAAAATCTGGCGGCGGTAATCAGTTTTTCACGCTCAACCTCAAAACTTTAGAATACGAGCCTTCGCAAAAGGTAAAATTTCCTTCGCTGGAAACCACCAAAACTAATGATAATTTAAAAGACAGGATGAAAGTTCTGTTTGCAGCAAAAGATAAAGCTGGCGATTTTTATCGGGCAATATTTTACCAGTTGTTTGCGTATTCCAGTAACCGCATTCCTGAAATTTCGGACGAGCTGTACAAAATCGATGAAGCCATGAACTCAGGTTTTGGCTGGGAAATGGGTCCGTTCGAAAAATGGGATGCTTTAGGCGTTGAAGCTACCATCAAAGCAATGGAAGCTGAAGGTTATAAACCTGCAAATTGGGTTTATGACATGGTTGCAAATGGCGCAACCAGTTTCTATAAAATACAAGATGGTAAGCGTTTGTATTACGATATCACCAGTAAAACTTACCAACCAATTCCTGGGACAGAAGATTTTATTTTGCTCGATAACATACGTGCAACCCAAACCATCTGGAAAAACAGCGGCACTACGATTACCGATATTGGCGATGGTATCATCAACCTCGAATTCCACACCAAAATGAACACGATTGGCAGCGAGGTAATTGAGGGCATAAACAAAGCAATTACATTGGCCGAACAAGGTTATAAAGGTTTGGTGATCTCCAACGAAGGAACAAATTTTAGTGCGGGTGCCAATGTTGGGATGATCTTCATGTTCGCTGTAGAGCAGGAGTTTGAAGAGCTGAACATGGTGATCAAAGCTTTCCAGGATACGATGATGCGCATCCGTTATTCTGCTATTCCGGTTATTGCGGCACCACATCAAATGGCCTTGGGCGGCGGTTGCGAACTGTGTTTGCACGCCGATAAAGTAGTCGCACACGCCGAGCTTTATATGGGTTTGGTCGAGTTTGGTGTTGGGTTGATCCCTGGCGGCGGCGGCACAAAAGAGTTTGCGTTACGTTTAAGCGATGAATTGCAAAGCGGAGACATCGAACTGAATAATTTCCGCGACCGGTTTTTAACCATCGGTCAGGCTAAAGTTTCCACTTCGGCACAGGAAGCTTTTGAATTGGGTTACCTGCGGAAAGGCCGCGACATGGTTGTACTTTCCCGGAATAGGGTTTTATCCGAAGCAAAAAAACAATGCCTTTTGATGGCGGAAGAAGGTTATGTGCAGCCCGTTCAGCGCAAAGACATTCGCGTGTTGGGCAAACAAGCGTTGGGTTTAGGTTATGTTGGCGCGAATACGATGTTCAGCGGAAATTACATCAGCGAGCATGATGTAAAGATCTCCCAAAAATTGGCTTATGTACTGGCTGGTTCAGACCTTTCTCAACCAACTTTAGTCAGCGAAGAATATTTGCTAAACCTGGAGCGTGAAGCTTTCATTTCCTTATGTGCCGAACGTAAAACACTTGAACGCATACAATCTATTTTAACCGGCGGAAAAGTATTAAGAAATTAATTTAACAAGAAAATGGATGCATATATAGTTGCCGCCTGCCGCAGTGCAGTTGGAAAAGCCAGCCGCGGCGGTTTCAGGTTTACACGACCCGACACGCTGGCGGCAGATGTGATCAAACAATTGGTTGCTTCGGTTCCAAATGTGGACAAAGAGCAAATTGATGATGTAATTGTAGGAAACGCCACGCCGGAAGCAGAGCAAGGTTTAAACGTGGCGCGGTTAATTTCGTTGATGGCCTTGGATACGGATAAAGTTCCCGGAATGACGGTGAACCGTTATTGTGCTTCCGGTTTAGAAACTATTGCTATTGCTTCGGCCAAAATCCACAGCGGTATCAGTGATTGCATTATTGCCGGTGGGGTTGAAAGTATGAGTCTTTTGCCCTTCGGCGGCTGGCGGATTGTGCCGAATACGGAAGTTGCTTTGGCGCACCCGGATTATTACTGGGGAATGGGTTTGACGGCAGAAGCTGTTGCCAAAGAATATAATATCAGTCGGGAAGAACAGGATCAGTTTGCCTTCAATTCTCACCAAAAAGCAATCAACGCTATTCAGGAAGGTAAATTTAAAGACCAAATTGTGCCGGTAAATGTTTCGGAGACTTATGTTGACGAAAGCGGAAAACGGAAAAAAAGAGACTTTATAGTGAACACGGATGAAGGTCCGCGTGCCGATACATCCATAGAAGCTTTAGCAAAACTAAAACCTGTTTTTGATGCCAAAGGATTGGTAACGGCCGGTAATTCATCCCAAACCAGCGACGGTGCAGCTTTTGTGATGGTGGTAAGCGAACGGTTTATGAAAGAAAATAATCTTACACCAATTGCGCGAATGGTTAATTATGCCGTTGCAGCCGTTCCGCCGCGCATCATGGGCATCGGTCCGTTGGTTGCCATTCCGAAAGTTTTGAAAATGGCCGGTATGAAACAGAACGATATCGAATTAATAGAGCTAAACGAAGCATTCGCTTCACAATCATTAGCGGTGATAAAAGGTTTGGGTTTGAACCAGGAAATTGTCAACGTAAACGGCGGCGCCATTGCTTTAGGCCATCCTTTGGGTTGCAGCGGCGCAAAACTTTCCGTTCAGCTTTTCGACGAATTAAAACAACGCGGCCAGAAATACGGCATGGTTACCATGTGCGTTGGCACGGGACAAGGCGCAGCAGGCATATTCGAGTTATTGAATTAATATTGAAAAATAGTAGATAAAAACAGCATGAACACGACAACAGAAAAACAGCAATTAAAGGGCGGCGAGTTTTTGATCAAAGAAACTTTAGCAGAAGATATTTTTATACCCGAAAACTGGGACGAAGAACAAATGATGATCGCGCAAACCTGTCAGGATTTTGTAGATCAGAAAGTTGTTCCGAATATGGTCCGAATTGATGCGCAGGAAGAAGGTTTGATGGTGAGCCTGATTGAGCAAGCCGGAGAACTGGGCATTTTAAGTGTTTCCATTCCCGAAGAATACGGCGGTTTTGGTAAAGATTTTACCACGGCAATGCTCATCAGCGAAAAAACTGGTCCGGGTGCATCTTTTTCTGTTGCCGTAATGGCGCATACCGGCATTGGTACGCTGCCGATTTTGTATTACGGGAACGAAGAACAAAAAAGTAAATATATTCCCAAATTAGCTTCCGGCGAGTGGAAAGGTGCTTATTGCTTGACTGAACCCAGTGCTGGCTCGGATGCAAACTCCGGAAAAACCCGTGCTAAGCTTTCTGCGGATGGAAAAAACTACATCATCAACGGACAGAAAATGTGGATTACCAATGCTGGTTTCGCCGATGTATTTACTGTTTTTGCGAAGATTGATAACGACGAAAACCTCAGCGCATTTATTATAGAAAAAGGTTTTGAAGGAATCAGCCTAAATCCCGAAGAACATAAAATGGGCATTAAAGGAAGCTCAACGCGCCAGGTATTTTTTAACGATTGCGTAGTTCCGGTAGAAAACTTATTGTCTGAAAGAGGAAACGGCTTTAAAATCGCTGTAAATATCTTGAACCTTGGTCGGATTAAATTAGGCGGCGCTGCTTTAGGTGCTTCAAAGTCAGTCATCACCAGTTCTGTCCGTTATGCCAACGAGCGCGAACAGTTTGGCCGTTCTATCGCAAAATATGGCGCCATCCGTTACAAATTGGCCGAACAGGTGATCCGTGCTTATGCTGCCGAAGCGGCGATGTATCGCGCCAGTCAGAACATAGAAGACGCGATTCACGGTATGATCGAAAGCGGCATGGAACCATCCAAAGCCAAATTAAAAGGTACCGAACTTTTTGCCATTGAAGCAGCCATCATCAAAGTACATGCTTCGGAAGCATTGGATTATATTGTGGATGAAGGTGTGCAAATTTACGGCGGCATGGGCTACAGTGCCGAAGCACCAATGGACCGCGCTTACCGCGATAGTCGCATCAACCGGATTTTTGAAGGCACGAACGAGATCAACCGGATGTTAACGGTAGACATGATTTTGAAACGCGCGATGAAAGGCGAACTGGATTTAATGGGACCAGCACAAAAAGTAGCTTCAGAATTGATGAGTATCCCGGATTTTAATACTTCCGAAGAAGACCTCTTCGCTAAAGAAAAAAAATACGTTGCTAATTTTAAGAAAGCCGTTTTATTAGTTGCCGGTGCAGCAGTACAAAAACTGATGGCCAATATGGCCAAAGAACAGGAAGTTTTGATGTACCTGGCCGATATGTTGATCGAAACTTATGTAAGCGAATCTTTGCAGTTGCGCGTTGAAAAATTAGCTGGACAACGTGGCGAAACGGCTGTAGCAGAGCAAATTGACGTGATGCAAGTTTACATCAGGGATGCTGCTGATAAGATTTTTAAGGCAGGAAAAGAAGCATTAAATTCTTTTGCCGAAGGCGATGAACGCCGCATGATGATGGTTGGTTTAAAACGCTATACCAAAACGGAAGACATCAACACCACAGCAGCACGCAGAAGGATTGTAGCAAAATTGATAGACCAAAACAAATACTGTTTTTAACCACCTAAAACTCCTATCAGCCCTAATTCAAAAGAAGTCCCATGAAAAGCGCAGCAAGGTTATTTGATTGTATGGAGGCTCAAAGCCAGGCACCAAAAGCCGATTTTTTGAACGCTAAAATAAACGGTGCCTGGAAATCGTATAGCACAGCCGAGGCGCACGAAAAAATCTATCAATTAGCTGCTGCGCTGCTCGAAATGGGAATTTCTCCGGGAGATGGCAGCGTTGATGGCCGGAGCAAAGTTGGTTTAATCAGCAACAGCAGGCCAGAATGGTTGATTACCGATTTGGCGGTGCAACTTGTTGGCGGCATTTTAGTACCGCTTTACCCCAACACCAGCTTAAAGGAAATTGAACAAATTCTGGTGGAAGCAGAAGTTGCCTGCATTTTTGTAAGTGATGCTGAATTATGTGTTAAAATAAACGCCGTTCGTCAAAACGTTCCAACTTTAAAAACCGTCATTTCGTTCGATTTTGTTAATGGCTGTCATCACTTAGAAACCCTGTTAAAACCGATCAACGATATTGATCGAAACAAGATCAAAACAATCAGTTCCAACATTACAGAAGATGATGTAACCACGATCATTTTTACTTCGGGTACAACCGGCCGCCCAAAAGGCGTGATGCTTAGCCATAAAAATATTGCCAGCAACGTAGCGGGTGCCGGGAAAGTGCTTACGCAAATCCCGGTAGAAGATAAACGTGCATTGAGCTTTTTGCCACTCAACCATATTTTCGAAAAGATGGTTACCTACATCTACCTTTTCTACGGGTTTTCCATTTACTACGCCGAAAATATGGATACGATCGGGGCAAATATGCGCGAAGTAAAACCTTATCTTTTCACAGCGGTACCAAGGCTTTTAGAAAAGGTTTTTGAAAGGATCACGATCGAAGGACAAAAACTTTCGGGCATTAAAAGAAGCATTTTCCTTTGGTCGGTCAAAGTTGCAGAACAGTTTGAAATCTCCAACACCAGCCTTTGGTACAAATTCCAGTTAGCGGTTGCGGATAAATTGGTTTACAGCAAATGGCGCGAGGCATTAGGCGGCAACGTAAAAGCCGTTATTGTGGGCAGTTCTGCCTGCCCGATACGTTTAGAACGGATATTTACGGCTGCAAAAATCATCATTTTAGAAGGTTATGGATTGACAGAAACTTCGCCGGTTGTCACCGTGAACCAGTATCAAACCAGCGGCAGAAGGTTTGGCACCGTAGGGCTTTTGCTGGATGATGTACAAGTAAAAATTGCTGCCGATGGTGAAATTTTATGCAAAGGCCCAAACATTATGCTGGGTTATTACAAAAACCCGGAATTGACTGCGGAAGTTTTGGTTGATGGCTGGTTCCATACGGGCGACATCGGGACAATTGACGAAGAGAATTTTTTAAAAATAACCGACCGGAAAAAAGAGATTTTTAAAACTTCCGGAGGAAAATATGTGGCGCCGGTCCCGATTGAAAACCGGATGAAAGAGAGTCCTTTTATCGAGCAAATGATGGTAATTGGTGCAGAAAGAAAGTTTACTTCTGCTTTGATTGTGCCTTCATTCCCAAATTTAAAGTTGTGGTGCGAACAGAACAAGCATGTTTTTTCATCCCGGCAGGAAATCTTGAAAGATGCTAAAGTGATTGCTTTTTATGAATCGATCGTAAATTCTTTTAATGCTGATTTCAACCATGTAGAACAGGTGAAAAAATTCAAACTACTGCCTGAAGAATGGACAATTGATGGCGGAGAACTAACACCAACAGGCAAGATAAAACGCCGCATTATTTTAGAGAAATACAAACAGGAAATCGAGAAAATATATCAAACCGAAAACGTTAACGCCACGCTTGCACATTAACAATTTTGTGGTTGTTAAATTACGACGATTTCAACCTATTTTGCAATGCTTCTTTTATCACCTAAAAACTAATAAGATTTTTTGCTGAAGGATATAGTTGCAAGAAATACAGGCATAAAAGAAGCATCTAATTTCTCTTTCCTTCGATCAAAATTTCATGAAAACGCTTTCTCTCTCAATCGATAATCAATTGGCAACCATCACTTTAAACCGTGGCCGTTCTAACCCGATCAACTTAGAAATGCTTTCGGAACTTATTTCCACCGTAAAAGAAATCGAAAGTGATGATGCTATTGGCGGAATGATTATTACTGGAAAAGAAGGGTTTTTTTCCGCAGGAATCGATTTGATGGAAGTTTACAATTATAACGAACAACAAAGCAAGGATTTCTGGAATAATTTTTTGTTGATGCAATCGACCTTAACCAGTTTTAAAAAACCTTTTTTAGCTGCAATTTCCGGCCATAGTCCGGCTGGCGGCTGTATTATCTCGATTTGTGCTGATTATCGTGTTATGGCAAATGGCAATTATCGGATTGGTTTAAATGAAATTCCGGTTGGAATTATCCTTCCCGAAAGCGTTTTCCATTTGTACGCTTTTTGGTTGGGAAAACGCAAGGCTTACCAATATTTGCTGGAAGGAAAATTACTAAAAACCGAGGAAGCTTTGCACGATGGATTAATTGACGAAACATGCGATCCTGCTGATTTAATGGCAATTGCACAACAAAAAATAAGGTTTTACATGAAGATGAACCCAATAACCTGGCAGCAAAGCAAGCAAAATTTAAGGAAAGAACTGATCCGGCAAATGCAAGCCGATAACACCGAAACACTCAACAAAATGCTAACGCAATGGTGGTCGGCCGAAACGCGTTCATCCTTACAAAAAGTAATTGATCAGCTAACAAAATCGGTAAAAAACTAAATGGAAATTCCAATGAGCGATCAAGTTTTGGGTGAAGAAAGCGGGATGCTGAAGGAAAATGTGTTTAAAGGCAAAACCATCATCATCACCGGAGGCGGGACGGGTTTGGGTAAAGCCATGGGAACTTACTTTTTAAAGTTAGGCGCCAACCTGGTCATCACCAGCCGAAAACTCGATGTGCTGCAAAAAACCGCAAGCGAAATGGAAACCGAAACCGGAGGTAAAGTTTTAGCTTTAGCTTGCGATGTACGTAATTATGAGGAAGTTGAGAATGTATTACGTGAAGCTATTAAAAGATTTGGTAGCGTAAACGCAGTAGTCAATAACGCTGCCGGAAACTTCATTTCGCCAACAGAACGTTTGTCTGCAAATGCTTTTTCTACCATCATAGATATTGTGTTAAAAGGTTCTGTAAACTGTTCGCTGGCTTTGGGCAAATACTGGATCAAAGAAAAAATGCCGGGCAATATTTTGAACATCATCACCACTTATGCTTTTACCGGTTCTGCTTATGTGGTGCCTTCGGCTTGTGCAAAAGGCGGCGTTTTAGCGATGACACGTTCTTTGGCGGCAGAATGGGGAAGACACCAAATCCGTACAAACGCTATTGCGCCAGGTCCATTTCCAACCAAAGGTGCCTGGGAACGTTTGCTGCCTGGAGAAATGGCCGAAAAATTTGATTTTAAAAA
>CAZZVO010000078.1:0-14597 GCA_964657505.1 uncultured Mucilaginibacter sp.
TTTTGCATGAACAGAGATTTAAAAGAACCTTAATATTTAATATTATTAGCATTTAATTTAAAATGAGTATCGTCTGCACTAATTTTTAATAAATTAATTTTTTTGTACTCAGTTTTACATGTCTTCATAATATCCCTTTGATGTTCCGCGGATAAGTTTACACCTAAATATACAGAATGAAAAACATCCTTATTAACAGTTTGGATCACTTTATCATTTCCATTAAAGTCAAGATGATTAACTATTATTCTTACTTCTTCTTCATAAGACCATACTTCTGATTTTGTTTTTAGCCATCGTATAACTGATTCTATTTTATGATTATAATAATTTATCGGTTCTAATTCTTTTACATAATCTACGGGGACAATCATTTTTTCCATATATAGGCTATTTATGTTAAGATATAGTAACGACAACTCAAAGCCAATACAAATACCTCTGTGAGAATCTGCATAATGAGACCACATTAGCATATCGTTAAACTTTTTGCTAAAACAGCTTACTCCTCTATTTTTAATTTCATTATTCATACCTTCTGTTTTTAACTTATCAATGATCTCAAAATCAGAAGTCTTATACATTCTTGATAACTGCTTTCTTTTTTCCTTCCTTCCCAAATGATTGAAAAATTTATATGCTAGATATTTACGATAAGTACTTGGAAAATTATCAAAATCAATAAGCTTTAAAGTACAATCATAAGGATCATTAAAACTTAGAGGATTAGTAAATGCTATGGTAGAATCTTTTAAAATTTTGATACCAGTCTCATAATTTATGTATTTATAAATAACTGGAGTGTATTTGATCATATCCAGTAATTGAGCTTTAATTAACTCAAGATATTCTTTTTCCTCATTAATAATATTCATTTTGAAAGTTTCAAGATATTTACCTCACCTTCCAAACATTATTCACCCGATCCACGTCCGGCAGCGCACCATCCGGATCAACCTGAACTTGTAACACATCTTGCGTAACCGGCATATCAAAAGTAATCGCTTTGTTTTGCAGCCAGGTTTCTACCGGGAAAGTTTGACGTTGTTTGCTGCCATCTTTCAAAGCGATTTCCACCACAAAAGGCATAGCCATTTTTTCCAGGTTCGCAACGGTAATGCGGATACTTCTTTTATCACCTGTTTTTTGGTATTGCACATCATGAATAGCCAAATCCAATTTCCAATTGTTGTAGAACCAGCCTTTCCAAAACCAGTTTAAATCTTCGCCGCCGCCGTTTTCCATCGAACGGAAAAAGTCATTGGGACGAGGATGTTTGTAAGCCCAATTTTTGATGTATTGCCGGAAAGCATAATCAAAGCGGTCTTTCCCTAAAATCTGTTCGCGCAGCAAAATCAAACCAAAAGCAGGTTTAAAATAAGCAATCGGGTGGCGGTATTTTTCTTTGATGGCATCAGCAGCAGTCATAATTACGGGTGCATTCGGGTCGATGATTGTCGGCACAATTTCATCTGCCGGATTTCCTCCGCCCGGCGCATATTCGCCGTCGCGTTTGGGCGCAAACTCACCTTTGTTAAACACATCCGAAGCGTAAACATCAATAAAAGTGTTAAAACCTTCGTCCATCCAGGCAAAACGGCGTTCGTTGCTGCCCACAATCATCGGGAACCAGTTGTGGCCAATCTCGTGCGCCGTTACCCAAAACAGCTCTTTGCCTTTATCGGTAATGCCATCAAACACAATTCCCGGATATTCCATGCCGCCTGCGACGCCAGCTTCGTTAACGGCAACCGGCCAGGGATAAACAAACCATTTTTGCGAAAAATATTCGATAGAACCTTTTAAATATTCTGTCGCGCGTCCCCAGGCATCATTTCCGGCACTTTCTATCGGGTAAACCGACATCGACATACATTTTTTTCCTTCGGGAAGATTAACGCGCGCCGCATCCCAGATGTAAGCTTTGGAAGCACCTAAAGCCACATCGCGCGTATTTTTCATCAAAAAATGCCAGGTCAAAGTTCCTTTTTGAACCGGACGGGAAGCAGGATCGTTCACTTCTGCTGCGGATCGGATCATGATGGTTTTATCGCTGTTCCGTGCTTTTTCCAGCAGATTAATTTGCTTGGCAGTCAGCACTTCTTTCGGGTTTTGCAACTCGCCGGAACCCGCCAAGATCATATCCCAGGGAACGTTTACTTTGTAATCAATATCGCCATATTCTAAGTAAAACTCGCCTGCACCGAGGAATGGCAAAGTATCCCAGCCAGTCGAATCATCATACACACAAAGCCGCGGAAACCATTGCGCGACTTCGTAAATCTTGCCGTTTTTGGTTTGATTATAATCTGTTCGGTTACCGAAAGCACCTGGAATTTGGTAATGATATTTAATAAGCAAGTTGATCTTTCCGCCATTTGGCAACAACGCTTTTGGCGGCCGGATTTGCATCCGCGTATCATTCACGACATAATTTACGGTTTGTGCTTTTCCGTTTATTACAATTTCTACCGATTCAAATTCGTAACCTTTGGTGTGTTCAGCAGCAGCGCGGCCGGTTACAAAGTTGGAACGTGCTTCTTTTACATAGGTATTTTGGTCGAGCTGCAGCCACAAATAAGGCAACGCATCCGGACTGTTATTGGTGTAAGTAATATTTTCTGTTGCTGAAAGGGTTTTGGCCGAAGTATCGATCTTCGCATTCAATTGATAATCAACCTTATTCTGCCAGTATTTTGGTCCGGGCGCACCGTTTGCCGCATGAAATTCGTTTCCTTTTTCAGCATAAAAATTAGGAGAAAATAATTCCTGCGGATTGTAATTGGACGAAATGGTATCGTTTGGATTTGCGCCGCGCCTTCTCTGTGCAAAAATAGAAGCCGTTAACAACATGATCAAAGCAACGGCAATGGCAAAAGTGGTGTAAAACTTGTTCATGGTTTGGGTAGAATTTGAACAAGCAATATAAGGTGTAATACTTGAAGATGCTTCTTTTAAGGCATAAAAAAAGCGGCTGGTGCGGCCGCGTTCAGGAATAAATTATAATTCGGTTAGGATTGCATCCAGTTCTTTTTGACTTATATTTTCCTTTTCTGATTTATCGTAAATGGTAGTGAGGTAAACTATCTCATCAACAATGGCAACATAAGTTATAATTCTGGCACCACCACGTTTGCCTTTTCCTTTACTTGAAATACCAAACCGAATTTTATAGAAACCTTTACCAATTGGTTTTCCTTGAAAAGGATTTTGCTCCAACAGACCAATTAATCCGGAAAAATCATTTGAAACAGACGGATACTTTTTGTTTAAGTGCTTCAATTCCTTAGCAAAACGTCTGGTAATATCTACCTTAAAGCTCATTGAGCAAGTCTCTAGCGCTTTGAAGCTTGATTTTCCCTGCGCGTGCCAGTTTTATTTCTTCAATTGCTTCCCTTAAATCTTCTGCAACTGTTGCATTGTCAGGCTTTTCATAAACTACCTCTGTTTTCGTTTCAATTTTAATTCCCAACCGTTTCGACAAACCTTTTAACAGTGATAAATCTTTCGGGTCAACATTTTTTAATAAAAGTTCCATAATCCAAATTTAATCATTTCTGATCACTCATGCACTTTCTCAAACAATACTTCTTTTATCTACCTAAAAACAGTACTGCTTTATTTTATTGAGGGAAGTAGAATAAAATCAACAATTTCCGTTATCCAAACTTCTGTTCTGTCACTAAAAAACTAACAAATTTATTTGGGTGTTTGGTAATAATAAATGGGTGCAAACTTGCCTTCGCTGGTGGTGTAATAACCTTTGGCATCCGCTGTAAAACCGATGGCTTCGCCTTGCTTTTCCATATTGTATGGTAGTTCTGCCGGTTTGCGTTGCATAGTTTTCCAGATCGGTTCGCCGGTTTGGCGTTTCCAGAAATATGCTTTCTGATAACTTTTAACCAACACTTTGCTTCCATCGGCAGCAATATCGCCGGCCGTAATCCATTTCATCAAAGGCAAACCTGTAAAATGTAATTTGCAACGCTTTTGTAATGTAATTGTATCGGTAAAAGAAGCATTCAACGGCACGGTATAAACACCAACAGAATCTTCGCGTTTAGTGACGATGTAGAATTGGCGATCTACCGGATCAACCATCAGCGTTTCGGCATCGTGCGCACCATCAGGATATTTTAAATGAAAAGCTTCGGTATTGATCGAACTTACCGACGCATTTCCGGCAACAACAGGCTCCTGGAAACGGTAAATGGTAATCGATTTCCGTCTCGCATGGTTATCGCCAATATCGCCCAGATAGATATAACTTTTACCTTTTGTCGGGCCAGGCCCAACCGCAATATCTTCACAATCAATTACATTTTCGGTTGGATGTGCCGCATCAGCTTTAAAATAAAAAGTAGCTTTTAACTGGCCAGTTGGGGCGATGGCAAAAAAACGACTGGTATCGCCGCTATCATTATGCACGTAGAAAATATTTTTGTTGATGCGGGAAGCAGCAATACCAGAAATTTCATCCATTTCTGCATCCTTCAATGTATTTTGATTTTGGGCAAATACAATTTTAACGGTTAGCAAAATAATTGCCGCAGCAGCTATTGTGTATAAATATCTTTTTTTCAATCTCATTTTTAAATTACACTTTTAAAACCGCTTTGCAACGGCGTTCAAAATTTAAGACGTGTTTTAATTTAGAACGTTCAATTTGTGTTGGCATTACAAATAATTTAGCGCATTTGGCCCCTGGTTAAAAAGTAAATCTACCACGCTTAGGTTTTTGAGGAAGCCATTGCGGTCATCAAACACCTGGAAATACTGTTTCTGCTCAAAATTATACGCCAATTTGGGATTGATGTTTCTGCGGAAATCTGCACCTTTAACATCTGCTTCGTAATCGTTAGAATAATTAATTTTCAACTTCAATTTCATCAATTTAAGCAGCAGTTGCAGTAAAGCTTCGTTGTAATCAAACAAAAACCCGTATTTTTTTTCCTGATAAAACGGTGCGAAATCCATTTCATAATATTCAAAATAAGCCGAACTTCGGTAGCAGCATTCCAAACTTAACCAATGCAAACGCTGCCAGTTAAAATCGTAGCTTATTTTTACGTCTTTTATTATACGATGGTTTTTCGAGCCTTTTTCTACCGGTACAACCAGCGTTAAAGCACCATCCGGCGAACAAATTTGTGCACGGTTACGGTAAGTTTGTTTAGGGAAATGCTCTTTTTGTTCTATCAAAAAACTGTTTTTATGTTGAAGGAGTTCTGTAAAAAAAGCAACCGGAGGCAGGTAAAACAACGGGAAGATTGCGGCATTATCAGCCATAAAAGTTAAGTTTGTGTTTAAAATCCGGCCAAAATAATGATTGTTAAGGCACTTACGAAAGTAGCCATTTTCTTTTTGTACCTGCTCTCGCTACTGCCGTTCTGGTTTTTGTATTTAATTGCCGATGCTGTTTTTATCATCCTTTTTTATGTGATCCATTATCGCCGTAAAGTGGTACAGCAAAATTTACAAAATGCTTTCCCCGAAAAAACCATTGCCGAAAGGACACAAATTGAACGTAATTTTTACGGTTACCTGGCCGATTTAATGTTGGAATCCGTAAAGCTGATCAGTATTTCTGAACGGGAATTGAAGAAGCATTTCACCCTAAACAACCCCGAATTGCTCGATACTTTTTTTAACCAGCAAAAAAGTGTACTGGGCGCGCTGGGGCATTACGGCAATTGGGAAATGTCTGCCCAAATTTTAGGTTTTTCTACGGAGAAGAAGAAACTGTTTATTTACAAACCTTTGGAAAACGAGGTTTTCGATAACTTCCTCAAAAAACTGCGTTCACGTTTTGGTTCGATGCCAGTTACCATGAAAGCTACGTTGCGTACGTTGGTAACTTTAAAAAACGAACCAAAGTTAACGGTTTTTGTAAGCGACCAAACGCCGGTTCGGGAAGAAACGCAGTACTTCACGCAATTCCTCAATCAACCAACCGCAGTTTTTTTGGGGATAGAAAAGATGGCAAAAATGACGAACGACCCCGTGATTTTTTGTGATATCCGTGTAGTAAAAAGAGGCTATTATTGCTGTACCTTCGTGCCTTTAATTAATGAGCCGAAACTGAGTGGCGAACACGAAATTACCGATCTGCACGTTCAGTATCTGGAAAAAGTGATTCGCAAAGCACCGCAATATTGGCTGTGGTCGCACAGAAGATGGAAATTTAAACCGGAAGATATTCATAGATGAGCCTGCCCAAAGTTGCCGTTGTGATCCTGAACTGGAACGGTTTAAATTATTTACAAACTTATTTGCCCTCGGTTTTAGCTTCTGTTTACCCAAACTTGGAAATTATTGTGGGCGATAATGGCTCAACAGACGGTTCAGTAGATTTTCTTCATACCAACTTTCCACAGGTAAAAACAGTATTGAACGATCACAACTACGGTTTCACCGGTGGTTACAATAAAGTTTTAAACCGTGTTCAGGCTGATTATTTTGTTTTGCTGAACTCTGATGTGGAAGTGGAACCGAACTGGATAGGACCTGTGATTGATCTCATGGAAAGCAATGATCTGATTGCCGCCGCTGCCCCGAAAATTTTATCCTGGCAGGAAAAAAACAAGTTTGAACATGCCGGTGCGGCTGGCGGTTTTATCGACACTTTTGGTTATCCATTTTGCCGCGGACGGATTTTTTACGAAGTGGAGGAAGACCACGGCCAGTACGACCAAACCGGCGAAGTACTTTGGGCTTCGGGTGCTGCTTTGTTTATCAAGCAAAAATATTGGGAACTTTCGGGCGGCTTTGACGAACGCTTTTTTGCGCACATGGAAGAAATCGACTTATGCTGGCGGTTGAAAAACATGGGCTTGAAAGTGATGTATTGTGCCGAATCTAAAGTTTATCATTTAGGCGGCGGTACTTTGGATGCCGAAAACCCTTTTAAAACTTTCCTCAATTTCCGTAACAACTTGCTATTGCTGCAAAAAAACCTGTGGTTGCGCAAAAGTGTATTTGTAATCCCGATGCGTTTTGTGCTGGATTTTGTAACGATGGTCCGTTTTATTTCCGAAGGAAAACGAAAAGATGCGGCGGCCATCAGCAAAGCACACCGAAATTTTATCCGGCACATCTTTAAAAATTCTGGCCGACAAAAAGTAAGAAGCGAGAGCCATGCGGATTACAACCTACAATCAACTGCTGGCTTTTATAAAGGAAGTGTGGTTTGGGATTTTTTTGTGAAGAAGGTGCACAAATTCTCGGAGTTGAAAAGCTGGTAGAAGAAAGTATCTGAGATTGCTAAAAATCATAACTTAGTAAGATGAATTTTGAAAAATATTATAGGGTTGAAAGTGCAGAAATTGAATTAGGTAAATTATTTGACACTAGCAAATCAAATTATGGAAAAAATTTCGACCAAAAAGACTATGAAAAATTTTTCGAAATCTATTTTAGAGTAATGGATCAACTAAATATTTCAGTTGATTTTCTAATTTCACTAAGTAACCAAATCTATTATCACGGAGATAACTATTTAAAAATTGTATCAAATTCTATTGTAGACGAAGAATACATTGATATTTTTAGTGTTACTAAAAATATCAATCATAAAAATCAAAGAATCCCGATAGCGTTAGTCAATGAATTTATTCAGAGTTTTGATGAAGATAACCAGTTTGTATTTTTTAATGAAGGGACTATACTTTGGGAACAAATTCTTGAAAAAGTAAGGAAGAACAATTTCAAAAATCTTCCTAACAGATTAGATTCAACTTTCTTTTTTGATAACATTTCCAGTTGTGAATATTACATCGATAAACATCTTGGTGGAATTGGAAAAATGTATGAAATAGAGATTATCGAAATAGAAGAAATGTTTACAGCGGATATGAAGATAATTGATGGTGTAAATAATCAAATACGAATGAAAGAATTAATAGATGAATTTACTAATTACTGGAAGGGAATTACACATGAAAATTCAATTAGGGAACTAGTTTTTAAAGGGGCATTTAAGTACAGACAGATTCTTTAATATTATTTGAAGTTTTATCATTAGCTTAAAATTCATGAAAAAACTGCTTCTCATGTTTATGATTCTGTTTTCTGCGAAAGCAAAAGCGCAAGATACCCTTTCCAACTTCAACCAAAAACGAAACGAAATCAACCAAACCGGAATGAAAGTTTTGGGTGGTTGGGCAATCGCAAACATTGCCATTGGAAGTGTCGGATTTTACAAGACCAAAGGCGCAACTAAATACTTCCACCAGATGAATATTTTCTGGAATATTGTTAATCTCGGAATTGCAACTGCAGGTTTTTATGGTGCAAAAGAAGCATCCAACAAAGAATATTCTGTTTCGCAAAGTATCAGCGAGCAACATAAAACCGAAAAGATTTTACTGATCAATGCCGGTTTAGACGTTGCTTACATAGCAGGCAGTTTTTATTTAAACCGACGCGGCATCAATAAAAGTTCCGATCGTTTGCATGGTTATGGCAACTCCATAATTTTGCAGGGCGCGTTTTTATTTTTGTTTGATAGTTCGATGTTTGCTATCCAAAACCATCATGGCAAAACATCCAATCAGTTTCTTAAAAATGTACAAGTTGGTTTCAATGGAAAACAAGTTGGATTGATTGCTAAACTTTGAAATCAATACAAAATAATATCAACGTTGCATTAAACGCGCCACATATTTCCCGATCACATCAAACTCCAAGTTAACTATAGAACCTTCTCTTACTTGTTGCAAGTTAGTATGTTCATAAGTGTAAGGAATTATCGCAACCGAAAAAGCATTTTGGAAAGAATTTACAACTGTTAAACTTACGCCGTTTACACAAACAGAACCTTTTTCTACCGTCACATTTCCTTGAGTTGGATCATATTCAAATGTATATTCCCAACTTCCTTCCAACTCACGATAGGTAATGCAAACTGCAGTTTGATCAACATGTCCTTGTACAATGTGGCCGTCCAAACGGTCGTTCATCCGCATGCAACGTTCCAAGTTAACCAAATCACCTTTTTTTAGTTTGTACAAGTTAGTTTTGTTTAACGTTTCTTCAATTGCGGTAACGGTGTGCAAACCATCGGCAATGGCCACAACCGTTAAACAAATGCCGTTGTGGGCGATGGATTGATCAATCTTCAATTCGTGCGCCAGATTGGAGCCGATGGTTAAATGCAGGTTGCCTTGATCTGAAAAGAGATCGGTAACGGTGCCTAAAGTTTCTATAATTCCTGTGAACATGCTGTTATCAACTTAAATAATTATGCTTGATGCTTTTTTAACTCTTGCAAAATTAACTAAAGTAGGTTTTAAAATAGCCGAACAAAACTAAATGATATACAGATGCTTCTTTTAGCACATTAAAACTTACAATTCAATGCCATATAAAAATACACCAATAAACGAAGCATGCAACTTTCGAGATTTAATTATGGCGGAAAAATCAACCCAATTTTTAATTTAATTGGAACAATTTTGAGGCGGTTTATTTTACAGATTAAGCAATAAAATTTATTGTTAATTATTTTGATTTCTCTTTTATTATGCTTTTTTTAGCATTTCTGATTAGCCTGTCAGAAAAAAACCCGAACAAAAAACTACTACAAATGAGGAAACGAAATTTATTAAAACTGCTATTACCTGTTGGACTGTTATTACTAACCTGCGCTTTTTTTATTGGCGATTTTACCCGAATTTCTAAACCGTTTGATGGGTTTTTAAAAGGATTAGGGATTACTTTGATTGTTGCTTATTTTTTAAAAGCCAGCACAATCAAAACTGTTTGGTGGAAGGTTTTTGCCAACTGAAAAAGCATTCATTACATTTTATCTTTTGCAATTAAAGTTTTCATACTAACCTAACCTCTACACTAAATCTAAACAAAATGAAAAACACAATTTTATGCCTTTTTGCCTCAGCCACAATTGTTTGTAGTTACGCAACATTTGCACAAGACACGGTTAAACACAGTGCCAAAGCCAGTAAAACAACTACAAAAAAAGTAACTAAGCACCACAAAGTAGTTAAAAAAGCTACTCCTGCTATGTAAGTTAACTTTTAAATACAGAAGCCCCGATATTAGTTTGCCGGGGCTTTTGTATGATAAAAAAAGCATTTGAATTTTTCGATCTCTTGGGATTAAAGTTACGATAGTATATCAGTTGTTGATTTTATCAAACCTGGCCACAAATCCTCCGAAAGCATTCATTACTACATTTATTTTTTGATCTGCTGATGGTTTTGAGTTTTCGACCATTGCGTTTGCCTGCGTTTTAGGATCGTCTTTGATTACCGAAAGCGAGTACCGGCTTTTTTTGAGGAAGGAAAGATCAACAACAATGCTTTTACTTTCGCCGAGTCCATTTAAACAAGCCAAATACCAAGTGTTGCCTTTGCGCCGTGCATACACAACCAGTTCGCCAATTTTACTTTGCGGCAAAACAACGGTTTCGTCCCAGGTCGGCGGGATACTTTGGATCATTTGTTTGCAGGGATTATCCAGAATGCTCTGCGGATCAGCACCGAGGCACAACAAAGGCGAAGTAAAAACCACCATCGTTGCCACTTGCTGTGCCCAGCTTATTTCTCCCAAACGGTCGCCAAAATGCAATGGTGTAAAATCAGCAGGACCGGCGAGGTAACGTGTAAATGGCAGCGTAGTGTTGCCTGGTGCCCAGGGCGAATGGTTTTCCATACCGCGTATCGCTTCCCTTGTCAGTTCGTTGGGATAAGTTCTGTTTTCGCCGGTTGGTTTATTCGCTCCGTGGAAATCCATCATCAAATGATATTGCGCGGCGTCTTTTAAAGCTGATTGGTAAAAATCAACAATTTCCTGAGCTTCAGAATCAAAAAAATCAACTTTAAGTCCGGCTATTCCTAAATCCTTACACTTTTTAAAAAACACTTGCCGCTTTTCGGCTGTGTTAATGCCCGGGATACCGTTCCTATCCGGATAAGCTTTCCAAACCCAAACCTTAACACCTTTGCTGGTAGAATAGTCCACCAGCTCCTTCATCATGTCCCATTTGTCGCGCGTGCCGTCTTTCCAATCGCCCCAACCTTCATCAACGAGGTTGTATTCAAAACCTAATTGTGCGGCCAGATCGGTAAAGTGTTTCATATTGTCTAACGTAATATCTCTGGATTTAGCCAACCAAGACCACACACTTCTTCCCGGCTTAACCCAATCAGTATGAACACCTTGCGGGAATAATTTGGGATCAAAAGCCGGGGAAACATTCGTTACAATATCGCAGTTAACCAAATCGTTCAGGCTTTTTCCTACTTCAATTATTCTCCAGGGAGATTCAATGTTCCCGATTTTCTTGGTCTCTCCGGTAAGGTTGGCCACGAAACTATTGTTACCGCTGGCTATTAAAGACATGCCTGCGAAGTCAACCAAACCGCCTTCTGTGATGGCTGCAAAACCAGCATTATTTGCAAGTTCCAGCGTCAACGGCGGACCAGCCAATTCTCCTGATTTAAAATCTGCAATGTTCTTTTTGGAGTACCGGCCTTCGTAATATTTGATGTTAGACTGAGACCATACACTTGTACCAACAGGAATTTTAAATTGCGTGCTGTCTTTATCAACTACCACATCTCCCTGATTGGTAATAATATAGCGAAAAGCAACGCCGTCATTAAATACTTTCGTATCCAAAATAAACGACGAACTGCCAGAACTGATCGTGATCTTTTCGCCATTACAATTGTTAACGGCCACGCTGTGTACGCCTAAAGTGGCATAAGTCTCATTGACAGTGTATTTTTGAATTTTCCCCAATTTTGCACCTGAACCTAACTTTTTTCCATTGATAACCAAACCCATTCCGGATGGCTCAATTACAGGCGTATTATTTAAAGTAACCGAATATGTTAAAGTGCCGTTTTTTATTTCGACAGACATGCGCACTTTTCCGTTTGGACTTACAACCGCGACCAAATTGTTGGCAACAGCATGAGATTTAGGTGGATAAAAACAGCAACAAAACACGACGAGTCGCGCGCCGAAATAGTTGTGGTGCAAAGAATAAGCAAACTGTTTTTTTAAGGTTGAATAGGAATGATCCATAAGTTTTTGTTTGATTTTTTATTCGCAGAACCCTGCCGAAAGATAATTTTTAAAGTTGCACATAGTGAAAACATCTCGATTTTTACCCGCATTACTTAATTTCCATTGCCTGTGCCTTGCCCGGAAATGCGGCAATTCCATCTACATTATTTAATTTCAATGATTTCACTGCATGGCTTTCTACCGAATGTACAAAATACGGTGGAAGGTTTTTTCCCCACGAAACAGTACAGTCCCTCAAAAAAATATTGCTTGCCTGCTCCAAGTAAAAACCTGCGGTGTTCCCTTTTACTAATCCTACCGCATTGCTCGGGCGGCGGTCGTAAATTCCACCGGTAAAAGAAGTAGTTTTATCAACGTTGATATTTACCTGATCAAAATAAATATTCGAAATTTTGTCGACCGTTTCCGCACTCAAATAAATACCGTTTTCGCCGCGGCACTTAATATTATTGAAGTAAATGTTGGTTACGGCACCAACTTTGCCTTCTGTTTGGCCTTTGGGCAAACGCCAGCCAGCATCTTTATTGTTGTCGGTTGCACGCCGGAAAGCGGTTACGTAAATCGGTTCAGATTTCCCCCACCAAACATCGGAGAAGAAGTGCGAACCGACGATGATGTTCGAAAAAACAACATCATCCACCGTACCTTCATCTCTGTTTTGAATACCCAGACCGCGGTTACTGTTTTTAATGATGCAATTATTTACGACCACATGGCTGATTCGGTCCATATTTTCGGAACCGATTTTAAACGCACAAGAACTGGAAGTCATGATGCAATTTGTAACCGTAATATTTTCGCAAGCACCAAATTCCTGATATTCGCGCCTGTTTTTCAAACAAATACAATCATCGCCCGACTCAATAGTACAATTAGCAATGCGTACATTTTTACTGTGGTCGAGGTCGATGCCATCGCTGTTCCTGATTTTTACACTGTTTAAAAGGGAAATATCGTTGATCGCCACATCATTACAACCAACCAAATGCACAGTCCAATAAGCAGAATTTTGAATGGTGAGATCGCGGATGCGCAAATTTTTACAGTTAATTAAAGTAAGCAAATGCGGCCGTGGATCAACCTTGTCAAAAGGCTTCAACTCGTACGAATCCTCCAGTTCTTTTCCCATAAAAGCTATCCCATTGCCGTCGATAATGCCGCCGCCGCAAATGGTAACTTGTTGCAGGTTTTCGCCGCCAATCCAAATCGTGCCTTCGCCTTTATTTTCCCGAAAGGCACTTTCGGTGTACAGTTGTTCGTTGCTGCTGGCTAATAATTTTGCGCCGGATTCAACATAAAATTCCACAAACGATTTTAACTTGAAAGGACCGGTAACAAATACATTTCCCGCTGGGACAATTACCCTTCCGCCGCCTGCTGCCGTGCACGCATCAATGGCTTTTTGTATGGCTTCGGCGTTATTGCTTTTGCCATCGCCAACGGCACCAAACTGCTTAATATCGAATACTTTTTGAACCGGTTGTGCAACAGTAATTAAGCAGGTGAAAGCCAAAATCACGAGCACTGAAACATATTTTTTTAGCATGATAAAAACACTATTTAACTTTTGCAGATAAGCCACCGGGCTGGTCTGCCGGTTTCGTTGCCCATTTTTTATCGGGATTATCTTGTAAATAAAGGTCTAATTTGCCGCCTTTTATTACATCATTATAAGTAATAAAATTCTTGCTGTACGCTTTCCCATCCCATTTTACGGAACTGATGTAAACCGATTTGCCAGAACTTTTATGGCAAACAATATGAAACTTTTTTCCTCCGGGGAGATTGATTTCCACCTGATCAAAAATAGGCGAACACAATAAATATTCGCCGGAAATTGGGTTAAGCGGATAAAAACCAATAGCCGCAAACATGTACCAGGCCGACATTTGCCCGGCATCATCGTTTCCGCCTAAACCTCCCGGTCCGTCGCTGTATTCTTCAGCCAAAATATTGCGAACCTCTTTTTGTGTTTTCCAACTGCTGGCCGTATAATTATACATAAACGGAATTTGGTGGCCTGGTTCGTTGCCGTGCCAGTACTCTTTTTTGATGAAAATACTATCTAAAGCTTGTTCTAATTTTCCTGTTCCGCCCATTAGTTTGGTCAATCCCGGCACATCTTGGGGAACGTAAAAAGTATATTGGCGCGGCGTTCCTTCGGTGATGTAAGATTGCTTTGCATCCGGGTTAAATGCTTTGATCCATTCGCCATTTTGCATTTTTCCTCTCACAAAACCTAAACTTGGATCGAACACATTTTTATAATTTGATGCCCTTTTGATCAGTAAATTATAATCTGATTTCATGTTGAGTTTTTGCGATACTTGCGCCAAAGCATAATCGTCATACGCATATTCCATCGTCCGACTCACCTGCTCCATTTTGTGGAAAGCATCTTTCACGCTGTCTTCCAAAGGAATATAACCGTATTTCAAATACGAATCTAAAGCCCGCCGACCTTTGCCTTCCACATATTCTGCTTTCGTTTTAGGAAGTTCAAAAGCATTTTGGCGCATCAACCGATATGCTTCTTTTAT
>CAZZVO010000079.1:0-14585 GCA_964657505.1 uncultured Mucilaginibacter sp.
GGATGCTTATACAGCCGCTGAATCCCCTTTGCATCTGTTAAACTTTGCAGATCGGACACAATATTTGCAGGCTTACCAGCAGTTTTATGGCAAAGCAATGCCCACAGGCACTTCTACTACTAGTGATCAGGGTGCAAATACCAACTGGTTTAAACTGATTACCCATACAGGTATCTCGCATAATGAAAGTGTGGGAATTTCTGGTGGAACTGAAAAAGGGCATTACCGTGGTTCTGCAACCTATTACGACCAGGAAGGTGATGTGCGCAATTCTTACCGCAGGGATTTAAATGCACGTTTTAACCTGGACCAAAAACTTTTGGATGATAAGCTAACGGTCAATATGAACGTATCTGCTTCGCATACAACCAATAGTTCTCCGGCTAATTATCCGCAGGACGGTAGTGTTTTCCTGTTCGCAGCCAGTGTCCCTTCTGTTATCAGTCCGTACAACGTAGTACCAACTCCTTACGATTCTAATAACCCTAACAATTATCAGTTGATTAACAACACGCAGGAAGCAAATCCGTTGCCGCAGTTGATGTATCTTACCAATACTGGTTTAACAGATAGGTTAACTGGTGCTTTGCGTTTGGATTACGCGCTTACAAAAGATATCACGATCAGTCCGTATGCAAATGCTATCCGTACCTCGAGTAGTAACTTAATTTTTTATCCTCCAACTCCATTAGTTCGTGCAATTCAGGATTTTAATGGTTACACGCCTACAATTACCGGTAAAGGAGATGTGGATAAAGGTGTAAACACAGGCATTAATTCTACTTACGGTGTAACTGCAAGTTACAAAGGTGTTATTGGCAAAAGCAGATTGAATATTTTAGTCGGCGCAGAACAATTTGAAAATGACTACGACGGTTTACGTGTTGGTGCACACGATTTTAACAACATTAATTTAGCAAACATTGCTTTAAACGCAGCAAATGCCATTAGTGTAAAGGATATTAATTCTTACAGCCAAGGGTTCATAATTAAGTCTTTGTTCAGCAGGGTAGAATATAACTTGTCTGATAAATATTATATCACAGGTAATGCCCGTTATGACCAGTCTAATAAATTGGGTATCAACAATCAGGGCCAGTTGTTCCCTTCGGGTAGTGTTGCTTGGAATATCGGTAGCGAAGAGTTTTTAAAGGATGTAAGCTGGCTTTCTTCTTTAAAATTAAGAGGTGGTATTGGTCAGGTTGGTAACCAGGATGCAATTAGTCCTTACGCTTCTCAAACTTTATTCGGTCCCGGCAGTGGTTCATTGTATTATAGCGGTAATACAGGTACTTTTCAGACTGCTCCTTTTATCATACAAAATCCTAACCCTGATTTGCGTTGGGAGGTTACAACCGCAACTGATATCGCTACCGATTTCAGTTTATTTCAAGGAAGATTATCAGGTAGTTTCGATTATTATTACAAAAAAACCAACCACCTATTGTATAACTATACCGTACCAACGGGCAGTACCTACTTTATCAACAATATCCTTGCTAATATAGGCAGCATGGAAAACAAAGGTTTTGACTTTAACTTAAATGGTAAAATACTTACAGGAAGCAAACTTACGTGGAATGCCGGAGTAAACTTTGGCCTTAACCGTAACAAAATTCTTAATTTATCAGGTGCCTTGAACGGTCTTGAATTTAATACTACGCAAACTAACGTAGGTACAACCGGTGGTACGGGTATCAGTGCAGCAATTTCGCAAATTGGCTATTATAAAGTAGGTTATCCGGTTGGTACACTGCTTCTTCCTGGTTATGCAGGACAAGATGCTAAAGGCAACCAGTTGTTTTGGAAGTACGCCGCTGATGGAAGCAGAACTGCAACAAGCGATATATCACAGCTTAACCTTGCTGATGATGGCAGCACACAAGATCGTAAGTTTTACTCTACGCAGGAAAAGTTTAACTATAGCATTACCAACTCGTTTAGCTATGCAGGTTTTGATTTAAGCCTTTTCCTTCGTGGAAGTTATGGTGGTAAAGGTTTTAACGAACCTTATATGAACTATACCAGCTTGCAAAAAGTAGGTACTTATGGTATTTTGGCAGATGCTTTAAAATACAACATTACCAGTTCATCACAACCTTCAACTTACTGGTTGCAAAGCACTTCTTTCTTAAAAGTTCAAAGTGCTAATTTGGGCTACACATTTAAAATCAAAGACAACAACTACGTCAGTAGCTTCTACGTATATGTAGCTGGTAATAACCTATATACATTTACACCTTATAAAGGCGTTGATCCAGAACTTAACATTGGCGGCGGGTATTCCCAGAATTTAACCGGTATAGATTCCCGTCAGTTTCTTTATCCAAGGCCGCGTCAGGTTTCTTTAGGTATCAGACTTGCACTTAAGTAATATTAACCAAAAAATACAATGAAAAAGATACATTTATTTATAACTGCTGCGCTCCTGATCGGGCTTAGCATTTCTTCTTGCAAGAAAGAACTAAACGTTGCGAAAGACAGCGTAACACCGGAATTGGCATCTAACAGTACTGCTTATCTCCAGGCAATTGTGTTGGGTACTTATACAAAAATGCAAGGTTTAACCGCAAATAATGCCATGTTGCTTACATCCGAAGAAACCTCGGACGCGTTAATTGTACCGGGCCGTATTGGTGGTGACTGGGCAGATGGTGGTGTTTGGCAGCAATTATGGCTGCATACATATGGCCCAGGCCATAGCAACATTACTGGTGCTTGGGACGATGCTTACAATACAATCGGACAAATTAATATCACAATTAACCTTTTACAAGGATTACCGCCAACTACCAGTACGGCTTATTCTATTTCTGAGTTGAAAGTGTTACGTGCTTATTATTACTTTCAATTAGTTACTAATTATGGTGGCGTGCCACTGTTAACCTCAACCGCCCAAGATGCAAGTAAAGTAACCAGAAGTTCAGCAACCGATGTTTACAACTTTTTAGTTACAGAGCTTACCTCTAATGGCTCAAAACTTAGTGCCAGTACACCAGCTCAAGACCCAGGCCAGTACGGCCGTTTAAACAAATGGGGTGCATACTTTTTATTGGCAAAAGTTTATCTAAACAAAAATGTAATTACAGGTTCAACTGATTTAACAGGATATACATCTTGTAATCAATATTGCGATTCGATTACTACGGCTGGTTATAGCTTGCAAAGTAATTTTTTAGATAACTTTTCCAGCAATAACACTGGTTCTACCGAGAATATTTTTGTAATCCCTTACGATCACATTAGTGCCCCTGGTTTAAACATCCAGATGATGACTTTCCATTACAATCAAGCTACTAAATATAACTTTAGTAGCACAGGTGGTCCATGGAATGGTTTTACAACAACAGCCGATTTTTATAGCAAATTTAACAATGCCGATGCCCGTAAAGCAGGTTGGCAATCGGGCGTTCAATATGCATCTGATGGTGTAACACCGCTTACAACCCGCGGAAGCGATAGCTCATTAGTTTTAAATTTCCGTCCGCAAATTAGCAATCTCTATACTGCAACTGAATACGACGGTGTTCGTCAGCAAAAGTGGCAAATTACACCTGGGTTTCAAGGCCAGGATGCAGATTTCGCTTTAATGCGCTATTCTGATGTGTTACTGATGAAAGCAGAATGCCAATATCGTTTAGGCAATCCAGTTGCGGCTTTAACCTATACTTCCCCGGTACGTCTAAGGGCTAAATTGGCTAATTTTACTGTAGCCGCGTTTACGTTGGACAGTATTTTGGCTGAGAGAGGCCGCGAATTTGTATGGGAAGGCTGGAGAAAACAGGATTTAATCCGCTTTGGCCATTTTGGTGATAAAAGGCAGTTTAAAACAGCAGATGCGGATACTCACGCACAGTTGTTCCCAATCCCACAGACAGCGAGACAGAAAAACCCTAACCTAACACAAAACCCAGGTTATTAATTTTTAATTAGTTTCCAGATGGTTATTAAATGGAGCAGTATTAATTTACTGCTCCATTTTAGCTTTGTAATTTCTTTCTTTTATGCGCTTCCGTAGTAATATTTACATACTTCTTTTACTGCCCTTTTTTTGTCTTTCGTGTCAGCATAAGAAAAGCTTAATCCCGGAGGATGCTCTGTTCCAAATGGTTCCTTCTACACAAACCGGAATCACTTTTAACAATAAAGTAACGGATAACGAAGACTTCAACGTTTTTAATTACCGCAATTATTACAACGGCGGCGGTGTTGCCATTGGCGATGTAAACAATGATGGCAAGCCGGATATTTTTTTCAGTGCCAATCAGGGAAGCAACAAATTATATATCAACAAAGGCAATTGGAAGTTTGAGGATGCCACCGAAAAAGCAGGGGTAAAAGGAGCACACCGCTGGCATACCGGTGTATCTATGGTAGATATTAATGGCGATGGCTGGCTGGATATTTATGTTTGCAACAGCGGCGGATTAAAAGATGCTGACCGCGCCAATGAATTGTATATCAATCAAAAAGATGGAACTTTTAAGGAAGAAGCAGCGCAATATGGTTTGGATGACAAGGGTTTATCTACACAAGCACTTTTTTTTGACTTCGACCATGATGGCGACTTGGATTGCTTCGTACTAAATAATAGTTACCGGCCTATCGGCAGTTTTGGCTACAACCGCAATTTGCGCAACGTCCGCGACCCTAAAAACGGCGATCGTTTGTACCGGAACGACAAGGGAAAATTCACAGATATAAGTGCAAAAGCTGGTATTTATGGCAGCGAAATTGGGTTCGGTTTAGGCATTGCTGCTGGTGATATGAATAACACCGGATGGGACGATCTATACATTTCCAACGATTTTTTTGAGCATGATTACCTCTACCTCAATCAGCATAACGGCACATTTAAAGAGAACAGTAATGAAGCGATGGGCCACATGAGCCAATCATCTATGGGTTCGGATATGGCCGATATTAACAATGATGGTTTGCCGGATGTTTTTACAACAGATATGTTGCCCGAAAATGATTATCGATTAAAAACCACGACCAAATTTGATGAATACGATGTGTATAACGCCAAGTTACAAAGCGATTTTCATCACCAATTTTCCAGCAATTGTTTACAGTTAAATAATGGAGACGGTACTTTTAGTGATATCGCTTGCCTGGCTGGCGTAAATGCAACAGATTGGAGCTGGGGCGCGCTTTGTTTTGATTTTAATAATGATGGCTGGAAGGATATTTACGTAAGCAATGGCATCAGTAAAGACTTAACGAATCAGGATTTTCTGGCTTATTTCAGTAGTCAGGAAGTGATGAACCAGGTTCAAAAAGGCGGCTTTAAAATGAAATCGTTTTTAGATAAAATGCCTTCCACGCCTATTGCCAATTATGGTTTTATCAACCAAAAAAACCTGCAGTTTAAAAACGAAACAGAACAATTAGGTTTAGGCACGCCAACTTTTAGCAACGGTGCGGCTTATGGCGATTTGGACGGCGACGGCGATTTAGACTTAGTGGTTAACAACGAAAACGGTACTGCTTTTACCTACCGAAATATGACGTCGGAACGGACGAAAGCACATTATCTTAAAGTAAGACTACAAGGCAACGGAATGAACACTTTTGGCATAGGCGCAAAGGTAATTTTATATGGTAAAAACAGTATGCAGTTGCTTGAGCAAATGCCGGTTAGAGGTTTTGAAAGCAGTGTGGAACCAATATTAAATTTTGGTACTGCCAACAATAATCAAGTTGATAGCGTGAAGGTGATCTGGCCGAATTTAAAGATGCAGATTATCAAAAATGTTAAGACAAATAACACGCTTACACTAAAGCAAACAGAAGCTAAACTGCAATTTAAACCGGCAGTTGCTAAACAAAATTTGTACTATAAAAACAGTACGGTTACTGATATCAAAGGCGATATTTATCACAAGGAAAATAATTACAAGGACTTTGATGAGCAAAGGCTGATCCCAAAAATGCTTTCTACCGAAGGCCCAAAACTGGCTGTTGCAGATATAAATGGTGATGGTTTGGAAGATTTTTTCATGGGTGGCGCAATTAACGATACCGCAAAAGTTTTCATCCAGCAACCAAACGGAACCTTCGTACAAAAAAGAGAATTTGCTTTGGAGCAGGATAAACTAAGCGAAGATATTGGTGCGCTGTTTCTGGATGTTGACCATGACGGCGATATAGATTTGATCGTAGTTTCCGGCGGTAACCAGGAAAAAGAAGGTTCGCTCAACCTTTTATCGAGGTTGTATTTAAACGATGGAAAAGGTAATTTTTTACGACAATATAAAGGCTGGCCGCTGGTTTCTATCAATGCTTCCTGTGTCCGTGTAAACAATAATAATGGTGATCTTTTTATCGGCGGCAGGAGTGTTCCCGATGCTTACGGCGTAATCCCAACCAGTAAATTGTTAAGGAATGACGGGCATGGAAATTTTACAGATATAACTTCAACCATCGCACCAGAACTTCAAAAGTTAGGCATGGTAACCGATGCACAATGGGTTGATATTGATGGCACCGGGAAAAATTCTTTGGTTGTTGTTGGCGATTGGATGCCAGTAACTATCCTGAAATACGTTGATGGAAAACTTAAAAAGACAGCAGAAATCGCCAAATCTTCCGGCTGGTGGAATTGCCTTACCGTTGCAGATTTAAATGGCGATGGCAGAATGGATTTAATCGCTGGCAATAATGGTTTAAATTCAAAAATTGCAGCAGATGTTAACCATCCGGCCAAACTTTACGTGTCTGATTTTGATAACAACGGGCAGGTAGAATGCATTCCGGTTTATTATAAAACGGATGGAAAACCCTATATCTTCAACTTGCACGACGATCTTTTGCGACAGTTGCCCTCTTTAAAAAAGAAAATTTTAAGGTATGATGCTTATGCCGGCAAAAGTATCGAAGATATATTTTCCGCAGAAGTGTTAGAAAAAGCATCTGTTTTAACGGTAAACCAAACACAAACCTGCTTTTTTTATAACCAGGGAAAAGGTAGTTTTAAAATGCAGCCGCTGCCAATACAAGCACAATTTTCGCCTGTTTACAGTATTCTGGCTACAGATATGAACAAGGATAATTTACCCGATTTATTTTTAGGCGGCAACTTTTATGGCTTAAAACCAGAAGTAGGCCGGTACGATGCCAGCTATGGTACTACATTTTTGGGCACTACAGAACACGGCTTTACTTATTTGCCTCCCGCAAGCAGCGGCTTATTTATTAAAGGGGAAGTTAGGGATATCCGCCAGATCAAAACTAAAAATGGAGCAGCTATTATTGTGGCGCGGAATAACGATGCGTTACAAATATTTAAGCAGGTTAATAAATAGGGAAATTTACCTGTAAGTGCACCAAACTGGTATCACTTGCCGGTATTTTATTGTCCAGATATTTTTCGTAAGGATCTTCTGGCGATGATAAAGAATGGTCTGCTATATAAGTTTTCATGGCCAAATACAACTTTTGCCGACCGCTATATTTACCAGTATAAAGGCCGGTCAACATTCTGCCGTGCGGTGGCAGGTGCATAAATTCGATTTTTCCTGCTGAAAGCGTTTGTTTATCTATAGGCAGCCCAATCATAATCCTCAAAGAATCGGTGCCAATATCCCGGATATCTGCAATTAGCGGTTGCACAATTTTTAAATGATGTTGCTGGATAAATTGCTTCAAATCTTGCTGAATTTGTGCAATCGCAGCTAATTTATTTGTGGTAGCAACAACCTTTTTAATCACCACCACATTGCTGTCTGTAACGGTAGTTTTTTTGATGTCGAAGCCATAATATTGACGTGGATCTTCTAAATAATTTTTTAAATAAGGAATGTCGGTTAGAGAAAAATCAGCACCAAAATAACTGCCCATTAACTGTATTAAGTTTATTTTTTTTGTGCAGATGATGATGGAATTCCCGCTTATGTTACTCGGTATAGCTACAAAATAATAATTGCTGGTTTTGCCGTTAATCGTTTTTTTAACATCAAACCCGAAGCCGTTAGCATGATCAACAGCTAAGGTAAAACCGGGTTTTTGGATGGTAAAAGAAGTACGCCGTTTAACCAATTTCACTTGTGACGAATCTTGCTTCCAGGCTAACTTTGTATCCGGTTGCCAGTTTTTCCAGTTGTCGGGCCTTAGCAGTTGTTGCAGCGTAATAAAATATGGTGCTTGTATATTTACTGTTTTTTTTTGGTTAAAAGGCGTAAAGCAAATTAGGATAACAACAGCGATAATGATTAAGTAGATGACTGTTTTTTTATTCATTCAGAAGGTGTAATAATTGGTTTCTAAAAGTACATGCTTCTTTTAGCATTAAAAAACTAACATTGATCACAATTTTAGCACGATAAACGAAGCATTCGATCATCTCAAACAGCGAGAATCAGCAAGATATTTTCAACGTAAACGCTTGTTCGCACAGTTACAATTCGATACTTTTATAAACCAATTATAAGTTTAAATTTTACTTTGATGGAGATGATAAAATCTGATTTGCTCTCCAAAAACAACCGAAGAAACCTGATCCATTGATTAAAACTGTTCCAATTAGCCGTACCAATTTTATTCTGTTAAAGCCGATCTTGCTTCTGCTTCTTGCCTGTACAAACTTCTCCTGTAAACAAAAAAAAATTGAACCGCCACTTTTTCAACTACTTAATTCTAATCAAACCAATGTCTATTTTACCAATAGTTTGAACGACAGCGATCAGCCCGGCATCCTGCAATATCTCTATTTTTACAATGGCGGCGGCGTTTCTGTGGGCGATATCAACAATGATGGTTTGCCCGATCTGTTTTTTACGGCAAATAAAAAAGGCGGCAATAAATTGTATCTGAATAAAGGCAATTATCAATTTCAGGACATCACCCAAAAAGCTGGTGTAAACGGCACGGCGGATTGGTGCACAGGCGTTACCATGGCCGATGTAAACAACGATGGCTGGCTGGATATTTATGTTTGCGCCGTTGCCGGAAAGCTGAATTTGAAAGGCCACAACATGTTGTACGTCAGCAACCACGATGGTACTTTTACCGAAAGATCAGCAGAATTTGGCCTGGATTTTTCCGGATATTCTACACAATCCGTTTTTTTCGATTACAACCACGATGGCAAATTGGATTGTTTTTTACTCAATCAATCCAATCATTCAGTAGAAACTTATGGCGATACAAGTTCCCGAAGGAAAACAAATTTGCTGGCCGGCAGTAGGTTGTATCTCAACCAAAATAATCATTTTCAAGATGTTACGGCAAAATCCGGTATTTACAGCAGCGCATTAGGTTACGGTTTGGGTTTGGCCGTTGGCGATTTAAACAACGATGGCTGGGACGATATTTACGTTGGAAACGATTTTCACGAGAACGATTATTACTACATCAACAACCACAACGGCACCTTTACCGAAGCCGGATCCAAGCATTTTAACCATTACAGCCGCTTTAGCATGGGCAACGATATGGCCGATTTTAACAACGATGGTCAGTTAGATATTTTTACGGCCGATATGTTGCCCGGCGATGAAAAGGTTTTAAAAACGTACGGCGGCGACGAAACTTACGATCAATACAAATACAAAATTGTAAATGGCGGCTTTCAAAACCAGTATTCGCGCAATTGTTTGCAAAAAAATCTTGGTGATGGAGAAGCTTTCAGCGAAGTTGCTTTGATGGATGGCGTTGCAGCTACGGATTGGAGTTGGAGTCCGTTGATGGCCGATTTCGATAACGATGGCATTAAAGATTTATTCATTGCAAACGGTATCAAACGCCGCCCAACGGATATGGATTACATCAGCTATATTTCTGATTTATCGGTGCAGGCAGCTTTAAGCAGCGGCCATCAATCCGATAGTTTAGTGCTGGATCAAATGCCAACCGGCGAAGCACACAGTTTTATTTTTAAAGGGACGCAAAGCGAAAAATTTACCGATAAAAGCAGTATCTGGGGAATTAAAGATGCGATGTTTTCTAACGGTGCGGCATATGCTGATTTAAATAATAGCGGTCATTTGGATTTGATCACCAATAACTTAAACCACGAAGCTTGCATTTATAAAAACATGGATAAAAGCAGCAATTACCTCAGCATAAAATTTACCGGGAAAGAGGACAACCATTTTGGTATCGGTGTAAAAGCTTACGTTTTTTCGGGTGGAAAAATGCAATACCAGCAGTTGATGTTAACGCGCGGCTTTCAATCTTCGGTAGAACCAAAACTGCATTTTGGCTTGAACAACCAGAAAAAGGCGGATAGTTTGCTAATCGTTTGGCCAAACCAGACGTATCAGGTTATTAAAAATGTAAAAGCAAATCAGCTTCTAACCATCGACCAAAAAAATGCAAGCGGCCATTTTGAGCAAAATGTTTTTTTTAAACCTGAACAAGTATTGTTCGAAAACATCACCGCAGATCAGAAAATTACTTGGAAGCATCAGGAAAATAGTTATGTAGATTTTAACTGGCAGCCGCTCATTCCGCACATGCTTTCTACGGAAGGCCCGCGAGTGGCTGTTGCAGATTTAAATCACGATGGCCTGGACGATTTTTACATTTGCGGCGCAAGAGGACAAGCAGGTGCTTTGTTTATCCAACAAAAAAATGGTGGGTTTAAACAATCGGTTCAACCGGCGTTTGTGGCCGATGCAGGAATTGAAGGCGTTGATGCTGTTTTTATCGATGTAAATCTGGATGGAAACCCAGATTTGTACGTAGCAAGCGGCGGAAACGAAATGCCAAACGGAAGTGCAGAACTGGCAGATCGATTGTATTTGAACGATGGAAAAGGAAACTTTAAACGATCAAATTCCATTCCCGAAATCAAACTGAATAAATCTGCCGTCGCCGTTGCTGATGTTAACCACGATGGTTTCCCTGATATTTTTGTTGCTGCTGCGCCTGATGCACGTGAGTTTGGCAAAATCCCGGAATCTTATTTTTTAATGAACGATGGAAAAGGAAATTTCCATCAAGCTACAATTCCCATCGAACTTAAAAATGCAGGCATGGTGCGTTCTGCGGCTTTCACAGATCTAAATAACGATGGCTGGCCGGATCTGGTTGTTGCCGGGGAATGGATGCCGGTTAAAGTGTTTATCAACCAAAAAGGAAAATTGGTGCAGCAGCATTCGGCACAAATGGAAGCGGCAAGCGGCTGGTGGCAACGGATTTTGGCAACAGATGTGGATGGCGACGGCAAAATAGATATTGTAGCCGGCAACTACGGCTTAAATTCAAAGCTCAAACCTTCCGCAGAAAACCCGGTGAAACTGTATTTATCGGATTTGGATAAAAATGGGACGGTCGATCCTTTGCTCACTTACAGCATCAACCAAAAAGACTACACTTTTTTAGGCAAAGGCGAGATTGAAAAGCAAGTCCCGATGCTTAAAAAGAAGTTTTTGTATTACCACGATTTCGCGGGAAAAACAGTGCAAGAACTTTTTGGTGATTCCTTAAAAACAGATAATGTGTTAACGGTTAATACTTTTTCTTCCGGTGTTTTTTACAACCAGGGCGATGGAAATTTTCAGTTTAAAGCGTTTCCTTCCTCGGCTCAGGTAGCTCCATTATTTGCTTTTGCGCAATTTTGGGGTGATAAAAACAGCATTTTGGCCGGTGGGAATTTCTACGGCGTTTTACCTTATGAAGGCCGTTATGATGCAGATTACGGTAATGTTTTAGTTTCTGATAAAAACCGAAATTTCCAGACTTCTTCGCCTGTAAAAAATGGCTTTTTGCTTCGCGGAGAAATACGCGACATCAAAAAAATCAAAACAAAAAACGGCTACATTTATGCCGTTGCCAGAAATAACGAGGGAATAGAATTCTTCGGATTAAAACCAAAACCTAAATCATGAAAAAAAAACTGATACTGTTTTTATCGGGTATTTTTTGTTGCCTTTTCCAAGCGAAAGCACAGGATGCCTGGCATATTACGGCTAATAAAATTGACCCGGCCAATTATTACGGCGTTACGGTTGCCAATGGCATGATCGGTATTGTTTCTTCTCCCGAACCTTTTAAAGTGAAAAATGTGGTTTTGGCCGGAGTTTACGACCAATATGGCCGCGGCCGCGTGAGCAACTTCTTGAACAGTTTTAATTTGCTGAACATGAATTTAGACATCAACGGCAAACGTTTAGATGCTAAAGCCGCCACCAACATGCAGCAGGAACTGGATATGCAACATGCTTCTTTTACCACTACTTTTTCTTATGCTGATGAAGTAACTGTAAAATACACTTACTATTCTTTGCGCCAATTGCCTTTCACGGTTTTAATGGATGTTTCGATCACGGCAAAAAAAGATTTGACGATTACACCAGCCAGCGTAATGGAAGCACCGGATGCTTTACGCGAAGTGCAAAATTATTACAACGAAATCGACCGGCCGCATGTTACGCTCAAGCTGCTGACTTCAACCGCAAAAAGTCCAACCGGGAAATTACAGTTATGCGCTTCCACCAGTTTTTTATTTAACGAACCGCACGGGCAGGAACCAGCCGTAATTCACGAAATGTGGGACAGCAATATGCACCTGATGAAATTCACCAAAAACGTGAAAGCCGGCGAAACTTATACTTTTTCTGTGATCGGTTCTTCCATTACTTCCGCGCACCATGATGATCCGTTAAATGAAGCAGAACGTTTAACAATTTTTGCAAGATTAGAAGGGCACGACCGTTTGCTAAAATTCCACAACCAGGCTTGGGATGAATTGTGGAAAAGCGACATCAAAATTGAAGGTGATGCGCAGGCGCAGCAAGATATCCACAGCATGTTGTATCATTTATATTCGTTTTCGCGTGCCGGAACTGCTTTTTCGCCTTCGCCAATGGGGCTTTCGGGTTTGGGTTATAACGGACATGTTTTTTGGGATACAGAAGTTTGGATGTATCCGGCGTTGCTGGTTTTACATCCGGAAATTGCGAAATCATTAGTCGAATATCGATTTGAAAGATTGGAAGCTGCACGAAAAAATGCCTTCTCACATGGTTTTAAAGGCGCGATGTTCCCCTGGGAAAGTGCCGGAACAGGTGTAGAAGAAACGCCAGTTTGGGCTTTAAGCGGTCCGTTTGAACATCATATTACGGCAGATGTTGCCAATGCGGCCTGGAATTATTACTGTGTTACACAGGACAAAACCTGGCTGCGCGAACGAGGTTGGCCAATCATTTCGGCTTGTGCTGATTTTTGGGCAAGTCGCGTGGAAAGAAACGGTACAAGTCACTTCGATATAAAAAATGTCGTGGCTGCAGATGAATGGGCAGAAAATGTAGATAACAACGCTTTTACCAATGCTGCCGCAAAAGTGAATTTGCAAAATGCAGCGGCAGCAGCTAAATTATTGGGAATTCCTGCTAATGCTGATTGGGCTTTGGTGGCGCAAAATATCCCGATCCTGAAACTACCAAACGGCGTAACGCAAGAACATGCTTCTTATCACGGAGAAGGAATTAAACAAGGCGATGTAAATTTGCTAGCTTATCCGCTGAAAACCATCACTGATCCAAATCAAATAAAAAAAGATTTGGCTTATTACGAAACACGCATTCCAAATGAAGGAACACCAGCGATGACGCAAGCAATTTTCGCCTTGTTATATTCCCGTTTGGGCGATGGCGAGAAAGCTTATCATTGGTTTAAAGAATCTTACGAGCCAAATTTAGTTCCGCCTTTCCGCGTAATTGCCGAAACAAAAGGCGGCACCAATCCATATTTTGCGACTGGAGCCGGTGGAATTGTACAAAGTTTACTGATGGGTTTCGGCGGATTAGATATTACGCCAAAAGGTATCACACAAATCAAAAGTAAATTGCCATCTAATTGGAAATCAATTACTTTAACAGGTATCGGCCCGAACCATAAAACTTATAACGTTAAATGAATGCTTCTTTTATGAGAATTTCTTGTTTGCTGCTACTTACTGTTTCATTGCTTGCTACATCTTGTAAAAAACAAGCTAATTATCAGCAAACGTTCAACAATCCTCTTCTATATTCCAAAACTGTCCACGAACTAAACGATGTCGTGATGGGCAATAATTTTACGCCCGTTGTTGCTTCGCGCAATTATGCTTACGCCACGATTGCCGGTTACGAAGTTGTTGCTGCCGGAGACTCCAAACATTATCAGTCTTTAGCCGGACAATTAAACGAGTTAAAAGCAGTTCCAAAACCCGGAAAAGATATCGCCATTTGTTATTCTTATGCTGCGTTGCTTGCTTTTTGTCAGGTTGGCGAGGCCGTAACTTTTCCCGAAGGAAGCTTAAAACTTTATACCGATAGCTTAAAAATGTTGGCAACGGAAAAAGGAATGCCGGAAGAAATGAAAACGGCTTCGGAAGCTTATGCCAAAAAAGTAGGTGCAGCAATTTTAAAATGGAGCAAAGGCGACCATTATTTACAAACCCGGAGCGCATCTAAATTTTCAATTAACGATTCTTTGGGTAGATGGGTGCCAACGCCGCCGATGTACGCCGAAGCTGTGGAGCCGCATTGGGCGATGATCAGGCCGATGGTGATGAGCAGTTCGGCGCAGTTTCGCGTTCCGCCGCCGCCGGTTTATAATATGACCGATAAAAACAGTATGTACTACAAGGAAGT